>NZ_JAMPKE010000003.1:0-334440 GCF_039961955.1 Trichocoleus sp. DQ-A1
TAGCTCCGTATACGGCATACCAACTCCCCAGTGTCTTGATGCTGATCTACTCCCTTATTGTGCAATCTCGATTATGAACTGGCACACTACTTGACCATTCATGCAGGAGGTCTACTTATCCCAAGAAATGTTTTCGAGGTTTGCGCGGCTGAGGTTTGTGCGGCTGAGGTTTGCGTCGCTGAGGTTTGCGTCGCTGAGGTTTGCGTCGCACAGGTCTGCGCGGCTGAGGTCTGCGCCGCTGAGGATTACGTCGCTGAGGATTACGTCGCTGAGGTTTGCGTCGCACAGGTCTGCGCCGCACAGGTCTGCGCCCCTAAGGTCTGCGCCGTTGAGGTCTGCGCCGTTGAGGTCTGCGTCGCTGAGATTTGCGTCGCACAGGTAGGCACCGCTGAGGTCTGCGCCGCACAGGTCTGCGCCCCTGAGATTTGCTTCGCATACCTCTGCGTTACAGAGGTATGCGCCCCTAAGGTCTGCGCCGCACAGGTCTGCGCCGCTGAGACTTGCGTCCCAAAGGTCTGCGCCGCACAGGTCTGCGCCGCACAGGTCTGCGCCCCTAAGGTCTGCGCCGCTGAGATTTGCGCCGCTGAGGTTTGCGCTGCTGAGGAATCGCCAAACTGTTTCTATAAAGCCCCTAATACCGATACATTCGCTGTAACCGATGCTGCGACGCAATCGATATTTATCAAAACTATCAGTATCTTTTTCACCGCAGGGAAAGAAAGCAATTTTGTCTTTTAAGTCATCGTTTAACTGGGCATAGCGGTGTAACTCTAAGAGCAAGATAGTGACATTCAGCCCTGTATAAACATCTACCTGTCGCTGCCCGATCAACTTGGAATCTTGCGTTTGCCCCTTTATTTGCCGCATCTTTTTCTGAGGCAGATTCTCTGGCGGTGCATCGATAAACTCACCATCGCACCAACGCAGATAAAAATCCTCTAATCGGTTGAATAATTCTACTGGCTGAAACTCCTTACTGGCAGCTAATAAAGCCATTAAATATTCCACAATTTCTAGTGTCAGCCCACCATAGCCAAACAAATCGTAGATTTCCCAGTCCATTTTGTCGATAGATATCTTAAACTCCTGCGGTTTTTTTCCCGGTTGCGTCCAGTCTTCTATACTTTTTTTGAGTCGTTCCGCACACAAAAATTCCCCAAAACTCTTGTGGGTAAACTCCACCGAACTGCCTTTGTCAGCTGCCGCAGGCTGGAGATAAAAAGCCGCCAAAGCATTTTTCAGCGCATCCTCTCCGTGTCGTTCTCTAGCTTGGCGAATCAACTTCATTGCACTGTCATCGCCAATTAAACACGACTCGATTGTTTTCATCGCGGCATATTCACCGCCGGACTGCACGACGCATAATCCCGCCTCTGCCAAAATGCGTCGCAGTCCTGCGGTTTCCTGTCCGGTTAGCTTTCGATTCAGCCATTTTTTACGTTGTTCGGTCAGTACCCACTCTAAAGATTGCTCGTAAATCAGAATTTTTGCCCCGACACCGCTAGCACCCTCAAACATTTCCACCGTCAATTTGCCATCTCGGTGCATCGCCGCCAATAGATATAGCAATAGCGGTTCTTCCGCTAATTCCCGCACTCTATCTGGACAGCGTTTATCTTGCAAAAACTGCTGAAATGCCGAAGTTTTATCCCCTCCAACTTGAGTTTCCCATTTGGTAAACCACTGCTGCTGGAGTTCGTCATCCATCGGCAGTAGTTCCACTCGTTCCATGTTGGGAGGTATTCTTCCTTCAATACCTTGTAGTGCCAAGAGTCTGCCTGTAATAATAACCCGATGCCCTTTTTCAGAATTTTGCTTGCAGCTACCTTGAAAAGCCTCTACTTGAAATAGAAAATCCCTTAATTCCTGGGTGGTTCCTCTCTCCATAACTAATTCGTCAAATCCATCCAGCAAAAACAAAAATCGGGTATCTCTATCGGTTAACCAGCCATCATTGTTTTTGGAAAAATTACAATCTACTGCTGCTTGCAAAGTTTTTTCAAAACTATTTTCAAATGTCCTGATATCCCGCAGCCGAATCAAGATTGGTGTCCAAACTGGATGCAAATGCTGCCGCGCCCAGTCGGCAAACATCCGACAAAAAACACTTTTTCCTCTTCCCGGCCCTCCTTGGATAAACATCACCTTGTCTTGTTTTCGGGCATCCGCTAGCATCCCTTTTGCCCAGCTTTCGATCTCAAATGGTCCCGCATCCTCATCAAGTTCACCATTCGCATTTACTGGCTGTGCCTTCAACGGCACATAAATATCTTTGAAGGTGAAGCTTTCAGTAAATACTGTTTCTAACGGCTTAGCAGCAATCTGCTCATCTAAATAAGTATTGAGACTGTAGTATTTATCCGATTCTTGTCGCCTGCTAGCTAAATATAATTCAGCCCGTTGTCTGACAGAATCCTCAGCATCTTCTAAAGATTTTTTCAGATGTTGATGAGTCTTCCAAGCTACCCAAGCTGTTAAAATATCAGCGTCGTATTTATTTATTCCTGCTTGTTGCAGTTGGTTCGACAATACTTGATTTAAAACTTGGGCTAATCCCGATTCGTGAAAGCAGGTAAGAACATTTCTAGCAAGATGCTCATCTAGAAAAAATTCTCCCAGTCTTACGCTTTGCTGTTGGGCGATATTTGCGGGAGGCGTTGCGCTTGCTGGCTCTAGATTGGCTGGCTGTAAATTGACTCGCTGTAATAAGTCATTACTTTGCACCAATTCATTAAAGCTTTCTAGATAAGCCAGGGGAGATGCGATCGCTACCCATTCCTCTAGGGATGGCTCTTGATTCGTCTTTTTGCGGTACAGCCTCACGCCTTGGATCGCTAGTTTCGTCCCTGATAGCCCTGCTATAGCAATAGGAATTCCCGCAGAACCAGCAATTGCAGAGAACAAACCTAAAGCCAGTCCGAATTCCAGCGCGAATTTAGTAATCTCTGTCCCCGTCTCAGCGACATTTCCGGGTTGCCCTAGTTCCCGGATATCAGTGTTCAAAAACTGCCAAACCTGCTTGAGCTTTTTCATGCGATCGCTATTCTCCGTGCTGATGAGTCGAAGATAACTTAACGATTAAGCATCTGCCCTCAGTTGGGTATTTCTCATATTTTCTGAAGAAAGCGCGATCGCTCACTTGACACAGTTCCAGGTAATCATAGATGATGAAAGATTGTCTGTCTATTCCTGCTCGGATCAGGTTGAGACATTCCAAAAGCTGATTGGTCATTGGTTAAGAGGTCATTAGTCATAGGGTCAATAGCAGCGAATCTAAAGACTAAAGACAACTGACAATCACCTAATTCAGCTACCTGTACGGCAACCCTTAGGACTATCCCATGAGTTACGCAATTATTGAAACTGGCGGCAAACAGCTGAGAGTCGAACCAGGTCGCTTTTACGACATCGAACTGCTTCCCTCGGAACCCGACACCCAAGTTACCATTGATAAGGTTTTGTTCGTTCAGAACGACGGCGATGTAACCATCGGTCAACCTTTCATCGAAGGTGCAACGGTAGAATGCACGGTGATGAGACACCGGCGCGGTAAGAAGGTCATCGTCTACAAGATGAAGCCCAAAAAGAAAACCCGCCGCAAGAAAGGGCATCGCCAGGAAATCACCCAGCTGATGATTAACTCCATCAGCATCAATGGCTCAGTGGTGGCTTCCGAACAACAGGCTTCCCAAACCGCCGCCGCTGACGAATCAGAAGAAGCTCAAGAAGCTGTGGCAACGGTGGTTGTTGATGAGACAGATACCGAGACGGCTGCGACCGAGTAAATCGCTGAGACTACAGCAGAATAGTAAGTAGTAAGGACAAGTGAGGAAATTATGGCTCATAAGAAAGGTACAGGTAGTACTCGCAACGGTCGTGATTCTAATGCTCAACGCTTAGGCGTCAAGCGTTTCGGCGGTCAGACCGTGAGTGCTGGTAGTATTTTGGTGCGTCAGCGCGGAACTTCGTTTCACGCTGGCAATAATGTCGGTGTCGGCAGAGACTATACCTTGTTTGCCCTCATTGATGGCATCGTCACCTTTGAACGGAAAGACAGAACCCGCAAGAAGGTAAGCGTTTACGCTGTGCCAGCGGCGGCAGAAGCATCCCCTGAGAATGCACCCGTAGCGGCTCAGGTATAAGTATCCAGACTTAGTAGTTGGATAGATTAAGAAAGGAGGGGCAATTTATAAATTGCCCCTCCTTTTATTCGGCATTTTTTTATAAGCGATCGCGCTGGTTGGTCAAAATAAACGTAATATGTGATTCTGAGTGCCAGCGAAAAATTTCATCTCAATATTTTGCTCGGCTCAATGTGACAAATTGTTACTTTTTTAGACCGCTTTAGTTACTAACAACTATTCACTACACTAACGCCATGTTTCCCATTCATCGCCCTCGCCGCCTTCGTACCTCAACCCAGCTGCGCCGGATGGTGCGTGAAACGGTTCTTGCCACGAGTGACTTAATCTACCCTCTGTTTGCTGTACCGGGAGAGGGCATTGCTAAGGAAGTGAAATCGATGCCAGGAGTCTACCAGTTGTCGGTAGACAAAATTGTGGAAGAGGCAAAAGAAGTCTATGACCTCGGCATTCCCGCGATCATTCTTTTTGGCATTCCCGCAGATAAGGATGTAGATGCTACAGGTGCGTGGCACGATTGCGGGATTGTCCAAAAAGCTTCCACCGCAGTGAAAGAAGCGGTGCCGGATTTAGTGGTCATTGCCGATACTTGCTTGTGCGAATATACCAGTCACGGTCACTGTGGTTATTTGGAATTGGGCGACTTGACGGGACGGGTATTGAATGACCCAACGCTGGAATTGCTCAAGAAAACAGCAGTCTCTCAAGCTAAGGCTGGCGCTGATATTATCGCTCCATCTGGGATGATGGACGGTTTTGTGCAGGCGATTCGGGAAGGATTGGATGCAGCGGGATTCCACGATACACCGATTCTTTCTTACGCTGCCAAATATGCTTCGGCTTATTATGGCCCTTTCCGCGATGCGGCTGATTCAACACCGCAGTTTGGCGATCGCAGAACTTACCAGATGGACCCCGGTAATGCCCGCGAAGCCCTCAAAGAAATCGAACTCGATATTGCAGAAGGGGCGGATATGTTGATGGTGAAACCGGCACTTGCCTATATGGACATCATTTGGCGGGTGAAAGAAGCTAGCAACTTGCCGGTAGCCGCTTACAATGTCTCCGGCGAATACGCGATGGTGAAAGCGGCTGCCCTCAATGGCTGGATTGACGAACAGCGAGTCGTAATGGAAACTTTAACCAGCTTCAAGCGAGCTGGAGCCGATTTGATTCTTACCTACCACGCCAAAGATGCCGCCCGTTGGTTGTAGGAAGTCAGGGTGAAGGATGAAAAAAACAACAGATTCGCCTAGAACTAGGCATTTTCATCCTTCGCATTTCATCCAGCATTCTTAGTTAGCTACTTATGTTCAAAAGGAATCCATCTGGCGGTACAGATTTAGGGTTGGATATGAGTAAGCTAAACGGTAGATTTCGCTAAAAAAGCGGCAAATTACAGAAATTCGGTGCAATTGAACACCAATCCCCGGCGTGTTGATGAGTAGAATGAGCCAGTACGAGACTCTAAATTATTGATGACGATGGATTGCAGTCATATTCAATTTTGTGACCGTAAATCACAAATCGACTTTCAACAACTGCAAGAGCTGTTTCACTTAGCTGCCTTCTGGGCACAGAACCGGCAAATTGAAGATTTAAAAGTTGCGATCGCCAATAGCGATCCAGTGATTAGCGTCTGGGATGAAAACAAGCTGATTGGATTTGCCAGAGCGACTTCCGATGGTATCTATCGTGCCACTATCTGGGATGTGGTCATACATCCGGCATACCAAGGCGCAGGACTCGGACGCAAGTTGGTGGAAACAGTCTTGAGCCATCCTCGTGTCTGTCGGGTAGAGCGCGTCTACCTGATGACTACTTATCAACAGGGCTTTTACACGCGCATCGGTTTTGAATGTAGCAACCCCAGTACGACGATGGTGCTGTATAACAACCAGCCCCTAACCGAGCCTCTGCCTGCCCAGGTTATGTCGTCTCAATAGGTACTAGGGGAAGAGAAAACTGAAGCCGGGTGAGATTCTGGGCGGCTGAAGTATTAGAGGCATCTGCTGGTTGCGCTGCCACTACTTCCAGGCGTCCCTGCATCACTTCGATGAGGGTTTGAGCAATCAGTAAGTTCATCCCCTCGGATAGCTGTGGCATTTGTCGGGGCACTCCTTTGCTGGGTTCCCCTACCAGCTCCTGTGTCTTTTGCTCTTTGAGCAAATCAACTGGCTCGCTCCAGACGCTGACGGGGCACTCAGCATCAATCCAGATGTGGATGTACCCAGATGCTGGTGAGGAGGGAACCCAAACCCGAATGTTGCCTTCATTCATGCGAGCGATCGCGGTATCGACCAGATTTAGCAGCACCTGCTGCAATCGTCGCGGATCTGCCAGAACGTAAATCTCTCGATCGGGTGGCGATACCTCAAGGCGGATACTCCGATTCGCTGCTTGCAGGTGAGTCAAGTTGTAGACTTCCTCTAAAACCTTGGCAAGCTCGACGGGTTGAATCTCTATCCGACTGGTGCCGTGTTGAGTTTTGGCAACAGCGATAATTTCGTCTATCAGTTGCATCAGCTTCAGCGCAGAGGCGTGAGCCTGAGCAATAAATTCTCGTTCTTCTTCTGGGTTGTCACACAAATCGGACAAAATCAACTGATGCAAGCCAATCAAACTGTTGAGGGGCGATCGCAATTCATGAGAAGTCCGCGCCAAAAATCCAGCTTTAAACTGGCTCATTTCTGTTGCCATGTGGTACGCCATCTGGGTTTGCTTAAGTTCCTCCAGGATGGTTGTCACGTCCGGATTCGCGTCTTGGGGCATAAATATAATTACCAGTTTTGCTGATTAGCTAAGTCGATTAAACTACCAATTTAACCGCTCCTTGCCGCAAGATTTCCCAGCCGCTGCCCGTCCATTTGGCGACGGTGGAAGGAACACCAGCCGTCAGCGTTGTTTCTGATTCCGAAGGGAATAGCGTCAGGACATCGGGAAACTGCGCTGCGATTTCTGCCATCGTTTCCAAAGGTGGCTCCCCCGAACGGTTAGCGCTGGTGGTTGCTAAAGGGCCAGTTTGCGACAAAATTGAGAGCGCGACGCCAGAATTCGGCACTCGCAACCCAATCGTGGTCGGGTCAGATGGATTCATCGCTTTAGGAACGCACGCTGAGGCTGGCAACACTAAAGTCAAAGCACCAGGCCAATATCGGTCAGCAACTTGTTGCCAAATCTGCCATTCAGATGGACTTCCCTTGACAAAATCCCACAAATCTAAAGCGTTTGCGCCCATTAAAATCAGCGGTTTATCTTGCCGCCGCTGCTTTGCTGCAAAAATTAACTCTGACCGATCCGGCTGCACTGCCAGTGCTGGTACAGTATCGGTGGGAAAGCTAACCAAACTTCCAGAACGAGCGCCTTCTATCAAGGCTGCCATTGAAACTTGTGTCATTTTTTTAGAGTTTTGAGTTTTGAATAAATCCCCTCAAATTCATCACTCATCGGGTTTCCGATAGGCTAAGGCAAAGCGTTCAATCCCAGCTAAATCGGCGTGAATTTGAATTTTGCAGTAACTGCCTCGATCTTGCAACAGTTGAACAACTGTATCGGCTTGTCCCGCCATCATCTCAATCAACCAAATACCCCCCGGTCGCAGATAGTCCGGCGCTATTTCTACCAAATGGCGGATGCAATCTAAGCCATCTGTACCACCGTCGAGGGCGAGGTGTGGTTCGTGTTTCGCTACTTCCGGTTGCAGGGAAGGCAGCAAATGACTGGGAATATAAGGTGGGTTTGATACCATGCCGCTGAGCTGACCTTTTAGGGCGGACAATGGCTGCCACCAAGAACCTTGGTAAAACTGAATGCGAGCCGCTAAACCCAGTCGCTGGGCATTCTGTTGGGCGATCGCTAGAGCAGCCGGACTATAATCAACCGCGTGGAGAGTGGCAGATGGAAAGGCATCTGCGAGTCCGAGAGCGATCGCGCCACTGCCAGTTCCTAAATCTGCCCAATGTCCTTGCTGTAAAGGCGGCGAGGCTCCGCCCGGAGCCGCAGCGGCAACCGCCAAATCAATCAAATATTCTGTTTCCGGTCGCGGAATCAATACTGCTGGTGAAACAAACAGAGAAAAATGACGCCAGGGAGCAATACCAGCCAGGTACTGAACTGGCAACCGCTCATCCAGACGCCGTTGCCACATCTGGGTTAACTCCGGCAACGGCATCGGTAATTTTATCTGGGTTTTGTCTTTGAAAGACTCCAACCGCAGCGCCAACCGATCTAGAGCGGCGACTTCTCGCAGCAACCAGTCTACTTCTGTTGGGTCAACGTCCGCGGATTTGGCAGCATCCCGCGCCCAGTTGCGCCACTTCCAAAGTTCTATACCTGAAACCATACCCAAGGAAAACGCCAGAATCAAGGAAAAAAGATAAAAGATAAAGTATGAAGTTTATCCTTCATACTTTATCTTTTATCTTTGATTCTTTTGTCTATTTACTGCTTTAGCGACGTTGTTGCTGAGAATTCGCGGGGGCAGGACCACGCGATCGCACAAAGTCTACTGACGCTTTGGGTGGAACCAGTACAATGTTGTTCAGCTGCTGATTATTGCTGGTGCGTAAAGTTTCAATTACACCCTCCAGATTCACCACCTGAATTTCCACTGTAGATGCCAGAGCTGGCTGTTGCTGTTTGAATCGATCCAGCATACTCTGTAATTCTTCTTTGCTAAAGAAGAAAGGAATGATGGGTTTATTGTCTCGTTGTAAGGTCAAATACCCCTTATCCTTTCCGCCTCTTGCCACAAACAAAGGAACCCCATCAAAATTTTGCACGGGTTTGCCGCTTTGACTCAGGATGGCTTTTGCTGAATCTACCTGCTGCTGGGTGGGTACGAAAGCAAAATCCAGACCATCTGGCTTGGCTGCATTCGCTTGATCCAGTTTGTAAACGTCTCCCAGCGATACGGGTACCACCTTCACCGTACTTGCTAGTTGAGCATTTTGTTTCTTCAACCGTTCGATAAATGTTTGGGCATCTTGCTGGCTGATAAAAACACCTGCCACTGCGGTCTTCTTTTGCCCCTCATTCACTGAAGCAACTAATGGAGAACCTTGAGGATCGGTGATCGTAAACACGGGCACAGCTTGCAACTTTTCTAGAACCTGTTGTTCTGGCAATGCCAGTGCCCGCAGCGTTTCCAAACCGGGCAGCGCTCCCAGTACAACACTTCCCACTAAACCCAGTGTTGCGCTCAATCGAACTAATGATCTCATTACAATTCCCTCAAAATTTTTCGTTGAATACCCCGCCTTACCAATAATAGAGTCGAGACAAGGCGATAATGTTTCTTCGCTCTAGCAGTACCCGAATGAATGGGTCTAAGTTTATTTCCAACTAAACTTTATCGATTCTACTGTTTTGTTGCGACTGTCATTTTTGAACTGTTTAACTCCCCATGTCCTAATTCCTGGCACCAAAGGTCAATTTGATGCCTGAACTCGCTATTTATTCATTCTCAATGCTGCATACTCGGAAATGGAATTCCCAAATTACTGAGGGAATGAATCGCGAATTGTAACCCTCTATGACTATGTAAGATTAGGATGAGTTCCAGGCAATCGTCAGCCAACTTATCTCCCAATTTACTAGGGAAAAATCTGTATGAATCACCTCCCGAAGTCCCCAAGGGAATTTCAGCAGGGTGTCAGACATCACACCCGAAAATTATTGAGATTCCCTCTAACCTTGGCAGGTTTGGGGCTAACTCTTTTTACTACTAAAAATCGGGATGACAGGATTTGAACCTGCGGCATCCTGCTCCCAAAGCAGGCGCGCTACCAAGCTGCGCTACATCCCGGTGAAATTCAGCGATTGGCTATCAGCCGATCGGGTCTTGGGTGTTTAATTCCCCTGACACGCCTGCCAGTGACCTCTGGTTATTGTAGCTTATTTAGCCGATATTTGGAGTAAAGAATTTACAAACTAATCTGGATACCAAAACATCCCTTTAATTCCTTCCGGGTCGGCAATAAAATTCAGTCCCCGGTAAAAATCCACCACCTGGGGGTCAGCGAACAGAGTAATGTTGCTAATGTCTTCACTGCGTAGCTTCTTGATCGCGTACTTCATCAACGCCTTCCCCAGTCCTTTGCCTTGGAAATCCGGGTGAACTACCACATCCCAAATGGTGGCATTGAAGGCATGATCGGAAGTTGCGCGGGAAAAGCCTACCAGCCGTCGCTGGGTTCCTCGCACTTCCCACATCGAAACTACCAAAAAACTATGTTCGATTGCTTTCTTGACCTTGCGTAGCGGACGCCGGGACCACCCGACCGCATCGCAGAGTTCTTCGAGTTCATAAAGGTCAATGTCGCGTTCGGTGCTGAAAAATATCCGAGAGCCGCTGCCCGTGCGATCGCCTGTACCTTCTACAACATCCCCCTCCCCCAGCGTCGGCTTCGACGCAGTGCTACCATCAGAACCGCTAAACAAGCTTTTCCAAAAACCCATGCAGGTGTGGTTAAGGTATTTACATTCTCCAGTTCCCAGCAGTCTGGGGAATTCCCAACCGTGCTTCGCACCGCGTGCTAACACGCGATCTGAGACTTCCTGATCGAAGAGACCAATTCCAACACTTTCAGGTTTCCCTGCAAGTACCAAATATCTAATCTCTACAGGATTTACTTCCGGTGTTCGGTTGCGAGAAACGAAGCAATCTGAGGAACGAATCAATCTCGTGCAATCAATTGACGCGGGGGAGTCACGTACACTCTTGGAGAGTGGTACAGTCTCAGTATCTCCATCCCTCTTATTTCAACGAATCTAGCCCAAACATCACGAAAAAAATGATAACACAATTGCGCTACCTTTTAAACCATTACACGCACTCCCCGATCTGGAGCGGGTGCGGCATTGTGTGGTTTAGGGCGCATTCGGCAATACTGGCAATACATTAGTTAGACTGAATTCTACGGGTTAATACTCCGCAGCTCCACAGCAATCCCGATTTCCTTGAATTGTCGGTCGGGAGAAGCTACCGTCTCACCAAGCCATCGTGCAGCTAGGCACAAGTTTTTGGCTGATGACTGGAGACAAGAGCAACAGAAGAACTGAGAAACAGAGGCAGCTTTTGACTGGTTACTTCCTGGATGCCACATCGCGTTGGCACAGGTGAGCAAAAACAAAGAAAATCATGTACGGGCAGCTAGTCATGATACGACGAATGTTGAGTTATTTCACTAAGGGGCAAGGGAGAACTTGCACCGGTTATCTTTATTTGCACCAATCTACTCAACTCCACCGGGAGTTGGTATCGAGTGGATAATTTTTTTAGGAAAATTTGTGAGAGATTAACCATAAGAGAAGGTTCTTTGGCGAAGGGCACTTGGCTCTATCTCCCAAAATGCTTTTAACCTGGCAAGCGAGTCTTAGCCCTATATATGGCCACGGGTTTGAAATCATCCACACTAGAACTTCTGAAGCGCTTTAATCGGGCGTTTCCTCAGTTCTACGAGCAGTTTGTCAGCAGTGAGATTCAGCTACAAAACTTGAGGCTTGCCTATCGGCTCTATAAAACCACCAGAGCGGTTATTGAGCTGAAACCCGAAGGCAATAAAAGCGCCCTACATTTTGCTTACCGCAACCAATCTTTTCTGCTAAGTGATATTTTTGGGGTTTTGGCTGCATACGGGCTGACCATTCACAGTCTCAGTCTATATGGTCAAATCGCTCCTCCGATGCTAGTTTTCATCAAACTGGTGGTGTCTCGTGGCAGCAAAGCACTGACAGACAAAACCTCGGAAAATGTCTGTCGCGCCATTCGGGAAGCTTTGGCTGGGCGCTTTGAAGTAGAAGAGATGCTGGCAGTGGAATTTAATCTGGATGCCGGTTTGGAGCAGGTAGAAACGGAATTTTATGTAGACCCTGTTTTCCATCTTCCGGCGCTGTTAATTGAGGCGGATAACCAACCGGGTCTGTTTTATAAGGTGATGTACGCTATCTGGCAAGAGGATTTGCTGGTGGTCAATGCCAATTTGCTAGTCTGGCGAGGACGCACCCGCTTGATTCTTTACTTGTTGGGACCGAACGAAAGTGTGATTCCGGAATATTTAGGTCAAAAAATTGCTGAAAGCGTGCGTCAGCGATTGCTAGGGCGCAGATTTTAATGTTTAGAATGTTTAGCCATTAGTCTTTTGTCCAATAGTCCTAACTTTACGCTTCTCGAAGCGATCGCGCCTACAAGCAGACGTTTCGTAAGGCAGGGGTAAGCCATGACCAATAACAATGACTTCTTCACCAATCTGGTAGAACTTCGGGATAGGATCAAAATATGGCAACTATCGAAATCCTGGGAGTTCGGCACACCTACGATTTGACGCCTCCCATTGCATCATCTACCCCTGTTTTAGTCTTTATCCACGGCTGGCTCCTCAGCCGTCGGTACTGGCAACCCCTGATTGAGCAGATAGCACCAGATTATCAGTGTTTGTCTTACGACTTGCGGGGGTTTGGTGATTCTCAGCCTCTGGATAATTATGGGTTCACCCGTCAAGAAATGCCGGTGCAGAGTCGGCAAGTAGTCGGCGAGAGTCAGCCAGAGGAGAACTTTCTTCGCTCTTCAGAGCCTCTTACGTTGAGCCTCTCGAATTACACTCCCGCTGCTTATGCCAAAGAAGTCGGTATTTTGTTGCAGAAGCTGAATATCTCTAGTGCTTGGCTGATTGGTCATTCGTTGGGTGGCAGCATTGCCCTTTGGGCGGCAGACCAGCAACCTGATTCTGTTAAGGGGGTCGTCTGCATTAATGCTGGAGGTGGCATTTATCTGAAGGAGGCTTTCGAGCGATTTCGGGCTGCGGGTCAGCAGCTTCTGAAACGGCGTCCCCATTGGCTGTGCTATGTACCGGGGATTGATTTGCCTTTTACGCGGGCGCAAGTGGCGCGCCCAATTGCTCGGTGCTGGGGACGACAGCGACTGATTGATTTTATTACGGCTCATCCGGAAGCGGCGCTGGGGTCTTTACTGGATTCGACGACGGAAGCGGAGGTCAATCGCTTACCGCAGGTGGTGTCACGGCTAAAACAGCCGGTTTATTTTATTGCTGGTGCTAAAGATAGGGTAATGGAACCGAAGTATGTGCGCCACTTAGCAAGCTTTCACCCGTTATTTCAGGGTTGTGGTGAGAACGTGATGGAAATTCCGGACTGCGGACATCTATCGATGGTGGAGCAGCCAGAGGCAGTTGCTACCGAAATTCGCAAAATCATAGCTAATTGTCCGGATTCTAGCAACTTCGCTTAAGGTAGATGTTTTGTTGGCACCATAAATCTTTAAATTTTATTAAGATTAAAGGGGTGCTTGCAAAAAAACGATATTGATTTTCGCTTCTTAGATTTTGACTGCGATCGCGATGAGCGATCCCAGAAGAGTAGTAATTAGTCTGAGTGGCAAGGGAACAATCAACTGATGAATCTAAGGCTTTCCTGATACTTGTGCTGAAATTATGATCGATCCAAAACAGACTATTCAAATTTCTTCGGAGTTGACTGACGAACATCTGCTGGCTATCTGCGAGGCAGCCGATGTAATTGCTTGCGAGTGTCCTAGTTATTTGGTTCGGCTTTTAAATGATGTCAGAGAGTTTCGCCGTTACACAAATGAGTGTATTGAGCGCTTTCCCTCGGATGCAGAGACTCATCATTGGCTCAGCAGTCGGGCGAATCAGGTAGAAATGCTGCTGTCTTTAACAATTTATGAGCTTTTGCAGAAAGAAAATCTTTTAGATGAGAATAATCAGCTGAATTTGCAGCAGCTTTCAGACAGAAACCGGGCGATCGCGCTATCCAAAGTATTGCATCCTTACTCATCAAAATGATCGAGAGAATCGACTGATTTAAGGTCTGTTTAGAAATTGCGCGATCGCTTTGCCCGAAAAATATTGCATCCTCGCGCCTCAAAACTGGATGCAAACTTCTACTGTGAAGTTTGGTAAAGCTGCATAACATTAGTAATTGGCAGCCGGGACTGAACGCCCAAAGTCAATCGGGAAGTATGACCCCGATTCAAATGATCGGCGGCAGCACAGGCAATCATGGCGGCGTTGTCAGTGCAGAATTTTAGCGGGGGGAATAGCACCCGCAGGTTTCGCTGTGCAGTAGCGACTTGCAGGTGTTTTCTCAGCCCACTGTTGGCGGCGACACCGCCACCGATGGCAATGGTATCAAGACCGTAGTCGAGGGCGCAGGCGATCGCCCTTCGCGTCAGACTTCGCGCTACGCTTTCTTGGAAACTTGCCGCAATGTCATTCACCGGCAGCGACGGAGACGCTTCCTGCTGCAACTTTTGCACCAGTCGCAGCACAGCTGTTTTTAAGCCACTAAAACTAGAGTCATAGGGATGATAGCCGCCCCCTGGCACCCCGACATTCCCTTCCGGCAAAGGATAGGCTTGCGGATTCCCCGCTTGGGCGAGTTGGTCAATCACCGGCCCACCCGGATAACCCAGATTTAACAACCGCGCCACCTTATCGAAGGCTTCACCAGCGGCATCATCGCGGGTTTCTCCTAGTGTCTCGTACACACCACAATCTTTTACATAAATCAAGCTGGTGTGTCCGCCCGAAACCAGCAGACATAAAAAAGGCGGCTGTAAAGAAGGTTCGCTCAAATAAGTAGCGTATATGTGGCCTTCCAGATGATGGACTCCGACAAACGGTTTCCGATGGACAATCGCAAGAGTTTTGGCAGCCGTCAGCCCCACCAACAATGCCCCCACCAAACCAGGGGCGCAGGTTGCCGCAATACCATCAATTGACGCCCACTCCATCTGCGCTTCTTCGAGTGCTTTGTCTAAACAATTGTTAATTATTTCGACGTGTTGACGGGAAGCAATTTCTGGCACAACCCCGCCATACTGCCGATGAACAGGGATTTGTGAGGCGACGATGCTACTGCAAATTTGACGATTCTTTACGATCGCTACCGCCGTTTCGTCACAACTTGTTTCAATCGCTAATACTGTTGACATTCACTGGTACTTTAATATATCGATACATGATTGCTTCCGTACAAACAATGACCTTGTTTTGTACATAAAAGTTTTCGTTTTGTAACAAAAGGAAACAATCCCATGAAACGATTGTTGGCTTTGATTTTTGCCCTTTGTATTTGGTTTAGCGTTGCCCCAACGGCATCGGCTGATAACGTATCAGGTCTGGTGCCATGCAGCCAGTCCAAGGCTTTTCAGCAACGTGCTGCAACCGCCCGCAATACCAACTTCGACCCCGATTCAGGACGCAAGCGTTTTGAACGTTATTCTCAGGCAATGTGTGGCCCAGAGGGTTTACCCCACTTGGTTGTAGATGGTCGCCTGGATCGTGCCGGTGACTTTATCATTCCCAGCATTCTGTTCCTGTATATTGCGGGTTGGATTGGTTGGGTTGGTCGTGCCTATATTCAATCAGTGAAAAAAGAGGCAAACCCAGAGTACAAAGAAATCCAACTGGATGTTCCCCGGGCTGTTGGTTTTATGCTAAGTGGCTTCACTTGGCCTTTGGCAGCAGTCAAAGAATTGCTCACGGGTGAATTGACTGCAAAAGAAGATGAGATTCCTGTCTCAATTCGCTAGTTACGTTGAATTATTGACTGTTTTGGAGAATGATTCATGCAGTATTTCCTCAAGTATCTTTCCCTAGCTCCGGTTCTGGCTATTGTGTGGCTATCCCTTCAGGCTAGTCTCTTGGCTGTCTTTATCTACATTTTCCCCGACCTGCTTTTCCATCCAATGCCGTAAAGATCGCAGGATTTTCAAGACTGGTTAAAAAATGCTGTATCAAACGATAGAAGCATCTCCAGTTTTAACCCAACGATAATTAGTGGCACTAGCTCATCAAAAGGTGAAGAAATTATGCAAGTGCAAGCAATAAGCGACTCGAAAGATCGTCGTAACGACCCCAGAAATCGGGAAGTTGTCCATGAAGCTGGCGATCCGCAAATTGGCAATTTAGCAACGCCGATTAATTCTTCCGGTTTCACAGAGGCTTACATCAATAACTTGCCAGCCTATCGCAAAGGGCTGTCACCCGGACGCCGAGCATTAGAAATTGGTATGGCTCATGGTTATTGGTTGATTGGTCCCTTCGCCAAACTGGGTCCTCTGCGCGATACAGATGTCGCGAACCTGGCAGGTTTGCTGTCAACGGTTGGCTTGATTATCATTTTGACGATTGGGCTATCCCTCTACGCTTCTAGCAATCCCCCCAACCCCACTAAAACGATTACCACGCCCCGTCCTCCAGACGCCCTCAATAGTCAGGAAGGCTGGAACGAGTTTGCGAGTAATTTTCTGATTGGTGGAGTTGGTGGTGCGGGAATCGCCTACCTGCTGATTTCCAATTTGGAACTGCTTCAAGGTCTGTTCAAAATTGGGTAGTAGCAGTAGCGATCGCTAGCTTGGAAACACCTGTTATACAAGTCTTCTAGCGTTCGTTACGACTGGCTTACCACTGCGCACCCATCTGTTTAACCAGAAATGCGTGGCGTCGTGGCTGAGGCAAACCACTGACCAACCGTTTTCTTGCCACCAGGCAAGCGGTTATCTGAAACTCCTCACTTCGCTTTGAATCAAGAACCCTGCCCATGCCGTGAGGGCAGGGTTCTCTGTTTGTGCATGAGGGCGATCGCATTTATCCTGAGTAAGGTTGGAAAAAGAGGGACTTTAGAAGTTATGGCGCGTCTAGCACTGCTGAGTGTATCTGATAAAACTGGGCTAATCGACTTTGCCCGTCAGTTGGTTGAAAAATTTGAGTTTGATTTAATCAGCAGTGGTGGAACGGCTAAAGCCCTTAAAGATGCTGGGCTACCCGTGACGAAAGTTTCCGATTACACGGGTTCTCCGGAGATTTTGGGGGGGCGAGTCAAAACGCTGCATCCCCGAATTCATGGCGGGATTTTGGCGCGTCGGGATGTGCCCGAAGATTTGGCAGATTTGGAGGCGAACCAAATTCGCCCGATTGATTTGGTAGTAGTAAATCTTTACCCTTTTGAGCAGACGATTGCGAAAGCCGAAGTCACATTGCCGGAAGCAATTGAGCAGATTGACATTGGTGGCCCAGCGATGATAAGGGCTTCTGCAAAAAACTTCCAACATCTAACAGTTTTGTCTAACCCGGCTCAGTATGATGCCTACTTGCAGGAATTGCAGCAACAGGGCGGGGACGTGTCCTTTGAGTTCCGTCTGGCTAGGGCACGAGAGGCGTTTGAGCATACGGCGGGGTATGACAAGGCGATCGCGACCTATCTCACCCATCAATCCCCTGTCGAGGCGCATACATCGCCCCTACCCACCCAATTTGACCTTTCTGGACAACAGTTGCAATCTCTACGATATGGGGAAAACCCCCATCAACCTGCCGCATGGTATCAAACTGGGGCAGTTGCGTCTGGATGGGCGGCGGCGACTAAACTTCAGGGAAAAGAACTGAGTTATAACAACTTAGTGGATTTGGAAGCAGCGCGGCGGATTATTGCCGAGTTTCCCGATACCCCAGCCGCGACGATTATCAAGCACAATAATCCCTGCGGCGTAGGTTTAGGAAATAGCTTGTCGGAGGCTTATGAAAAAGCTTTTAATGCTGATTCGGTTTCGGCTTTCGGGGGGATTGTGGCGCTAAATCAGCCGATTGACGCCTCCACAGCGACAGCACTGACCAAAACATTTTTAGAATGCGTCGTGGCACCGGGATGCGAACCAGAGGCACAGGAAATTCTGGCGGCTAAGTCTAAGGTGCGGGTTTTGACTTTGCCAGACTTGGCGGCTGGGCCAGAAAATACAGTTAAGGTTATTGCCGGTGGTTTCCTCGTCCAAGCTTCTGATGACGTGGTGGAAAACGCCAGCCAGTGGCAAGTCGTCACAGAAAAGCAACCAACCCCAGTACAACTGGAAGAATTACTATTCGCCTGGAAAGTTTGCAAACACGTTAAGTCTAACGCGATTGTTGTAACGCGCGATCGCACTACTTTAGGTGTGGGTGCTGGGCAAATGAATCGCGTCGGTTCGGTCAAAATTGCCTTAGAACAAGCTGGAGAAAAATCCTCAGGTGCCACGCTTGCCAGCGATGGTTTTTTCCCCTTCGATGACTCGGTGCGGACAGCAGCGGCGGCGGGAATTGTAGCGATTGTTCAGCCGGGAGGCAGCCTGCGCGATCAAGATTCGATTAGGGCTGCTAATGAGCTTGGTTTAGTGATGGTGTTAACAGGTATCCGTCACTTCTTGCATTAAGCAGTCAGATGGAGAGCATCTGAGTTGTGTAAATTCACCTATTGCTTGCGGCTTTTCAAGTGATGCCATTCGTTGCTCTTAGCGGTCAGGTTGCTTTAATACCAGTGATTGAGTTCGCGCCAAGCGACTATTGTCATAGCGAACGGAGTCTTCCTCTCGGTAGGGTAGTAGAAAATCCTCATGCTTGGTATCGATACTGGAAGGAGAGCCTTGCCGATTCGGAACTCGAAAGTATAGAACCGATTCGTCCTGGTTCTTGGCTGGTGCCAATTTCTCAATTAGTTGAGCCATTTGTCCTAAGACATCTGGTGGAAACATATTTCGAGAAGCTAGAGATTGCCACTTCGAGTCCGGATCTAGAGTGCATCGGTTCCTTTTCTGGAGGCTATGTCCTGTGTTGCAACGACGATATCGTCATAGAGCCGACCTGCTGTAGTGGTTTAGAGGACATAGCAGCGTGGGAAGGGGCAATGACCTATCGTGGAGAGCAGTGGGATGAGCTGTGGATTGGTCATCCTTGGGTTTCTGTTCGGTTTGCTTCGGGGAATCTGTGCATTAGCGGATACCACGAAACGTCTAGCTCAAAGCTCCCAAACTCCGCTACCCGATACACAGTCAAACCTTCCGTACTTGAGGTTGCTATAAGAGCAGCTAAGGCAGAAGTAGAACTGTTTAGACAGCGTTTACTCTCAGTAGTACAGAAGTTGACGCCAGCAGCACTAGCCTCAGAGATAGTCTGTAATCTAACGGGAGCGAGGAGCGGCTGATAAGCGATCGTGATCGCCGGGGTTCAGATGCTTTATCGCGATCGCTCACCCTTTTAACTACTGCTGTGCATTTCTAAAATCAATCATTGTCTGGCGATAGGGATCTGGCAATCCGGTGTCATAACACTTACCGTTGACAATATATCCGGTCATTCCCTCTTGCTGTTGCAATTGATCGAGACAGGATGTTAACTGAAATTCGCCTTTTTCGTCCCGGAAGTTGTTTTGAATATTATTTTCGAGAAATTCAAATATTTTCGGTGTGAGTACATATAAACCGAATATACATAAGAATTGATCTTCTGCCATTCCCTCTACACGAAGATGCTGGCGTGCATACTCAATTGTGGGCTTTTCTGCAAGTTGAGTTACTGAAAGGATTGAGTTTGATTCCTGCCAAATTCCGGTAACACAGCCAGATTTATGAAGGCTTTCTGCTGGAAGTGTCGTTAAACTAACAACACTTTGATTAACTTGTTTGTAAGCATCTAAAAGTTGACCTGCACATGATGTTCCAGTGTCCGATGAGTAAACATGATCGCCCAGCATCAGCAGAAATGGCTCATCTTTCACCCATTCTTTGGCACAGAATACAGCATAACCATAGCCTTCTGGTTTGTCTTGATTCAAAAATTTAATTTTGCTGCCTAAATCTTGTAGATACTGGCTATATTCCTGATTTTGCGGCGATAATTTTTTGAAAAGTTCGCCTGGAGGTGGAGCTTTAAAGAACTCCTCAAAAAGTGCGCGATCGCCTGGTTGCACTACAATCCCGATTTCTTCTATACCAGCGCTGATGGCTTCTTCCACAATTGCTAGAATTACCGGCTTGGCACGACCCTCTCGATCGATAATCGGGAAAAATTCCTTTTTCACCGCCTTGGTAGCTGGAAATAAACGAGTTCCGAAACCTCCGGCTGGAATTATAGCTTTGCGAACTTTGCGTGCATGAAGTGTTAGCTTTAAACCTTGCATTTGAGGAAAATCCCGCTCAATAATTTCAATAACTTTTTGCTGGCTTTCTTCGTCTTTAACGATAAATTGTGCTGTACCATCCCCTTGGGAACCAACACCTTTCCCTCCCCAAATGTAGGGCTGAATGGGTTCATAATCAAGGATTTTATGCAGGATGGGAGCTGTTAATTGCTCAGGACAGACGGGAATTAGATGCTTATCAAATTCGGTTTGTGCCTTCTTCATCAAGATACCAATTTTTTCAGCATCTCCTTTTTGCAAGGCGTTAACTGCTTCTTGAGTAATTTGAGAACTGATGGAGCCAAGATATTTTTGGACATTCTCTTGGGATTCGTTACAGGCGAAAGGATAACACTGATTCAAGTTATTGAGTATTTCTTGGGTATTTTTCCCAGCACCGAGCTCGACAATTACAAAGAACAGGTTTTTGGGTACTTTTAGTTCAATAATATCCAAGCGTGAAGCGAAGCGATCGCCGCTAGGCGAATCGCCATCAAAAACCATCAGGATCGGGCGATCGCCATAAGCACACGCTTGATCCATCCGTCCGCAGCGAGAAGGCGTTGTAATCTCCCCCAGATAAGCCAACTCCATTTCGTCTCGGAGGGTCATCTTTAAGTCGTACACGCGATTGAAAGCACGAGCTACGAGGACGCACAGCGCAGCACTGGAGGACAGACCTTTCTTAACTGGCAAATCTGTTAGATAATTGTCGATTTCCAGTCCGCGCACTCGGTAACGAGCTACAAATTGGTAGGCAACGCCAGCGGCATAACTAAAGAAATCACCTTTTTCAGCTTCGGCAAGCAAAACCTCGGCGTCCATCGGCAGAGTCAGCGTTTTCCGGGTGCCGTCACTCAGGGAAGCGTGAAAAATCAGATGAGTTGGATGAGGCTTAACCTCGGCATAAAGCCCCTGATTAGTCCCGACGATCAGCGTATAGCCTTTTTCTAAATTCGGATTGATGCGGCGATAGTCTCCCGCCCAATCGCTGTGTTCGCCAAACAGACACAGGCGACCTGGAACAAAAATTTTCATAAATTTCATGCTGCTATCTTCGCACCCTCTAGTAATAAACTACTCTGGGTGGTGAGCAAGCGTTGAAGCGATCGCTCTTTTTATCTACGCGATTTATCTATCGCGATGATTCGGCTTTTTGCACCCCGTTGGGTCTCGGTACCAGTCAATAAATCGCATCGACTGGTTAAAATTGCTCTGAAGCTAGGGAGAAAGCCCAAGGATAGTTTCTTCAATTTTTCAACATCGAAGAGGAAACGTTTATGCAATCGGCTCTACAGCAGCCTAACGTACAGGATGTAAAAGTTCAGCTTCTCCTAACAGGAGGACATGAGTACACCATTTATCTCAAGTCAGATTCACCCGTACTCCACAGTCTGCTGAAGACAATTGTGGCTCAATCCCAAAAACAGGAAGCGGTATTTTCTTGTTTGTTTCAGATTCCCATTAATGAGGGTCATGCGGCTCTGTCTTTTTCGAGCGATCGCTTGGTTGGTATCGTTACGGAACCACCCCTGTACGTGCAACAAAACTTGCCGCCAATAGAAGAGCCACCACCTCAATCCGTAGATTTTTTACCAAATATATTACCTTCTGAATATGTGCAAATTGATAACTTTTTAACGTTAGAAGAAAAAAACCGCTTACTTAATTATGTTTGGGAACAAGAGTCAAACTTCGTTTCTACTAGCACTTCAACAAACGAGGCTGACTATCGTCGCTCAATGGTTCTCTATTACTTCCCAGAATTTTCTGAATTGGTAGTCAATCGAATTAAAGCGATTCTCCCAAATGTCTTCAGAAAGCTAGGGATACCTTCTTTTAAAGTTTCCGATATTGAAAGTCAGTTAACTTCCCATAATGACGGGAATTATTTCAAAATTCATAACGATAATGGCAGCCCTGAAACTATCACTAGAGAATTAACTTATGTTTATTACTTTTATCGCGAGCCAAAACCCTTTTCTGGTGGAGAGTTACTGATTTACGACAGTAAGGTGGAAAACAATTTTTACGTACAATCAGACTCGTTTAAAACAGTTGAACCGAAAAACAACAGCATTGTGTTTTTCCTGAGCCGCTATTTACACGAAGTCTTGCCTGTGGTTTGTCCTTCTAAAGCTTTCGCAGACAGTCGATTCACCATTAATGGCTGGGTGCGTCGTCAAGTAAATAATGCGTAACGACTAAAGTCGCAGCTACACGAACAAAGACCGCCTTCGCGGTCTAATATCAAGTCCGGTTAATTGACCATTTAAAGAATTAGCCTGTCTCCGTCAGGCTACGTTTTTGTAGCTGCATCCTCCAGGGTCTAGGTAAATTCTGGTAAACGTAGAATACTCCCAGTGTATACGCGACGAAAAAACGCATACTATAAGGCTGATGTGCATTTGGAAATGCACATCAGCTTAGTTATCTTCTGGGGATGGATTAAAGCAGGAATGCTTCCAAATGCGAACCTTTTTTACCGTTGGGGTTTGATAATTTGGCAGGGTGTTTTCACGCATAAAGTAAATAGAAAAGGTATCAAGCTGCTGTGACCCTTGGTGTTGAGTATTCCAGTTGCGGCAAAGATATCGCCCATAGTAAAGACGATATTTGGAATTGTCCTTGCTCCAAATATTCATCATGTATTTGCGCCAACGCTCGTTTGGATAAGTCGCAGACACAAGACGTGGTTTTTCCCAGCTTACAGGTGTGCCATTTTTAAAAACATCTATTTCAGTGCCGTCTTTAAGCTGACCTGGAATGACATACCAGCCATCATCTTTAAGTGGATAGGGAGCAAACATACTCCATTTTTGGTCTAATCTCAACACAAGCGTCACCCAATTAACCACGCTTGGCAGCTTAAAGATAGAGGGAGCAATCGTCCTGAGATTCCACAAAGAGACGCAAAGCAATAAGAGGAAGGCGATAATATCTGTTAACAACGAAGAACGCACTTCCAGGGGGCGAAACTTTAAAGGAGCCGTGACTTTAGAGGCGGCGCGGCGATTGTTGGCAATGATTTCGTAGGCTTTTGTACCCACAGACAAGACAGGACGCCATTCCAACAAGGGAGTCAGAGGTCGAAGTAAGGGTGATAGGTGACAGACGTAGGCGATCGCTTTAAATTTGAAATGTTTGTATCCTTCCCAATCGACCACTACCCAGGAATTGTGCGTTTTCATGTCCGCGAAAATTTCCGGGTCATCCTGAGCTAAAAGCAGTGGCGTTCCTGGCAATACTAAGAAGGTGCGGAGCAGGTATACCGTCTTTTTACAGAAACCACACTCTCCGTCATAGTAGATTTTTAGTCCCTGACGTTGCGGAGTTTGCAGGCGCTGGGAGATCCCATTCCAAAACTCGCTAGGGATGAAAACCAGCCAAGCGATCGCGCTGATAAACGGAAAAAGACCGAGGGTTAGTCCTAGTCCAAAACCGAGATGTAACAGGATAAATGTCACCACCGCACACAAGCGGAAAAAGCTAGTACGGATGGGGATGAACAGTAAAAATGGCCCTAATAACTCAATCCCCAGCGTCGTGTAGGTTAAAAAGACGAGCAGTGGCGGCGGAAATCCTAAGAAAAATTGACCGATAGGAGTCGCAAACTGATCGATGCTCAAGGCATAATAAACGGCGCTGCCCTCTTTCCACCAGATCGGATCGGACTTTAGCGCCCATGTAAACCAGTAGACAAAGCAGATTTGTAGTGTCAAGGCGACCGTTGCACCGGACAAAATGCGCTCTGGCAAAGCTTTTGAGGATGAATTGAGGGCGCTATCCACCGAATAACACGCCCCTAACGGCAAAAACATTGCCCAAAATAGCAACAAGCGAAATTCGATGTCTCCCGCACTGAGTACCATCGGGTTTCGACTATGAAGGGAAACCAAGAGTGCCCAGGATACGATAGTGACAAATCTTGTCCGATAACCGATTAACAGTGCAAAGGCAATAAATCCAGCAAATAAGAATAGAAAACTTTGAAATAAGGCTTGTCCGCTGAATAAATGTACTGACCAAAACCAAGAATTTAAAAATTGTTCAATTAGTGGGGCGCGGGGAAGGATGCCAAAATCAGTGTAGTGAGCTTTGAGATCCTTAGAACGATTAATCAGATCGGTAACGACGAGCAACGCTAGACCGATGCGAAACAGAGCGAGCGATCGCAAGTCCAACCCAAACAGTTCCTCTAGCTTCCTCTCAAAGCCACTTTTAAATTTTTTCTCCTTGGAGAACATAGAACGTTAGCCCCTTAATTGACAATTCGGTTATAACTAAAATCTCTATAAAAGTCGCCAAAATCGGCATTCATTATCCAAATTACAGTGCCACCGATACAGAAGCACCTTGTTAGCAAAAATTAGGGTTGGAAGTTCAACTAAACTTCCAACCCCCATCGCTTACCGAAACAATGACTATTTAATCAATGAGTGGTTTAGTTAGATTTCCGACGGCGCACTACTCTCAGTCCTCCAACCATTAAGGCTAGAGCTGCCACAGTGCCTGGTTCTGGTACCTTTGTTGAACCGCCGTTGTCGCCGCCGTTGTCACCGCCATTATTGCCGCCGTTGTCACCACCGCCGTTGTCGCCGCCGTTGTCACCACCGTTGTCGCCGCCGTTATCGCCGCCGTTGTCACCGCCGTTGTCGCCACCGTTGTCACCGCCGTTGTCGCCACCGTTGTCGCCACCGTTGTCGCCACCGTTGTCACCGCCGCCATCGTCGCCGCCGTTGTCGCCACCGTTGTCGCCACCGTTGTCACCGCCGCCATCGTCGCCGCCGACAATAGTACCACCTAGCAATTTGTCACTCCCAGCGCCAGCATTTACCTGCTGGAAGCGAACTGCCGCCTGAAGGGTGTTATTCTGAAATGCAGCCAGGAATTGGCTTTCAAGTGTGCCAGCAACGAGGTTTGTACCACTCAATAAAAAGCTGACAAGAGTACTAGCGCCCTCAGGAAGGGCATTATTAGCATTGCCACCTTCAAAGTTATCGTTATCAGCAACAGCAACGCTAAAGTTACCGACCTGATTACTAAAAGGAGTAAAATTAACGTCTTGTAACAGTACAGGGAAGAAACTGGTGCCCGTGTAGGAGTTACTAACTACGGACAAACCTGGTAGGAGATCGAACGCAAAACCTGTCAGTTTAGACTCAGTGGCTCCAGCACCGAAAGGATTTATCTCACCAGTAGTGTTGGTGATATCCAGCTCAAGCAGAACATTGTCTCCTGCCTGAGTAAAACCGAATTCTACAAAAGCTGATGCGCCAGTGGCAGTGGGATTAGAAGATTGACTGGTGGAATCAAAAGATATGCCGAAGGCTTGTGCAGAGGTTGGTACTAGAAAAGAGGATGTAATAGCAATGCCAGCTGCTGCGAAAATAGAAGGTAAAAATGAAGTTACTTTCATGGATGAAATCTCCCTGGTAAGACGCAAGATTTAATTGGCGTTTGTAGATAAGGCTTTTTCTTTAGCTCTGCATCTTTCACGCTCAGCTAATGTACGCAATATATCAGTGGCTCCTCTAAGCCACAATAGATTCTCAGTAGTTTCTCGATATCTTTAAATAAAATGGCAGCGCTCTTTATCGCTGCTTCATGATTCTACTGATGAGGATTTTACTTGGTTTAGTTACCTAGTTAAAACGAGGCCGTTTGTTAGTTTCTAATTTAAAGCAAAGTATTTATACTGAGGCTTTATAATAAATTTATATAAAAATAGATTATGTTTGTAGTTTCTTAAAATTAAATATCAGGGTTTATACGTAACTTATTAATAGCTTTAAATAAATAGGCATTTGCCTTTATGGTTCCTTTATAATCCATGAGGATTCCACGTAAATGATTGATGCTCTTTAAGAAGGCGATCGCTGTTTTTGGCTGCGAGATAAAAGCGCTTTCCCCGTTTACGCAATCCTCAAACTGATAGAACAGCGCAGACTCGTTTGAGTTCCCACTCGTGTTGTGTATTTAAGCCCAGATGATTCTTGTGTAGCCAGTTCTGGCTACTTACAATCGGTTGCCGAGGCAGTTTCTAATACGGTTCCCGAAGAAGCTAAAAATTCAAAGCAAAGGTAGGTTGAATTAAGGAGCCATCCCTAACAAATGCTTATACGTGTTGGGTTTCGTTCCTCAACCCAACCTACAACTACACGGAGATCGCGCGATCGCTCACACCGATCCGGGTGCTAAAACGATCCCTCAGCCTGCTACAGAGGGTGCCGTCTTGATTCAGCGGCATTGTAGGGAAAACCGTTGTGTAAAAGTAGCATTCCACACTAATTGATTAGCGATTTACCGCTTAATATTGATTCGCAGAGATTTCTACAACAAATGCTGTAAGAGTGCTGGGCACCCGATCGCGTGTCGCCGCCTTGCACTCTACTTCCTTACTCCTTGACACTCTTTACAGGCTTTTAAGCGTTAATCTACAGCTCCAGATGCTTTGAGCGATCGCGCGATTTCCCGGTTTCGATTCATTTGGGCGATCGCCAAAGCCGTGTAGCCACCCCGGTTCTTCAAATTCACATCCGCACCAGCTTTCAGCAATACCTGCACGGCATTCGCATGACCCCGCTGGACCGCCCACATTAAAGCAGTCGCACCAGCATCATCCTGAAGATTGATATCCGCTCCCAACGAGAGTAGCCCTTGCATCACCCCCGCGTGCCCCTGCTCAGCTGCCTTGATTAGCGCACATTTCCCGTCGTTGGTTCGTGTATTGGGCTTAGACCCACCCTCCAGCAGCACTTTCACCGTGTCAGCGTGCCCCTGCAATGCTGCCACAGTTAACGCTGTCTCACCCAGATTCCCCGCGTTAGAATTCGCGCCCTTTCTTAACAGAGCTTCCACAATCGCCGTCTGACCATGCAATGCTGCCACCATCAAAGCGGTATCGCCCAGCTTATTTCGCGACTGGACATCCACCCCTCGGTTGAGGAGAATTTCTACAACATCAGCATGACCTTCGACAACGGCAAAGTTTAAAGCCGTCTCATCATCTTTATCTTTGGCATTGATATCCGCGCCGCGATCGAGTAGCGCCGTCACAATATCCGTGTTAGCGATCGCTGCCGCAGCCATCAGCGCCGTTGAGCCATCCGAGTTTTGAGCATTCACATCAGCACCGCCTTCTAGCAATGCTCTCACCACATCCGTATGAACTCGATCGATTGCGAGAGTTAAAGGGGTTTCACCTTCTTTGTCTTTCGCATTCACATCAGCGCCATTCGCTAACAACCGCTGAATCACTTCTAAACGACCAAACTCAGCAGCTTGTATCAGGGGGCTTCTGCCGTCCTTGGTTTCGGCATTCGCATCTGCCCCTCGCTCTAACAAAACCTGCACTGTGTCAGCGTGCCCAAGTCCAGCAGCGAGAAATAAGGGAGAGACGCCATCATTCTCTCTCCTTCCATTCACCTCAGCACCGGCATCTAACAAAGCTTGCACCACGCTAGCTTTGCCCTCCTGCGCCGCCAACATCAAAGCCGTATCCTCAACGTTGTCTTTGACATTGACTTGGGCACCCGCATCCAGCAAGATTTGTACCACGTCAACATAACCTTTCAGCGCCGCCACCATCAGCGCTGTGCTGCCATCCTCGTTAGCGGCATTCACATCAGCTCCTTTGGCAGTTAACATTCTAACTACGTCAATCTGATTCGCTGCCGCCGCTATCATCAAAGCCGTCAGACGATATCGTTGTCTAAGTTGATTGACGTTTGCACCAGCGTCCAGTAAAAGTCTGACAATCTCGGTGTAGCCGTTCTGGGCGGCAAACATCAAAGCAGTGGTGCCCTCCCGGTCTGTCGCACTGACATCAGCGCCAGCGGTGATTAGCGCTTTTACCCGCTGAAGTTCTCCCCGCTTCGCCGCCCTAATTAAGTCTTGATTTGCACTCACCGCTGTTGCCCGATCCCCTCCGCAGCATTGCCAACTTCACCTCAAATTATACTTTTGAGAGGAGGGTGTCGCTTAACCCCCAAGCTTGGAGAGGACAAAGGCAACGAGGAAGCCAACAACGGTGATTAGTCCAGCAAAATCATGGGCTTGCTCGAAAGCTTCTGGAATCATGGTGTCTGATATCATTGCCAGAATTGCGCCTGCTGCTACGGCGGTAGTTGCGGCGATAATTTCTTCAGAGAAGTGACTGAAGATGACATCGCCCAAAAGCGCGGCGATACCAGAAAGAATCGCGCTCGCTGCCCACACACCGAAGATATAGCGAGCTGAACGACCTGCTTTCTTCATGCCAGCGGCGCTAGAGAGTCCTTCGGGAAGATTCGAGAGGAAAACGGCTGCTACGGTTACCCAGCTAACAACTCCTCCTTGAATCATGCTGACCCCGATCGCAATTGATTCCGGAATGCCATCCAGCAAGGCACCGATAGCGATCGCTAAACCGCTCCCACTCGCCTCCTATAAGAGATTTTTGTTGGTTGCCAGAGCGCTTGCGATGCTTGGCACCCTGATAATTCAGATACCAGTTTGCTCCTGTGTAGACAGCAGCACCACTTAAGAAACCAATTGCTGTTGAATCGAAGCCACCCCGCTGATAAGCCTCATCCATTAGCTCAAAAGATAGCGTCGAAATTAGCACCCCGGCACCAAAAGCCATCACGGCTGCGATCGCTTGCGGGGAAATTCGCACAAAATATCCCAACCCGGCTCCGAATAGCAACGCCGATCCACCCACCAATCCCCAGAAACCTGCCTGTAACCAGACTGGCAACATCAGCTGCCCTCCTTCAGAAATTCCTGCCCTGCAATGTTTAGCAGATTTTTGACTACTCGATCATCTGAGGTTATGGCGCGGTAATGACGACTACCCAAAGGTAGACAGCCATTATGATAAGTTTTATAAAGTTCCTTAATGAGCCGAATCTTATGAGCTTGGAAATCCCCGTATCGATTAAACCCTGGCTTAATTTTATTCACCCCGCCTTGATGTGGGTGTTACTGGGCACATCCCTCTATGCCCTATATCTGGGGATTCTCGTCCGACGCACTCGCAATGCTGAAGGGGAAGCCAAAAAAGAGCTAATCAAAGGCAGGTTTAACGTCCGGCACTACCAAGTTGGTTCATTGCTGTTGGCGTTGATGGTGATAGGCACGCTGATCGGCATGGGCGTTACCTATATCAATAATGGAAAACTCTTTGTCGGACCTCACCTGCTAGCAGGCTTAGGCATGACGGGGATGATAGCAGTTTCTGCTGCACTCTCTCCCTATATGCAAAAAGGTCACAATTGGGCGCGTTACAGTCACATTTTTTTAAATGTTGTGCTTTTGGGACTGTTTGGCTGGCAAGCTGTCAGCGGTGTGGAAATTTTGCAAAGGATCATCAGCAAGATGTAGCCTTTGGGAGGATGCTAATGGCTAATAACAATTAGCCATTAGCCATTAGGGATTTAGCCATTAGCCCTTTTCTTGGCTTTTTTAGGCACGGGCAAGCCCAGACTGGTATGAAAGTCTTCCTGGACTTTGGGGGTGAGAGACTTAGAAACTTGTCGCACAATTTGCGCTAATAGGCGATCGCCCGTATTTTGAATCACAGACTTAGGCAACTTGTGAATAAACTTGGGAAACTGAATATAAACGGACAAGTCCAAATGCCACTCAACATAGGTGATCGCAGATACCTGATGTGGGGCGAATCTATCTGCCGGTACTTCCACTAATGTCATCGCCGACTCATAGTCAACGTCATAGCCTGGAGTCACGTAATTCGGAACGGGTACTGTCCGAACTCGATAAACACCTTGATCCCGTGGCAAAAGTTCTAAGCCAATTTTTGGCTCCACCTCATAACCAAACGCACCAAAACGCCCGATTACCAAAGCGTAACCATTCTCTCCTAGGGGTTCTACTTGCATGGGGTGAGCGCAGCGGCAGAACCAACCGTGGTGAGTATCTAGATACTTAGCAACCGTTTCGGCATCGGCATACATCTCCATGCAGCTCTCAAAGTGAGTATGAAATCGAGTCGTTTCATTTGTACTCGCGGCTTCTATGGCTGCGTTGTCGGCATCCATGAGACTGGATACTGGATTCAACATTCCTGAGTTAACCTCAAACGGTACCTCAAACGGTTGACGATCGTAGAATTGCGACTGCATCACCTGCTCTCCTGCGCTGGTTGCCGTTTTTCTATATACAGGATTCCCACAATGGGCTGAATTGTTTCCATAAATTCTAATTCTTCAACAAAAGACGACAACGCCTTTGAGTTTCTACAATTAAAAAGTTAGAGTTTACTGCCAACCAAAAAAAATTCTCTGTCCACTCAGCATAGCTTGCGATTCTAAAGACTGGACACGGGTAATTTACGGAGAAATTAATGAAAGCATTTGTAGCAGGGGCAACGGGGGAGACAGGTCGTCGGATTGTACAAGAGCTGGTGCAGCGGAATATACCTGTTCGAGCGTTGGTTCGAGACATCGAAAAAGCTAGACAGATTCTACCAGATGCCGCTGAATTGGTAGTTGGCGATGTTTTACAGCCAGAAAGCCTCTCTTCTGCCCTAGGTGATAGTACGGTTTTACTGTGCGCCACAGGTGCTAGCCCCGGCTTTGATCCGACTGGACCCTACAAGGTGGACTACGAAGGCACGAAAAATCTAGTGGATGCCGCCAAGGCAAAGGGAATCGAGCATTTTGTGCTGGTTTCTTCAATTGGTGCTTCTCAAGTTTTGCACCCACTGAATCTATTCTGGCTAGTTCTGGTGTGGAAGAAGCAAGCAGAGGAATATATTCAGAAAAGCGGGTTGACCTACACAATTGTGCGACCGGGAGGCCTCAAAAACGAAGAGAACTCAGAGCCAATCGCTATGTACAAGGCTGACACTCTGTCTTTAAGTGGCAGCATTCCCCGTACTAAGGTCGCGAAGGTGTGTGTTGAAGCGCTATTTCAACCATCGGCTCGCAATAAAATTGTTGAAATCATTACCAAGGCAGAGGCTCCTGAAAAAAGCTGGGAGCAGATGTTTGCCAGTGTGGCCTAATTATGTTCTCAGCCATCGGGCGTTTTCTCGCCGGGATGTTTTCAGCGATCGGGAGTTTTCTCATCGGGATGCTGAGCATGACGGCGGTGCTGTGCTTGTTGCTTTATCTTAAAGACTGGGAGCAGCTGCGCGATCGCGGCTTCTCCTACGGAAACTCGTCGGTGGCTCCACTGAACGGAAACGGTACCGCTCCCTTGGCAATGCAAGGGGGCGATCCTTATATCCGTGCCTTGATGCGGACAATTTCTGCTAGTGAAGCAAATGTTGCCCAGCCTTATCGGGTCATCTATGGCGGTCAGTATGTCCAAGACCTCAGCCAGCATCCCCAGATGTGCATCCCGATTGGTGTTGGCCCTAATACGGGAAAATGTTCTACTGCTGCTGGTCGCTATCAGATGCTCAACACGACGTGGCTTGAGAAGGCTCAGCGCTATCACCCGCAGCCTTCAGAATTTATGTTTTGGCACTCTTATAGCTTTGAGCCACAATTTCAGGACGCTGTAGTTTATGCGTGGCTGAGTGACCGGAAAGCCTGGAAAGTAGACATTTCCAAGTTGCTGCGTCAAGGGAAACTAAAAAAGGTGTTGCGGCTGCTATCTGGCACTTGGACAAGTCTGGGCTATGGGATAGAGACCAACTCTATGAGTGGGAAGTTGCCAGAAATTTATGAGCAAATGCTAAAAGAAGAGCTACAAACTTTTGGATAAAAAACCGACGCGAGTGCGGGTTTCCAAATTTAATCTAGTTCAGTGAACTTTAGTATCCATCACACTCTTCAGCTTGCCCTAAGATATCTTTCCCCTCATTGTTGGTAAAGTAGACTTCCTAGAAATTCATCCTGATCAGCAACGTTTTGCGGTTAGAAGAGGCAACACCTCCTTCTGGAGCTGACGTGTTGAAAAAAATCGGCATAGCCATTACCACCAGCCCAATTAGAAAAATATGAGCGATTAAGTCAAAGGTTGTGAAACCTTTGCTTGTACTTTTTTTGAACCCGGGTAGTAAGCACAAAGCTGGGCGGTGGAGATTCATGGCGGACTCCAAAAGAGGTGAGGTCGAACAATCTATTACTATAGATAGTTGAATTAATAGACTGTTCCCACCGTTTTTTTAAGGGACTTTTGATGAAAGCGATCGCCTTTCTCCGTAGAAACCCTTGCTTTTGCTCCTTTTTTTCCGGACGTTGTTAAGTTTTTAAGAAAAAAACTTAACAACGTTTGCCAAAGCAGTGATAATTTTCTTAAGCTAAAAAGCTCCTTGAGAGCTTGATGTCAGAGAAAAACCAAGTATTGATTAGCCAACATAAGTTTAAGCGCCTGTAAAGCTATTTTTCATAGATTTCTAAAGGTAATCCGTCTGGATCGCTAAAGAATGTAAACCGCTTGCCAGTCATCTCATCAAGTCTAATATCTTCTACCTGCACTCCTTGGTTTTTTAAATAGTAAACAGCTTCATCTATATTTTTGACAGCAAACGCTAAATGCCTCAATCCGCAAGCTTCAGGGTGACTTAATCTTTGAGGAGGATTAGGAAATGAAAAAAGCTCAATTTGATCGCCGCGACCAACTCTCAAATCTAATTTGTAAGAATTTCTTTCTTCTCTAAAGGTTTCTTGGATAATTGAGAATCCTAAAACCTCTACATAAAACTTTTTAGATTTTTCATAGTTAGAGCAAATAATCGCGGCATGATGAATTCCTATTGTTTCCATAAAATGAAATTCCGCACAACGGCAACCAATAAACTACATTTCTGATAATACTTTACTTCGGAAAAGGCAAATTAATAATTTAAACTAATTAAAGCTGCAAATTACCGTATTTTTTATAATATAAAATTGGTTTAAATAGCTATCATTTAGAATCTCGCCCCAGCCTCCTACCTAAAAGCGGAGGCTGGGTATTTATCATTTTGTTTGTAACATATAAATTTCTTAGCTTTCCTTTTTAAGCCCGATTGAGGGAGCGTTAAGGCAGCGCCTCAAAACCCAAATGGTATTTAGGGTAAGCCTTACCTTAACAAATATTATTAAATTGATACAGGTTTAGCTAAAAACTGGCTAATTTTGTCAAAAAATACTCTTGGATTTTCTACATGAATATTATGCCCACAATTACTAATTAAATTAACCTTAGCTGCTTTACACAGTTTCGCCATTTCTGAGTTAATGATTCTAAACTTGTTATCATATTCACCCACTAGCAAAAGCATAGGGTTTTGGTTTTGTTTGAGCGCTTCCCATAAAGAAGGTTGGCATCCAGTACTCAAATTACTTAGGGACTTAGCCAATTCAAAGGGATTATTTTGTAGCCGAGACTCTATTATTTGCTCAAATTTCGGATGTTTTTTGAGAGAAACAAAAAGCGGCTGATGATACCAATTTGTTAAAAATTCTGAAAAATCAATCGTTACTAATTCCTGCGATAATTCTAGATCCCGCTGGAGTCGCTTCCATCGTTCCTCTTCGGTCTTCAACCCAGGAGATGCCGATTCCAAGACAACTTTAGGAAAACGTTCGGGGAAATGAAGGGTCAAATATAAAGCCAATCGTCCACCCATCGAATAGCCAACCAAAAAACATTTTTCAATGCTTAACTGTTCTAGCAGGTTGAGCAAAGCCTGGGCAGTATTTGCCATTTCATAGCACTCGTCTCCACCCATAACCTTAGTTTGTCCATGACCTGGAAGGTCAACAGCAAGACAACAAAATTGGTCAGACAAAAATGAGATAACTTGATTAAATTCGTTGCAGTCACCCATAAAGCCATGTAAAAACAGGATTATCGGTTTATCTGCGCTACCGCTCAAAGAATAGTGAAATTGATAATCAAACGTCATCCTCTACAACTGTTTGCTCAAATCTGATTTGCTTAATCGTAATGCACGTCAGGATAGCGATCGCATCCTCTGTCACCAACACTATCAGTTGCGATCGCTATCCTGACTGGAGCTACAAGCAATGCAGTAGAATTTATGCTGCTCTATTCGTTGGCAATTCCGACTCCGGAATTAGGAAGGTTTTGCTATCCCTGTGTACAGAGGCAATCGAACCAGGTTAACCGTGCGATCGCTTCCTCCAACTTCCCCAACATAGTGCCATCACTAAAAACATTAATATATTTTATTACTTCTTCCTTAAACATTAAACTTTCTTATTGTTTTTATTGGTAATTATGCTACGTTTCTAAAGTAAATATTAGGCTAATAAAAGTCAATACTATGACAAAAAATACTAACTATTCCTATCTCAGTGAATTCACATAATCAAGATATTTTGGTACATATTTAAATGTTATTGTTTTATTCACTGATTATTGTTATTTTTAAGGTTGATTTTTTGCTAGATTTTTTAAGCAAAAAACAAAGTAATTATTCTATTTTTTAATTTTATCAAAATATATTCATATAAAAATATATTTTATTTTTAGTCGTTACTAATACCAATCGTTGGTTCTATTAATTTAAACAAATTAAAAAAGCAGTCTATGTTAACTAATGTCGATAGTTTATAATCATGCTTAATTCATTTTAAATCGATCCCCGTAGACTCGACAACCTGTAAAAGCTGATTTAAGCACAGTTTTATACAATATTGTGATAAATAAAGGTTTACGTTTAAAGCCAATTGCCAATCTATCGCATAGCTAAACATTTTCCATGTGTAAGCAACTTAGGAGGTGAATCAAAACGCAGACAATGTTTAGAATTGTATGGCTTTTATTATCAAAAAAATTCAAACTCGCTTTTTTACATTTAGTAAAATAAACAATAAAAATATATTATCTAAAGGCTCTTCATTAAAATAGCTTTAACAAAATTAAAAGTCGTAAAAATGTGAAGATTGTACTTCTATATGTGCTAAAAAATACCTCCAAAAACATTGAATTCTGAAAATTTGAGACATCAGCATTTACAAGCACTTGAGAGAAGAAAAATTGAAGGATCGCTAGTCCTTTTCCAAAGGGATGAGACAGCAGCTAGCTTCTTACTTGTGGTACTCTCACAAATAGTTGAGCTGAAAGAATTTGCGAACTTTTCATAGGAGTTGCCTTTGTGTCTTCACGTCTCTTGAGCAAAAATCTCAAATCAGCTCTTCCCGACGTGTCGTAGATGTTCGCTTCTTCATTTCAGCCACAACTGCCACCCCGTCATGATTGTCGCTGTGGTTTCAGATATCAATTTCATAAACTACCGAGGGAATAATCATGCCAAAGATAGAATTGACAATTAGGCAGGTAATTGACTTAGTTAAACAACTGCCACAGGAGGATAAATCCATACTCTTGGACACCCTCGCCTCGGAAAGAAAGATGAATGGCACAGATAGGTTAACAGAGAAAGAGCAGCAGATGCGCGTCTTGAGTGCTGAAAGGGGGCTGGATTGGGACAGCTTGAGTGAAGACGACCAAGAGGTGCTTGTTGATAAGTTGCTGCATAAGCATAAGTAAATCCCTAGCTATATCGTTGTCTTCGATACCAATGTTTTTTTCTGGCTTCCACGCAAAGGGAAGCCAGTTTTGTAATCTAACTAAACTAAGGCAAAAATCGATCCAAAGCTTCTTTTAGCTTTTCAATTTCAACTTCAATATTGCCTTCTTCAGCTGCGCGGGCAATACACTCAGTTAAATGTTCATCCAAAATTATCCGCGCCACCCGATCTAGGGCACCCCGCACAGCAGCAATCTGCACGAGAACTTTGGGGCAGGATTCGCTTTCCTGCACCATATTTTTGATGCCTCGGACGTGTCCTTCAATCCGAGACAAGCGATTAACAACCCGCCGCAGTGATTCTTCGCTGTGGACATGATGATGGGGAGACTCTTCATCCCCATGCTCGTGGGTATGTGAACGACCGTGGACGGGCAAGGTTTCGTCAGTTAGCGGATTCGATCCAATCATGGAGAGTCAATAAGGCAGCATTTGTATTCCACATCGTAGCCTATTTAAGTATCTGCTCTTCTAGAGATGAAAAATTGTACTACACTCCACTTCGTGCCCCTACGCTAATGTGTCGCCTCAAAGAATGCGTCTTTATGTTTATAGAAATTTGAGATGTAGGGAAAACCGCATCAGTGCTTGAGCCTAAGTTCAGTCGTTTCACCTGTAAAAATAACTATAGGGATATTTTTGTTACCAGATAGATCATCACAAAGCTAGAAAATTGATGCTATGCAATTTCCAAAGTTTTTTCGGTTTCTGCGTCAAGTCAGTACCTATGTAATTGCCACCTTTCTAGGAGGCATTTTGGCGTTTGGCGCTTATCGTGTCTTGCCGTCTCAGGCTGGCCCTGCTCCCAAAGAAGTTGCACTTACTCCAGGGGCATCAGAGCTGGTAGCGCAAAGCAGTATTTCTAGAATTCCCAATACTGCTGCAACTGGCAGTTTTGTCACCGCAGCGGTGAATCGGGTAGGAGCGGCAGTCGTCAGAATTGATACCGAGCGCACAGTCAACCGTAACATCGATCCGTTGTTTGACGACCCCTTCTTCCGGCGTTTTTTTGGTGAAGAGTTGCCCAGAGGGCCGATGCAAGAGCGCCTACGCGGTCAAGGCTCTGGTTTCATTATTGACAAGAGTGGGATTATTTTGACAAATTCCCATGTGGTCAATCAGGCGGATAAGGTGACTGTCACCCTTAAGGATGGACGCACAATAGAGGGGAAGGTACAAGGTGCCGATCCGGTAACGGATTTGGCGGTGGTCAAAATCGATGGAGGTAGCGACTTACCCGTGGCACCTCTTGGAGATTCTAACGAAGTGCAAGTGGGTGACTGGGCGATCGCAGTCGGCAATCCATTAGGATTGGATAACACCGTCACCTTGGGAATTATCAGTACCCTTAAACGCTCCAGTGCCGCTGTGGGGATTCCTGACAAGCGATTGGATTTCATTCAAACCGATGCAGCGATTAATCCAGGTAACTCCGGTGGACCACTCTTAAATCAACAGGGTGAAGTAATTGGCATCAACACGGCGATTCGTGCTGACGCAATGGGGATAGGCTTTGCAATTCCGATTAATCAAGCCAAAACAATTTCTGTTCAGCTGGCGCGTGGAGAAAGAGTCGCTCATCCCTATCTCGGCGTTCAAATGGCAACCCTAACGCCCCAAGTAGCGGCTGAAAACAACAGCGACCCCAATGCTCCCCTACAGGTGCCAGAAATCAACGGCGTCCTAGTCGTGCGAGTGTTGCCAAATACCCCAGCTGCCAAAAGTGGAATGCGCCGGGGGGATGTGATTTTGGAGATTGATGGGCAACCCGTGAAGACTGCCGCCGAGTTGCAGAGAATTGTCGAGAATAGCCGTGTCGGTCAGGTTATACAGATGAAGGTGCAGCGCGCCAACCAAGCGACATCCATTAGCGTCCGCGCTGGTGAATTGCAAGAACAGTCTTAATTAGTGCTGAGGGCTGAGAGGTGAGGACTGAGTGCTTGAGACCTGAGGATTGAGTGAATTAAAAGTAAAAAGGAATAGAGAAGAGAATATTCTCTTCTCTATTCCTTTTCTAACGTCTGCAACTTTTTCTTAACTTTCTTAACCGCCCTTTTTAAGGGGAGAAATACAGAAAGTTGCACACCGCGTTTACTACTTTTTATCTCCTCTTTCTACTCTCTCTTCAGTTCTCGGTACTCATTACTCTCTAGTCGTCGTCCTCAAAGTCGTCGTCATCCTCAACATCGTCAATGAGGTCGTCGTCATCATCAAGAACTGGAGAGATAGCGCCGCCCATTCCATAAGTAGGCCGTTCTTCAAATCCAAGACCTGGGCTGTAAGCACGAGCTGTTCGGTCATCCAGCACCACGTCCAGCGCGTCCTCCTCAACATCCAGTCCGGAACCGAAGCCAGAAGCTGACATATCAACATCTGAGCTGATGCTGTCCTCATAGGCATTGAACCCGGTTCCTGCCGGAATCAGTCGCCCAATGATCACATTCTCCTTCAGACCGCGCAGCCAGTCAGATTTGCCTTCAATTGCTGCTTCGGTGAGAACCCGCGTCGTTTCCTGGAAAGATGCCGCAGAAATAAAGCTATCTGTATTCAGCGATGCCTTGGTAATCCCCAGCAACATCGGCGTATATTGCGCCGGTGCCCCGCCAGTAATTGCCATCGCTTCATTCACTTGCTCAATCTGCCGCAGTTCCACCAACTCTCCCGGCAGCATCGTGGTATCGCCGCCATCATCCACCCGGACTTTCGAGGTCATCTGGCGCACAATCACCTCAATATGCTTATCAGAAATATCAATCCCCTGAGATTGATAAACCGACTGCACTTCATTCACCAGGAAAGTCTGAACCTTCTGCAACGCCATCAGCGCCGCTTCGTAGACTCCCATCGTTTCCCGGTAATGCTCAAAGAAAATCTCTAGAATTTCATGAGGGTTGGCAGGACCATCGGTTAGCGCCTCCGCAGTCTCTACAACCATGTCATCTCCCACAATGACGTTCTGTCCGGGGCCGAGGGGATAGTCAGCCACGACGCCGTCCGATTCAATGACTTTAATCTCCTCTGCGTCCTGCTGAGGTCCGTAAACGACCTGAGCCGTTCCCGAACGCCGTGCCAAAATACACGCTTCTTTTGGCTTCCGGGCCTCCAGCAGTTCTTCAATACGTGGCAAACCTTGGATGATATCCCCAGTTTTCGCCCGCTCAAAGACTAGCAGCACTAGGTTGTCACCCCGCTGCACCAAGTCTCCATCATCGATATGCAAGACGGCTCCGGAAGACACGCGATAAGGACGAGCCAGACGCATCTGGATCGAATCCTCCAAGATGGCGGAAATTTGACCCGACTCTGGGGCAAGTACGCCAGAGGCGATCTCAGTCCCTGCTACTAACAGCGCTCCCACTTTTACGGTGGGTTTAGCGCCTTTCGTATCAACACTTATCCGGTCGGTATCCCGAACCAGCAGCACCCGGCGAATCGAGGCTTCTCCAGCGCGAATCCCCCGGACTTCTCCGGCATCCTTGCACTGAATTTCCGTGCGAGCCACAACGGCTCCTGGCTCGATCTGCTGACCGTCAGTCACCATAATCCGTGTATGGGTACTGCCAGAAAGTGGATCTGCCGCTGTATCCCGACGAATCACCAGAGATTCCGAAACCAAGAGCTGTAAACGCATTTCTGAAGTCCGAGGCGAAAGTTCAGAACTTACGGTTGAAAGCGCGGAGCTTTCTTCGTCGTCCTTGCCTTTTGCTTCAACTCCCTTTCCTTCAATTGGCAGCAACTCAATATCCGCCGCCAGTAGTTCTAAAGCACCAAGGCTCTCGGAACTGCTCTCACTTTCAGCTCCATAGCCAATTTCCAGAACCAATTGCGTCCGCAGCAGTTCCAGCCCTCCGATGGACTTCACCCGTTCCCCATCTTTGTAAGGAAGCCGCTGAACTGCCCGCAGCTCAATCTTGTAACGCCCCCTGCCAGAAATAGAAGCTTGAGACGGTACGCTCGGCTCATCCGGAACGTGAAACTCAGTCACTGGACGCAGCAACAATGCAGGGCCTTCAGGGGTTTCCACAAATTCGGTATAGCGCAACTCGCTAACCGTTAGCCCTGGCATAACTTCCTGCCCCGGATAGAACAGCGATCCATCTGTTCCCATCACTGCTTCTGGGTCATCGACCAAATGTAGTTCACCGGGCTTAATCACGATTTCCCGTAGGATATCGTTTTTCTGAGTTACTTCCACTATCCCAGCTGTTTGACAGAAGATATCTTTGACGACCTCTGTCATGGCTTCTACGTATTGACCGTCTTCCACTTGCAGGAGGGAGATATCCTTGTTCACTTCATGGGATTCTTCTGGAATCCACAGCAAGGTGCCGCCTTTGATGACTTCGTATCCTTGTTTTGCCTTGGCTTTTTTGGCAACTTCCACACCGGCGTATTTGATAATTCCCCCGGTCTGGGTGTTATAGCGATCGTCAATTAAGTCGGCTACTACCTGGTGGTTTTGAACTTTTGTCCCTGGGGTGGCCTTCAGGGAAAAGCGCTGATTGTCGGCGGTATAAATTACATAATGGTCGCGGCCTTGAGTCGCTTCCATTCGCACCCGTGCTTGGTCTAGCAGCACGCTAGCGGTGATAATTTCAATTTCTCGTCCCCGCGAACCAGCGTCATCAGCTTTTAGCCGGACGACACCACCATGCTCGCTCACCAACTTGGTTTCTGCGAGTACGTCGTTGCGATCCACCACTTTACCGTTCTGCACGACGGCTTCGGCACCTGGAGGTAGGTTGTAAACTTCTCCAGACAAAATCCACAACAAACCACCCCGCGCCGCAATCCGGGTGGTGTTCCCCTGGCGGTCGGTTTTTTCTTCTGGAAGCAGACCTTCAAACTTCACTTCGCCTGCCAGGTCAGTGGTAACGTCTTTGGCGGCTTTTTCTGTATGGGCGCGAGTGGAAGAAGCGATCGCAACTTCACCCAATAGCTGTTCTGCCGTTACCGTGCTGCCATTGACACAGTACAGGGTGGAATTTTGAGTGAGCGGAATCGAGATTTGCTCCTGAGTGCTGTCTACCGGATCGAGAATCAATTCCGCATTGGTCGATTCCACCAGCAAGGCATCTTCCCCGTGCCGCGTCCGCAGTCCCCGCGTCCGCATCCCTCGGCTGAAGCGCACTTTGGCGGTCATCGGCGCACGGACTTGTCGCGCCACTTCGCCAGTGAAGACGCCGCCAGTGTGGAACGTCCGCATGGTGAGCTGGGTGCCCGGTTCGCCAATCGACTGAGCGGCAATAATTCCCACCGCTTCCCCCAGATCCACGAGATGCCCGTGGGCGAGGCTCCAGCCGTAACAATGTTGACACACGGAACGGGCGGCTTCGCAGGTCAGGGGCGATCGCACGAAAACTTCTTCTATCCCAGCCTTAACAATGTTCAGCCCCATTTCTTCTGACATCGGCTGATTGCGGGGCATGACCACTTCCCCCGTGGTGGGATGAACCGCATCTTCTACTAGAACGCGACCCAGCAGGCGATCGGACAAAGGAATCAGCACCCGATCGTCCGAAGTCATGCTGCGTAAGCGAATCCCTCGCTGGGTGCCGCAGTCCACTTCCCGAACAATTACATCCTGAGACACATCCACCAGGCGGCGGGTAAGATAGCCGGAATCCGCTGTACGTAGAGCGGTATCTACCAATCCCTTCCGTGCCCCATAAGACGAGATAATATATTCCGTGACGGTCAAACCTTCCCGGAAATTCGTCTTAATCGGCAGACCAATAATCTCTCCCTGGGGGTTTGCCATCAATCCACGCATTCCCACCAGCTGACGCACCTGAGAAATATTTCCCCGCGCCCCAGAAAACGCCATCATATAGACCGAATTCAGGGGATTTTTTTGTCTAAAGTTGCGAACCACCTCATCCTTTAGGGCTTCGCTGGTACTATTCCAGGTATCGATAACCTTTTGGAAGCGCTCCACCTCGGTGATTTCGCCCCGCGTGTAGCGTGCTTCTGTAGAGCGAATTTCAGTTTCGGCAGCGTCCAGCAACTGCCGCTTAGAATCCGGCACCTGCAAGTCATCCACACTAATCGAGACACCCGCTTTAGTCGCGTAGTGGAAGCCCAAATCTTTCAGGCGATCTGCCATTTGGGAGGTGCGGGCACTACCGAAATGCGTAAATGCCCAGGCAACCAGTTTCTTCAGTTGCCCTTTGTCCACCATCCGATTATGAAAAATATTTTTGATTTCTGGTTGCTCTGCCATAAGTTAGGACTGAGGTATAAGGACTGTTAGCGTAGCGGCGCTCTACTCGCAAAACGAGTATTTAAAGAAGACTGAGCGATGAGGCGTATTCGCGTAGGGCCATTCAACTCGCGGACTGAGCGAACACAGAACAAGCGAACACAAAACACCGGAGCGAGGACGTGAGTGAGGAGGAAAGTCAAAACTCTTTGCCCGATCCTCAATCACTCCGTCCTCAACACTGATTTATATTGCCAATGCCTCTTGAATCGTCTTATTGTAGATAATTCGACCGGGCGTCGTCCGAATGTATTGGGTCAAGACATTTCCTTCCTTGTCTTGCCGCACTCGACGGAAGTTGTAGGTTGTCCAGACGGTGCCATCAGCTAAGGTTTCCACCTTTTCCGGCTCCGCATCCGGTTTATCATTCTCTACTATCCCGTCAAAGCGCACCCAGATGTAGGCGTGTAAATCTACCGCAGACTGCTCATAGGCTAAGAGCGCATCATCCAAGCTGGCGAAATAACCTCCAGCACCCTTGGTCGCTGCTGGGTTTTCTGCCGTTAGGTAATAGCAGCCTAATACCATGTCTTGGCTAGGCGTTACAATGGGTCGGCCCGTCGCTGGAGAGAGAATGTTATTAGAAGCCAGCATCAGTAACCGCGCTTCTGCCTGAGCCTCCAAAGAAAGCGGTACGTGAACCGCCATCTGGTCGCCATCGAAGTCCGCGTTGAACGCCGGACATACCAGTGGGTGCAGCTGAATTGCTCGACCTTCTACCAGAATTGGCTCAAACGCTTGAATCCCTAGACGGTGCAGCGTTGGTGCCCGGTTTAGCATCACCGGGTGTCCGGCAATTACTTCCTCTAGCACGTCCCACACAGAGGCATCCCCGCGCTGAATCAGCTTCTTGGCTGCCTTGATATTATTGACCAGTCCGCCGCGAATCAGCCGGTGAATTACAAACGGTTGGAATAACTCAATTGCCATTTCTCGTGGCAAGCCGCATTGGTGGATTTTTAGCTTTGGTCCCACCACAATTACAGAACGTCCGGAGTAGTCTACTCGCTTACCCAACAGGTTTTGCCGGAAGCGTCCCTGCTTACCTTCAATAATGTCTGACAGAGATTTCAGGGGTCGATTATTGGCTCCTACTACCGTCCGTCCCCGACGACCATTATCGATAAGCGCATCCACAGCTTCTTGCAACATCCGCTTCTCGTTGCGAACAATGATTTCCGGTGCCAAGATTTCTTGGAGCCGTGCTAAGCGGTTGTTGCGGTTAATTACCCGACGATACAAGTCATTCAAGTCAGAAGTGGCAAATCTGCCGCCATCCAGCTGCACCATTGGACGCAAATCTGGCGGAATTACCGGAATCACCGACAGCACCATCCACTCTGGCTTAGAACCAGTCGCGATGAAGTTGTCAATCACTCTCAAGCGCTTAATCAGTTTCGCCCGCTTCTGACCCTTAGCATTGGCAATTTCCTCTCGTTGGGACTCAGCCTCTGCTTCCAAGTTAATGTCCTGCAAGAGACGTTGCAGCGCCTCAGCACCAATTCCCACCTCGACACCTTGCAGGGTAGAATCTTCGCTATAGAGCTGCTCCTCAATTTCCAGCCACTGATCTTCCGTCAGCAACTGCTTGTAACTGAGATTCTCCGCATTGCCAGGACTGAGTACCACATAGGCATTGAAATAGACAATCTGCTCCACATCCCGCAGGGGCATATCCAGCAGAATCGACATATAGCTGGGAATGCCCTTGAGATACCAAACGTGAGCCACAGGTGCCGCTAGCTTAATGTAGCCCATACGGTGACGACGCACCCGCGATTCTGTCACTTCTACGCCGCAGCGTTCGCAGACAATACCTCTGTGGCGCACCCGCTTGTACTTGCCGCAGTGGCATTCCCAATCTTTTGCGGGACCAAAAATGCGCTCGCAGAAAAGGCCATCCATTTCTGGTTTGAGCGTCCGGTAATTAATCGTTTCGGGTTTCGTAACCTCACCCACCACTTGACCATTGGGCAGGTTTCTTTGCCCCCAATCCTGAATTCGCTTTGGCGATGCCAGAGCAATTTTGACGTAGTCAAACCGCTGTTCTAGCTGATGTCTCATCTGTCGCTGCGCTCCAATTAAAAATTAAAAATGAAAAATTAAAAATTAAAGAATTCCTAATTTTTAATTTTTAATTTTCCATTTTTCATTGATTAAACTTCGTCTTCTTCCAGTTCCTCGCGGCTGAGAGATTCATAGGTGGGTCGCGTCGGCGTCCGGCGATTTGACACATCCGCCATCAAGTCAACCTCTACGTGTCCCGTGGTTCCGTCCTCGGTCGTCTCCACCTTATGGACGGCAATATCTAAACATAGAGATTGCAGTTCTCGCATCAACACCTTGAACGATTCTGGTGTTCCCGGTCGCGGAATCGCCTTGCCTTTCACGATCGCATTCAGCGCTTCGTTCCGCCCCTGCATATCGTCGGATTTCACCGTCAGCAACTCCTGCAAAATGTAGGCAGCGCCAAAAGCTTCCAGCGCCCACACTTCCATTTCGCCAAATCGCTGTCCGCCCTGCTGCGCTTTGCCTCCCAAGGGTTGCTGCGTCACCAAAGAGTAGGGTCCCGTAGAACGGGCGTGGATCTTGTCGTCTACCAGGTGTACCAGCTTCAGCATATACGCCTTGCCCACGGTAATCGGACGGTCAAAGGCTTCCCCAGTACGCCCATCAAAGACTCGGAGCTTTCCGGCTTCATCAGGGTTAAACAGCCAGTTCTTCCCGGTCTTCTTCCTCGCCTCCTCCAACTTGCCATGCACCGACTCGCGGCTTTTTTCCGCTCCGTGCATTTCGTCGAAGGGAATCACTTTGAAGCGGACATTTAAGTTCTCACCAGCCCATCCCAGCAAGCACTCAAACACCTGCCCCACATTCATTCGTGAGGGTACTCCGAGTGGATTGAGCACGATGTCCACGGGGGTTCCATCTGGCAGGTAGGGCATATCTTCGGCGGGTAATATCCGAGAAATAATCCCCTTATTACCGTGCCGTCCCGCCATCTTGTCGCCCACTTGGATTTTGCGCTTCTGCGCGACGTAGACACGCACCACCATGTTCGCTCCGGGGGGCAGTTCGTCGCCCTGTTCGCGGGTGAAGACGCGCACGTCTACCACGCGCCCTTTCTCTCCGTTGGGCACTCGCAGGGAGTTGTCCCGTACATCCCGCGCCTTTTCACCGAAAATTGCCCGCAGCAGTTTCTCTTCCGGTGGCTGGTCGGATTCCCCTTTGGGCGTCACCTTTCCTACCAGAATGTCCCCAGCTTCTACCCAGGCTCCAATTCGGATAATCCCGGTTTCATCCAGGCTTCGCAAGCTATCTTCCCCGACGTTAGGAATTTCCCGCGTAATTTCTTCGGGTCCTAGCTTGGTTTGCCGTGCCTCGATTTCGTACTTCTCAATGTGGATGCTGGTGTAGACATCGTCGTAAACCAGCCGTTCGCTGATTAAGATCGCGTCCTCGTAGTTGTAGCCTTCCCAAGGCATATACGCTACCAGGATATTCTGCCCCAAAGCCAGTTCGCCCCCTTCGGTAGCAGAACCGTCGGCAAGTACCTGTCCGGCAACGATGCGATCGCCTTCATACACTAAGGGTCGCTGATTCAAGCAGGTATCTTGGTTTGAGCGTTGATACTTCTGCAACTCATACTCGATCTGCGGTCCGTTGGGTTCCCCGGTTTCGTCGAAACTCCGCACTGCGATCCGCGTCGCATCCACAAAGGTGACTTCCCCGTCGTATTTGGCAACCACAACCATGCCAGAGTCCCGCGCCGCCTGGGCTTCCAAGCCAGTCCCCACTAGGGGTCGCTCTGGCTTCAATAACGGCACTGCCTGCCGCTGCATGTTCGATCCCATCAACGCCCGGTTGGCATCGTCGTGTTCCAAAAAGGGAATCAACGATGTGGCAACCGAAATAATCTGCACCGGCGACACCGCTACATAGTCCACCATGTCGGGTGTCGTGGTGGTGAAATCTTGGCGATATCTCACCGCCACCGATTCTCCCAAGATCCATCCATCCACATCCATCGGGATGTCCCCTGGCGCGACTTGCAGATCGTCTTCCTCATCTGCCGTCATATATACCGGCGCTTGTTCCTTGAGTACCCGTCCGTTTTCCACTTTCCAGAACGGCGTCTCTACAAATCCGTAGGCATTCACCCGCGCATGAGTTGCCAAAGAGCCGATCAATCCAGCGTTCGGTCCTTCTGGCGTCTCAATCGGGCAAATCCGCCCGTAGTGGCTCGGATGAATATCCCTCACGGCGAACCCTGCGCGTTCCCGCGTTAGTCCTCCCGGACCTAACGCTGAGAGTCGCCGCTTGTGGGTCAATTCCGCTAAGGGATTTGTCTGATCCATAAACTGGGACAACTGGGAGGAGCCGAAAAATTCCTTAATCGCCGCTACCAAAGGCTTCGGGTTTACCAAAGAAGCGGGTGTTAGGGTTTCGGCATCCGAAACGGTCATCCGCTCCCGGATAATCCGCTCTAAGCGGTTCAAGCCGACGCGCACTTGGTTTTGCAACAGTTCGCCCACCGAGCGCACTCTTCGGTTGCCCAAGTGGTCGATATCATCGGTAATCCCGATGTCATATTCCAAGTTGATCAGGTAGTCTACTGCTGCCAGAATATCGGTCGGGGTCAGCACGCGCACTGTATCCGGCACGGAGAGCCGCAGCTTCTTGTTCAGCTTATAGCGACCGACTCGGCCCAGGTCGTAACGCTTCGGATCGAAGAAGCGCGATTCCAACAACTGCTGTCCGCCAGAAACCGTTGGTGGTTCACCGGGTCGTAGTTTCCGATATAGCTCCATGAGGGCTTCTTCTTCGGAAAACTGCCCTTCTTTCTCAATGGTCTTCTGGAAATATTCTGGGTGACGCAACGCATCAAAAATCTCAGAGTCGGAAAGCCCCAAGCTCTTGAGTAATACCTGTGCCGACAGTTTGCGCGTCTTATCGATTCGTACCCACACTAAGTCGTTTTTATCGGTTTCAAACTTCAGCCACGCGCCCCGATTGGGAATAAGAGAAGCTGAGTAGGTACGGCGTCCGTTTTTGTCGGTTTCCGATTTGTAATAAACTCCGGGGCTTCGCACGATTTGGTTAACGATTACCCGCTCGGCACCATTAATAATAAATGTGCCTCGGTCGGTCATTAGGGGCAAATCGCCGATGAAGACTTCTTGCTCTTTAATCGTGCCGTCTTCTTTATTAATGAGCCGCGTCGGAACGTACATTTGTACGGCATAGCTTGCATCCCGACGCTTGGCTTCATCTACATCGTACTTGGGTCGCTTGAGTTTGTAGTCTTTGCCCAAGAAGTGCAACTCCAGCTTGCCGGTGTAATCTGTAATCGGCGAAAAGCTGTTAAGTTCCTCAATCAGACCTTCTTCCAGGAACCAGCGGAAGCTGGCTCGCTGAATTTCTACCAGGTCTGGCAACATGTAAGCAACTGGAGTGGAGGTCTGATTAGTCATGCTTTTCCTCTTGCAAAAGAATTCAGGAATTACCTGTCGTAAGGGTGGGTTTAAGAAGAATGCCAGTGGGGAGACCCGACTTCCCAATCAACCCGAGCGTCTAGAACTCAAAAGTCAGCCGTTAGGAGGATGAATCCTAAATTGATTCATCCTCCATCATTGATGGTTTTGAATTCGTCCTTCATCTTTACATCCTTCCCATCTAGCGGGATGGAATTCGTGCCAAAGTAAGCAGTATCGGCGAAGTATGCCTCACTCGTCCCCAAGGACAAGCGATTGGCAAGAATAAACTGAGCCGTTTAGTCCCCACTAGGAGGGAAGGAAACGTCTCAGGGTTGTTTTTCGTTGGTTTTATAAGCGAACCAGCAGTTCGCTTTGGCTTGTTTGCTCAAAGATAATATTTAGTGCTTCTTTACCAGGTATAAGGACAGCGATCGCAGGGGTATGAAGTCTGTTTAGGTGGAGCAGGCAGCCATCCCAGTTTGCTCGCAAGAATTCTGTTCATAGAGGGTCTTTTAAATATTATGTCGCAAATTGACTTTCTTTGTTGACACCTACCTCTAAATTGGGGTAATGAAACCCAGAAGGGAGAAAAGAGATTTTCCACCAAAAGTTATTGCCTTCGGGGGATGGATGTCTCTGTCGTGGTTCTCCCTGCCTTTCCAGTGTCTACAGCACTCAGAACGGGTACGGTACGCGGCACGCGGCATGGATAAGAGCCCTTACAATTGGGCACTAAATCGCAGCACAAGGCTGAGGTACGGAAAGTCGAAACAGATTACAGGCATTCTGGGTGGTTTGCGTGGCTAGAGTCTCTAAAGAGACACCCCTCAAATGGGCAACACACTCGGCGACATATCGGACGTAGGAAGGTTCGTTACGTTTGCCACGCTTGGGAACGGGTGCGAGGAAGGGGCAGTCGGTTTCAATTAGGAGGCGATCGCTGGGGATTCTCCTCGCCGATTCCTGAACTTGAGTGGCGTTTTTAAACGTTACGATGCCGCTGATACTAATATAGAAACCCAAATCCAAGAACCATTGCATTTCTTCCGGAGTACCCCCCCAGCAGTGCATGACGCCCCGCACAGGACCCGTGCGCTTCCAGAAATCTTGCAACAGTTCGTGCATGGTCGCAGCAGCATCTCGGCAATGAATAATTACAGGCAAATCAAGTTGCTGCGCGATCGCTAGCTGTGCTTCAAATACTTCTATTTGCCGCTCCCTATCTTCCGCTTTATAAAAATCCAGACCCATTTCGCCAATTGCTACCACTCGCTGGTCAGAACTCGCCAGCGAACGAATTTGTTCGGCAGTTTCTGATGCCCACTTCTCGGTATCGAGGGGATGTAACCCCACGGCGAAGTAAAGTTCTGGAAATCGGTTTGCCAGTGATTGAATGCTTGAAAACTCCGTAGGTTCCACGCACGAATGCACTAGCCGAACGATCCCCGCTTCGCGCCACCGAGCTTTAATTTCTTCCAGATCGGACTGGAAGAGATCGAAGTTTATATGGACGTGGGTATCGAACAACTGTATCTGTTCAGTCATTGGTCATCAAGCATTGGGTAGTGGGTAACGGGTAGTGGGAATTCTACCTACCACCGCTTTCGATAAACAACTGACTGCTGACTACTGACGAGCGGCTAGCAGCTAGGAAGCAGAAGCATCGGACGAAGCCGGGGTTGAAGTTTCTGGCTGGGGCTGCGCGCGTTTGAGCGCCTTAGCGAGATTGGATTTTTTCCGGGCACCGTTGTTGGTATGCAACACCCCCCGCTTTACCGCTTTGTCAATCTTGCTGTAGACCTCTGACATCCGCCGCTGTACTTCTTGCAGCGATTCCGCAGTGGGGTTGGCTGCGTGGGTTTGGACGGCTGCAAGATAACTCTTCATCAGCGTTTTTACGGCTGATTTATAGGTCTTGTTACGCAGCCGGTTGCGTTCGGCTACTTGGACTCGCTTTAGGGCTGACTTAGTATTGGCCACAGTCTTGAAGAAAACTCTGTACAGTTAACAAACAGAACTAGATAGATTAATATACCATCTCTCCATAAATTATAGCGATCCCTTGAAAAATCCAGGTTAAGCTATAGAAACGAGTACAGGGAATAGGCTGTCTCATCCCTTGAGATGAGGATAGTGATATACCTGAACTCAGGCGGGTAATTCCTAGATGGTGATTCCGACTCCATGCTGCGAATCATTACTCAGGTATCTGAGGCAAGAACTGAACTGCGGCGTATCTGCGATCGCACCCATGACGACCAGATTGTTCATAAAGAGGCAACTGTTCGGGAAGTCTTACAGGCTGTGAAGCGCCAGGGTGACAAAGCTCTGCTGCACTACACGGCTGAATTCGATCGACAAACTTTGAATTCCGAACATCTGCGCGTTAGTGGCTCAGAACTGGATGCTGCCTATCAACAGGTGTCCCAGGAGTTACTCAACGCGATTCAACTGGCACGTCAACAAATAGAAGCATTCCACCGGCAGCGCGTCCCGAAATCTTGGGTTCAATTTGGGGACGATGAGATTGTTTTGGGGAAGCGTTACACGCCGGTAGATCGAGCAGGGCTTTACGTTCCTGGCGGTCGAGCGTCCTATCCAAGTACGGTATTAATGAACGCCATCCCTGCGAAGGTAGCGGGTGTGCCGAGAATTGTCATGGTGACGCCACCAGGGCAAGAAAAAACGATTAATGCCGCGGTGCTAGTGGCAGCCCAGGAAGCTGGGGTGCAGGAAATTTATCGGATTGGGGGCGCTCAAGCGATCGCGGCTTTGGCTTATGGCACCGAAACCATTCCTAAGGTAGATGTCATCACTGGTCCCGGTAATATTTACGTGACCCTGGCGAAAAAGCTCGTTTACGGCACCGTGGGGATTGACTCGCTGGCTGGACCTTCTGAGGTACTGATTATTGCCGATGAAAACGCCAATCCCGTCTATGTGGCGGCAGATATGTTGGCGCAAGCGGAACACGATCCGATGGCAGCAGCAATTCTCCTGACAACAGAAGCTGGGTTGGCGAAGAAAGTACAGCTAGAAGTAGAACGTCAATTGGAAGATCATCCGCGACGGCTACTGACAGAGAAAGCGATCGCTCATTACGGTTTGATTGTGGTGGTTGACTCTCTGTTGGTTGCTGCCGAACTCTCCAACGAGTTTGCCCCCGAACACTTGGAACTGGAAGTCCAAGAACCCTGGGATCTGCTGGAAAAAATTCGCCACGCGGGTGCTATATTCTTGGGTTCCTCAACGCCCGAAGCTGTGGGAGACTACTTAGCAGGGCCGAATCACACGCTACCTACCTCTGGCGCTGCCCGTTACGCTTCAGCACTGGGAGTTGAAACGTTTCTGAAACACTCCAGTTTGATTCAGTACTCGCCGACAGCGCTCCAGAAGCTTGGCAACGCTATCCAGATTCTTGCCCAAGCCGAGGGTTTGACTTCCCACGCTGACTCCGTGCGGCTGCGAATCGAGAAGAGGTCTGACGAATAACGAAAAAGGAGATTTTGGGGTGCTAAAAATTATTCTGGTGGCTCTCGACAGTTCAGAGCTTTCGGAGGGAGTGATTCAGTCCCTGGAAGAACTCCAACTACAGCCAACGACCAAAATCATCCTTTCCCATGTGATTCCTTCGTCGGGGTCTGAGGTGGAAATTGCTGTTGATAAGCCCCATGCCTCTTCGGAGGATCTGCCCTATCGGCAGATTGAAAAGCAGATGGAATCTTATCAGGCAGCTTTACCTTGCCACAGCGAATTAGAAATCGTTTCTGGCGACCCCGCTGAAGAAATAATCCGACTTGCGAATATTTATCAAGCTGACTTGATTGTGATTGGCAGTCGGGGTTTAACGGGTTTGAAGCGAATTATAGAGGGTTCTGTCAGCAGCCAAGTTGTTGCTGATGCCCCTTGTTCCGTGCTGGTGGTGAAGCAGGCATAAAAATTAAAAAAGAAGCCCTGGCGAATAGAATTCGCGGCTATACAGACAAAACCTGCCTACCCAGGTTTTAGAATGATTGATTATTCTTAGTCCGCCTGCGCGGACTTTTTTTATTTAGCCGCAAATTCCATTCCTTGGATCTAGGAAATGCTAATTAAGAGAATTATTCAGGCTCAGATTCTCGATTTTGAGAGCCTGAATTATCCTTGAGGTCAGCCTTACCCTTTGCTTTTTCTTTAGATGAAGTTGAAAGTAACTGGTTTCGGTTCTGATTGAAAGAAGTGTTCTAAGCCAGGAATTACATACTGAAAGCCGTCTATAAACGTGTCTCTTCAACCTAGTTTGGAGTGCTGGATTCAGCATTAATTTCATGCTTAGAGGAACTTTTTCTAATTCCTAGTCCCTAATAACTTCTAGTAAAGTAGAATAACTATTCTAGTTGAGATTGGCTGAATAGTAGGCTAATTGCGTAATCAAGAAGCTGAGAACCTTGCAAAACTGAGTGCAAACTGAGCGATGAGTTGAGACTGTAGCATTCTGTACTGGCTTTTTAATGAATGAATAAACTCACCCAGCCTATTCGGGGCAAATTTCCGACAAATAGGCTCGGTAGCGTCATGCTCAAAGAGTGCGAACAGTAGACCGAAGTTTATCAAGTTTTGATAGAGTAATAAAAATTACAACAAATACCCGGATTGCAGTACGGGATCTGGAAACTGCGATCGCCAAATGGTCGTCTAAAAATTTATTGGCATTACATCATTTGTAGATTTATGGTGATTTCCCGTAAATTAGGGACGAAGGTAGCAGGAAGTGCATCACTGCTTTTGATACAGTTTCTCGGTTTAATAGAATTTCCCCTCAATTCTCTATTGAGCCGCCTATCAATTGATTTAGGGTTTAGCTCAACCGCTTATGCAGATGTTGTGCCGAAAACGCCAACAGGTTCTGGTTACGAGCCGGGTGATGTGGGTGCTCCCGGAGGCACCATTGGAACGGGAACGCGAGTTCGTTATCAGCCACCCGATGATGGAATGATTCCCAGAGGCGGTACCAGAGGCGTTGACGAATCGCCAATAGAATGCTCTGAGTCTCAGCCTACATCTGTGACTTTGTTGGCTCCTACGACTCATACCGGATTGACTGCATCAGGTCATCCCATCTTTTACTGGTACTTGTCGGGCAACCAATCGGTACCGCTTGCTTTTACACTGGTTGAGCCAGGAGTATCTAAGCCAATTATTGAGCAAACAATTCAAACACCCAAGGCGGGGATTAATCAACTCCAGATGTCTAAAGAGTTGCCAGAACTGGTTCCAGGACGGGAATATCTATGGACAGTCACTCTGAAGTGCAATCCGAAACGACGTTCTGAAGATCAGATTGCTCAAGGCTGGATTAAGCACGTACCCGCAACACCTGCTCTAGAGAAACAACTGGCAGCTGCGCGATCGCAGATTGGCAAGGCAGCAATCTATGCTCGATCGGCATACTGGTATGACACTCTAGGCGTAATTTTAGCCGCCCATGCTACTTCCCCCAAGGATCGGTTAATCCGCCAGGAGTTTCTATCGCTCTTAGAGCAAATTGGACTGACAGAGGTGAAAGAGCAAGAACAACAACGGTTGGTAAGGCAGTAGCTAGGTCATCCAACATAAATTTAAAATTGTCTCTGTCTGAATAAAAACCCGTTTTCTACCAGAAAACGGGTTTCTTTTGTTCCACAGAGTGAAAGCAAAAGTATTTGCAAATAAGCCACTGAAGAATCTACCTTCTCTGTCTCTCTTACTCAGTTTGTGTTCGCGTTAGTCTTTAATAGCGATCGCGCGATTCCCAAACATGAAAATCGTTCTTCTAGCCACCCTTCAGCCCTCAGTCCTCAGTCCTCATCCCTCAGCCCTCAGTTCTAAGATCGGGATGCTAGAAATTCTCGCAAGCGCAGCAAACTGAGTGTTTGCCCCAAACTCAGCGACAGTAGAGATACTCCTTCTAGACGTGACTGTACCCAATGTTCTCCCCAGTACCACTCGTGATAACCGTCAATTCCTTGACTCAAGAGCAGGCGCAGACAGTTGGGTTGAGCCACTTCCACTTGGTGTTGTATCGCCACTGGCCCCACCCAACTGGTGTAAATTAACCCCTCAGACAGTTGTTCCGGTAGCCCTGCGGAAAGGCGCAGGGGCCACAACCACTGGCTTTGCTGGCTGGGGCGAAGCAGACTGTCGCCGATGGCTGCTGCGGGGGAATTTACTTCTATTCTAAGATGGCTTTGTTGAAAGTTTCCTAGCATAAACAGTTGCGGTTTCTTTGTTATTAGTTGTTACTGGTACAGAAGTTTCTATTTACTGTTCCTAATCTTAATGTAATCGTTTTTCTTGAGAGTAGCGGCTAAATAGTCCTGGCAGCTAAGAATTATCATGCATACTCTAAATTTAGATTTGCATCAACAACAAAAGAATAATTTTAATATAATATCTGTTTTTAAATTAGCTAAAACAACATAAAAAATGATTTTTAAAAATGTTAATTATATTTCAATCCTTATTTTTAGCCTGTTTATCCATCTGTGCCTGATAGAAGATTCAGGTTCTTATCTCTTATTTGAAAAACTAGCTGTTTTTGGCGGTTCTGATAATTAGCACCGCAAATACCACCTCACTATTAACTGCCATGCCTACAATAAAAGTATAGTGTGTTAAGAAATGTAAGGTCTTTTCATGGCTGATCAGTTAATCCGTGCCACGGCGGCAGAGGGTGGAATTCGCGCCGTTGGGGTCATTACCACACGCCTCACACAAGAAGCCAGACAGCGTCATAATCTTTCATACGTGGCAACCGCTGCACTGGGACGCACCCTGTCATCTGGGCTATTACTTGCCTCTAGCATGAAGCGAGAGGGGTCAAGGGTCAACATTCGCATAAAAGGAAATGGGCCACTCGGCGGGCTTCTCGTTGACGCCGGATTGGACGGAACCGCACGAGGGTATGTAGATAACCCAAGCGTGGAACTGCCCCCAAATGCCAAAGGAAAACTAGATGTCGGGGGAGCAATCGGTCGGGAGGGATACCTCTATGTCGTGCGCGATGTGGGATACGGCTACCCGTATTCGAGTACCGTTGAGCTGGTGTCGGGTGAAATTGGGGATGACGTTGCCCACTATCTGGTGACTTCCGAACAAACGCCCTCAGCGCTAGCGGTGGGTGTATTTATAGAAGCGGGTACAGTCCGGGCTTCTGGTGGGTTACTGGTGCAAGTCCTGCCCAAGGCGGCGAGCGACGAGAGCTTAGTGCAACTTTTGGAATCTCGAATGGAAGCACTGGCGGGCTTTACACCCTTGTTACAGGCAGGCAAGACGTTGCCGGAGATTTTGGAACAACTACTAGGAGATATGGGTCTGGTCATCCTACCAGAAGTCCAGATGCTGCAATTTCACTGTGGTTGCTCGATGAGCCGTGTCTTGGGTGCTTTGAAGATGCTAGGCGAAGCCGAACTGCAAGACATGATTGAAAAAGATGATGGTGCCGAAGCGACTTGCCATTTTTGTGGAGAGGTTTACAACGCCAGCAGTGACGAATTGGCGGCGCTAATTGAGGATTTACGTGCCGAGTCTGTTTAGGAATCAGAAGTTAGAAGTCACAAGGTAAGAAAAAATTCTAGATTCTGTAGCTGAATTGAAAATTTCCTTGTGAATGATGAATTATAGATTTTGACTTCTGGATGAGAATATAGCTTTTTGCGGCTGAGGGGAGTAGGATTGCAACTACTGCCTGTGCTAAAAAGCATTCGTCCCAGGCGAAGCGCGTTGTGGTGTGAATAAGCTATGACTAGAAATCCCGAAATTCCAGATGGCGGGCGGAGCGGCAAGTCTTCAAATTCGGCTGGGTGGACATCCCAAAAACGAGTGCCTGCGTCTGGGCGTCCGAGCGATCGCAAACCACACACGAGCGAGAACTCTTCTCAGCCCGTCCCCAGAAAAGCACCGCGTCCGGGGAAACAGCCACTTCCTCCACCAACGGATCGTCCTCAGCGTCCGGCGGGTAGTACTGCACCAGCAGAGGGGGGTCAGCAAATTCCGGCTACACTGCCGAACTCTCCGTCAGAAGCACCCAAGCCACCTCGACCTAAACGTTTTTTACGCTTGCCGACTAGCTGGGCATTCTGGGGCATCTTGGTGGTGCTGCTCTCTGGGGGGCTGGGTTTTACAGCGGTAGCGCTGTTGTTTAACCTGCCAGCGCTTCCCAACTGCCCAGCCATTTTTTGGCCTACGGCTTCGGCATCGCTGCGCCTCAGCTGCGCTCAGATAGCAGCTTCTAAGCAGACGGCAAAAGATTTGCTAGAAGCGATCGCGCTGGTGAACGGTTTGCCAGAAGATCACCCGCTACGCCCAGAAATTGACAAGCATCTGGAAGAGTGGTCGCGGGAGATTTTGAAATTGGGAGAGGAATCCTTCCAAGCGGGTCAATTGTCCGAAGCGATCGCAATGGCTCGCAAAATCCCTACGGGCGTACCAGCGTACAAGTTGGTGGATGAGCGCGTAAATCGCTGGCAATCCATCTGGTCGAAGGCAGAAGGCCTTTACAAAAAAGCCGAGGACGAGGTGCGCGAGTCTAACTGGACTCAGGCTTTTCGCGATGCGGTGCAACTGGTCTATATCGGCAATAACTACTGGGCAACAACCAAGTACGACCAACTGGTGAATCTAATTCAGTCGGCGCGGGAAGAAAGCGCCAAGTTGGATAAAGCGTTCCAACTTTCTAAGAGCGGAGGATTAGATAATCTGTTGGAGGCGATCAAACTGGCACAAGCAATTCCGCCCAGCAGTTTGGCATACAAGGAAGCTCAAGGCGCGGTGACAGAATTTGGGCGCAAATTAATCGATATGGCTCAAGAGGCACTCGATCGAAAAGACTGGCAAACGGTCATCCTCATTACCAGTAAAATTCCTGAAAGCCTGAATTTACAAAGCGAAGCGCAAGATTTGAACGACTTGGCAAGTGCCCAGTCTCGCGCTCAGAAGGGAACGGTTTCAGATTTGGAAGATGCGATCGCCCTTGCCCAAAAACTAAATCCAGGACGCCCTCTATACGATAAAGCCCAGGATTTGATTGTTCGCTGGCAGCGAGAAATTGAAGATGTCGCCCATTTAGATCGGGCGCGGGAACTGGCAAAAGGCGGAACGGTCGGTGACTTAAGCGCAGCGATCGCGGAAGCACAACTGGTTCCCAGCACCAATCCCCGCTCCGCAGAAGCAAAATCTCTCGTCAATAACTGGACGAGTCAAATAGAGACGGTAGAAGATCGTCCCTATCTCGCTCGCGCCGATCAACTGGCAAGTTTGGGGGATATGAGTTCCCTGCAAGAAGCCATTAACGAAGCGAGTCAAGTGGGTCAAGGACGCGCTCTTTATACAGAAGCGAGGCGCAAAATCCGACAGTGGACTGACAAAATCGAGCGAATGCAAGACCAGCCTTATTTGGATCAAGCGACTGGTTTAGCGAATGCAGGGGATCTTTCCGGCGCGATCGCCGCAGCGGGACAGATTCAAGCGGGACGAGCGCTCTACGGTGAAGCTCAAGGCAAAATCCGACGGTGGCAAGACAGAATTGAGCGGGTACAAGACCAGCCTTATTTGGATCAAGCGCAAGCTTTGGCGAGTTCGGGTAATCTTCCGGGGGCAATTACCGCAGCGGGACAAATTCGATCGGGACGAGCGCTCTACGGTGAAGCTCAGGAAAAAATTAAAAGTTGGCGGACAGAACTGCGATCGCAAGAGATTTTGCAGTCCGCTTATCAGTTAGCGAATCCAGGAACACCGGAAGCGATCGCGCAAGCAGTTCAAACGGCTCGTCAGGTGCGTAACTCGACGCGAGTCGGTGCTGAAGCTAGAGAGGTGATTAATCGCTGGAGCTATCAACTGTTGGCGATGGCACAGGATCAGGCTCGGAATGATGTACAAAGAGCGATCGCGATCGCCCAAAACATCCCCGATGGTTCATCTGCCTACACCGACGCTCAACGGGCAATCCAAGGTTGGAAACAAAGTCTAGAACCTCAGTCCCTGGAGAACTCACCCTCTTTTTAGTCATTCGTTGATTATTCGGTGTTTTGCCAAAATCTAAAAAACCGATCGCTCATTACCGCTTTTTCTGTTTCGCCTTTGTTGCCGTACCGCTCTTTCTTTTTCCTTTTTCTAGTATTGGCGCAACGTACTTTAACCACAATTGAGTATGAGGTCTGCCAGCCTGATTCCACTCTTTAACAATCTGCTCAGATTCCCCGGCTTTTTCTAAATACTCCAAACCATTTGGCACACCAAGAACAGAAGCTTTTGCCAGATAATATTTACGCTGTTGAGTAGAATCGCACCGTTCCCAACATTGCGCGGCACGTTCATAGTTCTTGGCGCGGTAGAAACAAGTTCCCGCACGGTAGAGCATCCCATTCCAGCCTTCTCCTAAAGCTTCGAGAACCTCTCCAAATCGCTGCCACTCATTCGGGTGGAGGTTTGTCCCGGCAATTAAAGTCCCAATTCCCGTCGCATATTCCTCCAAGGCTAGTTTCCACTGTCGGCTGTTGCGGTGAATCTCCAACTGGTTGCTTTTGATGCAGTATTGGAGGAAGTGAGTGAACTCCTTTAAAGAAGGTTGGCTCAATTTTTTGTCCATAAATTGGGCAATTTGCCGCTCTGATTCCCGACCTGGCGGAGCCTTGTCAAACTGCTTCAACAATGCTGACCAACACATCCCCTGCCAAAAACAATCCCAAGCGTCTTCTGTTTTGCCAAGCACAAGAAAACGTTGACCAGCTTCGCTAAATTTCTGCTCAAATTTGAGTGCCCAAGCTTCACAAATTTCTGCTTTTTTAGCGTAGGCGCGATCGCTGTAACACTGTCGGGCACGTCTCATGAAATCTGGATCTTCCGAGTTCATTCCCCGACTCTCGAACTCCTGTGCGATCGAGTACCAGTCATCTTCTTGCAGATCCCGTGCGCTTTCAGGTTTTCCTAAACGGATGGGTTGAACGTTTTCTCGCCAAGCAGGGTTTTGTGACTGCTGTAACAGCACTTCTAAATAAGTTTCTGTGACCCCCCAAAGCCGCTGGTCTCCGATTTGAGAATCAACAACAAATAGACGTTCTTTGGCTCTGGAAGCAGCTACGTAGAGTTTATTAAAGAAGAATTCAAATTCGTATAAACGATCTGCCAAAAGGTCTTTTGAGTCTTCCCGACGATTGACCAGATTCCAGACGGCTTTGTTACATTCCTCGCCAAATTTGTAGAGAACGACTCGTTTAAATTCCAATCCTTTAACTGCACTAGCACTCAATACATTTTTGAGCGGTTCTGACTCTGGAATTTCTGCCAAAATTTGAGAAAGAACCGCATCGTTTTGAGCATAGGCAAGCTCTCCTCCTTCCTCACAAGGCACGATAATAATCGTGTCTCTCAGGTAGCGTTTGAGTTGCTCAATTTGAATATTCCGACCAATAATAAATTTTTGTGGAGTGGGAAATTGACCTTGTTTCCAGGCAGTTTGCGGCTGAAGTGCCGGAATTTTAAACAGAACCTGACGACACAATTGGATTAGGTTAATCACTTGCACCACCGCAGTACAAGAGCGATAGTTAGACTTCAGCTCCGGGAAATTCATCCGCAGATTTAATCGCTGTGTGGGATCGAGTGCTGCGATCGCTTCATTGTAAAATGCTGCCTGTACGCTCTCCCAACGAAATCCCGTCGGGTTCAAGGTTTGGAAAGGATCTCCAGCAAAAGCAAAAGGCAAATTACGCATAGGCTGGTATCCCAGATCGCACTGAGAGAATGCAGACAGCCGCATAATTAACTGAAGCTCCAGCCGCGTAAAATCTTGCGCCTCATCGCAGAAAATAGCAGTGTACTCAGCACGGTAACACTTGAGTTCCAGCACCAATCTAATCAAGTCTTGATCGTCCCAGTACCCTAGCTCGGTTGTTAGCCGCTTATACCAACGTCCCCAGATGGTTTTATAAATTTCTTGGAACTGAGCGGCTGGAACAGTGCGTTCCTGAGTCGGCACTTCATCCTGGTAGTCTTCTGGAGTCATGTACCGGAGACTGTACCCCTTGATGAAAGTTCTAATAACGTGCCAGGAAAGTTCTGGGGAATACACCTGTGCTTGTGGCAGCTTTGAGTCTCGGTAAAGCTGTCGAAAGCGATGGAAAGAAATGTATTTCTGAGAATCGAAACGTTCCTGGAGTGTATGCCGGTAGCCGGTAGGGTTTCCCGCAGAGTAAGGTTGCTGGCTCATCCGGTTAGTCAGCGACGCATCGTCTGCTTCTAAAGGGAGTAAGTTTAAGAGAAATGTCCCAAACGGCTGAAAGAAGGCACTGACATCGGGGATTTCCGAACCTTCTGTTCGATCTGCAACAAAGCGGTGATGGAATGTATGCAGACAGCGCACGAACTCTTTCGCAACCTCTAATAGTCGCTTATTATAAGTTAGAAAAAGTGGCCTTCCAGGAAGTTCTTTTCCCGGCTCGTAATAATATTTTCGATAACAATAATCTGCAAACAAATACAATAGCATAGTAGATTTACCGCTGCCCGCCCGCCCATTTAAGAAAAGCGGCAGACAATTATTTCCCCGTGCTGATGTTGTTGACACAGAGTTAAGAATTGCCTCTTCTTCTGCTGAAAGAGCTAGATTTACTTCTGCGCCTCTTTGAATTGCAAGCCAACTTTGTTGATCTGTTACTAAGTAACTCGGATAAGACCGTCGCGCAAAGGGAGTGAGTTCATCCAGCGTTAAAGGCTTAGATAAAACATTTTTAGAACCATTAAATAAATTAGTTGCCTCCCCTATTTGGGCTATTTCTTCTGTAGAAGGTCGATGAGCAAAAGATGCTAGGAGAAATAATACTTTTCGAGGCGGTTTATCGGCGGTCTCAAGTTGGCTAAATAGCACATAGCAATTATTTTCACCGCACAAATACACACCAGGCCATGCAGCAATTTTCTCAGCGTTCCTCGATTTTTCTTCTATTCCAGAGATAATTTGATAGTAAATTTCCCAGTCTTCTCCGATTTCTGGACTCTTGAACTTGGCAATCCACTCATCACTTTCGTAGAGGATTGCCCAAGAGTCTTTATCCTTTTCTATCTCCCAGCCTGGAGGTTCTAGCCAGGGAAGCAAATCGTCTGGAAGCGGTTCGCGTCTTGAAGACACGTTGCTGGCTGACGGTTGCTGTTGTTGAAGCCAACCAGTTAGCGCTTCCTCATCTAATTGGCAGTCGAGATTCTTTTTGCCGTACTCTTCTGGGGTTCGCAGGAACTTTTTGTATTCTTTAGAGCCACGGAGAAAAATGTCTAGTAGACATAGCACCAGGTCGTCCTGTACGGGTCGAATTCTGGCAATGAGGCGTAAATTGTTTTCCCCTCTCCGCTTTAAGTAGGGATAAACCCTCTCAAAACGTGCCTGTGACTCATCAATACTCAAAGGCTCAAGTTCGTTGCATAATTTATCTACTTGAGCCTGAACACCATAGCACAGAGTCTTTCGGTTAAATTGGGAGGTGCGATAGACGTACATAAACTTGTCTGTAGCTGTTTCTGAAAAAAACAGGCTGAAGCCACTATTACTTATTGTTATGCAGTAGAGAAATTGCTGTGTAGAATTTTTGTTACATCTTACACAGAATCGCAGTTTTTGCCTCAAATAGTTCTAATTTGCCTATCCTTCCAGGTCGTGTCATTATCCACTTGTGTTGAAACTTGAGCTTTGTTTCAATCCCGCCAGAGAATAAAATTTCCCTTCTAATTGCTCAGAGAATGGTTTAAAAACTGAATTTTTCTAACATTAGTCTGTTTCAACTCACATTTTGCACCAGTCGCATTACCTGTCTGTAGTTCCAACCCCTTGCTAACAGAAACAAGTCTTCTCTTAGAAGACTAAGTAGAAATTTAAGTCCATTTCAATGAACTTAAGCTATGAGCTTTGGACTGAATTTCAAAGCAGACTCTCAGCTTCCTGCGAATGGTGCAATATGTCCTTATGCTTAAGGTAATGACAAACCTTCCAGGGTGAGCCAGGAAAGGAGAAATCACCGATATCCTAGTACCTATGTCAATTGGTATTTAATTACGTTTTTCTACTTAAGCACTTGTCTGAATGGGTAGTTGCACGGTAAATGTAGTCCATCCTTGTGTGCTTTGAGCCTGAATGGTTCCTCCTATTTTTTCGACCAAATTTTGCACTAAATATAGCCCTAATCCACTTCCTCCCTCTTTCCAGATATCACCATTAGGAATGCGGTAAAATTTTTCAAAAATTCGAGGTAATTCTGTATTTAAAATTTCTGCTTGATTGGTAATTTCAAAGCTTACTCTTGGATTTGAGTTTAAATTAATATTTATTGAATAACCCACATAGACACTAATGGATATTTCACCAAAAGATGGGGTATATTTACAAGCATTCCCAATCAACTCTATTAATATTTGCTCCAGACAAATCCGGTCTGAAATCAGTGGAGGAAGATCGGGAGAACAATCAATATTAAAAATTTGTTGTCGCTGAGCTATTCCTGGTTTAAATGGCTCAATTAAAGTCGGAAGCCAGTATTTTAGAATTAAAGTTTCTGGAGAAATTAATTTTTTTTCCGCTCCTAAACGATGCAAATCTAAGATATTATTAACTAGCTCTATTTCCCGAATACATTCAGCTTCTAATAGCGCTCTATAGTGTTGCTGTTGTTCTTCATTAGAAATGATTTCCAACATTTGGATAATCAGCTTCATGTTGGCTAGAGGGGTTCGCAAATCGTGAGAAGCTCTAGCAAGCAAATCATCTTTTTGAATATTGAGCTGCTGGAGTTCTTGGATTTTCCCTTGCAGGAGTGTCACAGCTTCTTGTTTTTTTAGCCGAGTAGCGATCGCGCCTAGCAATTCTGCTCTGGTAAACGGCTTCGTCAGATAATCATCGGCTCCCAGTTGCATCCCTTGGCGCAAGTCTTCTCTCTCCGTTTTAGCGGTGAGAAAAATGAACGGAATCATTGCCGTTATCTGGTCTTGGCGCAATTGAGTTAGCACGCTGTAACCATCAAAATTGGGCATCATGATATCACAAATAATTAAATCGGGTTCGTGTTCCCTCGCTAACTGCACTCCCACCAAACCGTTTTCCGCACCAATGGCATCAAACTCCTCAGCCTTGAGGAGTTTGAGAAGGTTGCTTCTAACTGCTGGCTCATCTTCAATCACCAGAATCTTTTTCACAGGTCTGACTCGTCAATCTGTTATTTAAAGGAAGAACGACTTTAAATGTCGTGCCAATCCCAATTTTACTGGCTAATACGATCCTACCCTGATGTAAGTCTACACACCTTTTAACAATTGCCAGTCCTAATCCCGTACCATTGATGTTACTAACATTTGTGCCCCGGTGAAACGGTTCAAACAATCGGGAGCGATCTGCTAGAGGAATCCCGATTCCTTCATCTTGTATTTCCAAAATAGCCTCTCCGTCTTGGGAAGTAACTTCAAAATAAATATTGCTGTTATTTGGTGAATAATTAATAGCGTTCGAGAGCAAATTATTTAAAATTTGTCGCAGCAACATTCTATCCATACCAACACTCAGAAATTGGTATCGACTGGTAAAGATAATCTTATGCCCACGGCTCGCGGTAAGTTGTATTTCGGCAATAATTGTCCGACAAAATTCAATTAGGTCAAGGGGTGCCGGATTAAAGTTTAATCTTGCTGCGTCGGCTCTCCCTAATGTCAGCACATCATTTAACAGATGGGTCATGTGGTTAACAGAGGATTGAATGAGATGAAGTTGTTCTAATCTTTCTTCTTGAGTCCAGCGATCGCCATAATATTCTAGTAATTCGGAAGAAGACAGAATAATGCTTAAAGGCGTGCGGAACTCGTGAGAAGTCATAGAGACAAAGCGAGATTTCAGTTCGCTCAGTTCTTTCTCTTTTGCCAAAGCATTCAAAATCTCTTCTTCTGCCTGTTTGCGCTCCGTAATATCTATGCACGAGCCGATGTAACCCGCAAAGCTGTCATCAGGTGTGAAGCGCGGAATCCCCGTATCTAAAACCCAGCGATAATTCCCATCTGCACGCTTGAGGCGGTATTCCACTCGCACTGGTTGGCGAGTATTGAAGGCTGATTTATAGGTGTCTAAACAACGTCGTAAATCATCAGGATGGACACTTTCTAACCAACCGTTGCCCAGTTCTTGTTCAAGGCTGCGTCCTGTAAAATCTAACCAAGCTTTGTTGAAAAATGTTCCCTTGTAATTAAGGTCTGACATCCAAATCAAGGCAGGCACGTTGTCAGCCATAATCCGGAAGCGGGTTTCGCTTTCCCGCAACGCTTCCTCCATCTGTTTGCGCTTAGTTACATCCAGAGTTAGAGACAGCACCGATACTAAATTGCCCGATTTATCTAGTAGTGCCGAGTTGTACCATTCGCAATAAACAACCGAACCATCCTTGGTGTAATTGCGGTTTCGGGAAACATTACGCTGTTCGCTGCTATCGATTAGCCGCTGAATAACGCTATCGACAGTTGGCACGTCTTCAGAAAAGACAAACTGCCACTCAGCGGGATGTTTGCCAATGACTTCCTCCGCTTTCCACCCGAAGATTTTTTCTGCTTCCGACGACCAACGCGACACCCGAAAATTACAATCCCACTCTATGACCGCTAGGGGTGAGTTTTCAAAATGAAAGTTTAGTCTCTGAAGTGCATCCCGGAGCGCTTCCTCTGTCTGCTTTTGCTCAGTAATGTCACGAGCGACACTTAACACAGACTCCACTGACCCATCTAAAGCAAATTCCGGGACGATACGAGCTTGATAGCATTTTCCGCTGACTGAGGACTTGCTTTCAAAAACGTGTGGCTGACCTGTTGTAAACACATCTTGAAGAATTTGTTGAAAAGGAATATAAATTTCTGGTTGGATTCCTAACTCTGGATGAGTTTTTCCGATAAAGATTTGTGGGGATATTCCGATTGCTCGTTCTACAGCGGAATTGACATATAAATGTTGCAATTGTTTGCCAAATCGGGAAATGATATCAGGGGAATTGTCAGCCAGTGCTTTAAACTCTTGTTCGCGGCGATGGAGTGCTTCCTCTGACTGCTTGCGCTCGGTGATATCGACTGCAATCCCGGTTGTTCCGATTACCTCCCCGGTGTTATTAAAAATTGGGGTTTTAATTGTTTCTGTCCATAGCATCTTTCCTTCTTGGTAGACTGCGGGTTCTTCGACACGCTTGCGCTTGCCGATTTTCATCACCTCTCGATCGTCCTCTCGATATCTTTCGGCTAAATCTGGATGCCAAATATCTAAATCTGTCTTCCCAATTAAGTCTTCTGGTTCGAGTCCGCAGGCTTTGCCAAATGCTTCGTTGACGGCAATGAATCTGCTTTCTTTGTCTTTTAACCAAGCTAAATGGGGAATATTATCGAGGATGGCTTTCTGCTGGCTGCGTTGCTGTGTTAGCTGTTCCTCTGCTTGCTGGCGTAGCGTAGCGTGTCGCAGGCTTTCACTAATGTCTTCTAAAATTCCAACATGACCGATAAATTCTCCTCGATCGGAGAACATCGGTGAAGACTGAACGCGAACCCAACGCACAATTCCTTCCTTAGTTTGAAAGCGAAACTCGTCAGAGTATTCTCTCCGTTCACGAGTATGTGTTAACCAATCTGCAAAGACGCGATCGCGATCGCTTGGATGAACAAACTGCAACCACCCTTCTTGCAAACTCTCCTCCAAGGTGAAGCCACAGATGGCTTGACAGCGGAGATTTGTGTAGATGCAGCACCCCTCCATATTTGCCAAAAAAATCCCCACTGGCGAGTAGCTACTCAAACAACGGAACCATTCTTCACTTTCTCGCAACGCATCCAAAGCTTTTTTGCCTTCGATAATTTCTTGCCGCAATTGCTTGTTGGTTTGTGTTAATGCAGTGGTACGTTCCTCGACTCGAATTTCTAAGGATTCGTTCGCTTGATTCAGTGCAGCTTCGGCAGCTTTGCGTTTGGTGGTATCGCGGGAATTAACAACAATGTCTGCGCTCAATGGGTTAGCCAGCAAATTATGATATTTGTGCAGTAGTTTAGCTTTTTCAGCTTTGAGTTGCCGGATTAATTGTGGTTTTAGCGCAGCCTGCACGGATCTCACTCGTCTTCCCAATCTACGCATATTCTTTTGACCTTCGGAGTAAGTTTAATTGTTGCCAGTGGTGATATTTTTACCTACCTTAACCGCCTCAATACCCAGAATTATCTAATTGTAGTGAAGGGTACACTGCTATCTAATTTGCGTTAATTAATTTCTAACAGCGCCTCTTTGTATTCATCGAATTTACAAATCTAATTTACAAACACTTACTTAAATTAAGACAAGCCAAGCGATCCGTGTAGGTTGGTAGTCTAAGTTGGCTACAGTTGTACGATCGGCTACATTCGCCTTTAACATAAACCCTTTCTCTGGGTAGATTCAAGACCTCTTCCTTAGGAAAGTCGAATGAGCTGATAATCCTGCTTAGATTAAATACAAATTTGTACGGGAATTTAATGATGAAAGGCATGAACCCAGCGCAAAAATTTGCGTTAATTATCGGCATTTTCTTTTTCCTTTGTGGTGTAATGGGATTTATTCCCGCCTTTGTGAAAGCGCCTACGGTTACGCCTGATATGGCGGGTCTTGGATACACAAGTGGATACGGTTACTTACTGGGGTTATTCCCCATCAATGTCTTACATAATGTTGTTCACCTTGTCGTAGGACTTCTGGGAATTTTTGCATCCATCGCCTTAGACAGTTCTCGTCTCTATAGTGGAGTTTTGGGAATTTTCTATGGGGTGCTAACGCTAATGGGGCTTTTTCCGGCTACCCAGTCAACCTTGGGCTTGATCCCAATCTTTGGCAACGATGTCTGGCTTCATGCAGTCACCGCCGCGATCGCAGTGTACTTTGGCTTTTTTGCTACACCGGATTTGTTGGAACTAAGCACGCCACAACAGGGCGGTACTCGTAACGAGGGCTAAAAAAGGGTAGCGTTTAATAGCGGGTCGATTGTCGAATCCGATTGAGTTTTACGTCGCTGATTGCCTTACAGAAAATCAGTATGCCTTTACCTTAGCCGAGGTATTCTGGTTTTCTGTAAGCTTTAAACGGAATTACCGCGCATATTAATAACACTTAGATCCAGTCCTAAATGATTCGTAAACGCGAGATCCCCGACTTCGAGAAAGAAGTCGGGGATCTGAAAGGCTGGCTCACAACTCAAATAGGATTGCTATATTTTTAACACTTGCATCTGAATCAATTCTTGGTATTTTCGATTTGGCGCACCACGGTGAGAGCGGAGTAGCTGACGCCTGCGGTTCCTTCGCCGGGATGGGTGGAATCTCCTACTAGCCACAAATGATTAACAGGTGTGCGATTGGCAAAGCCAAAGGGGCCAAAGGTAGAAACTCGCTGACCAATTCCGCCAACAATACCGCGATCGCGTGCTGTGAAGCGGGCAAAGGTGCGGGGTGTAGCGGCTTCTTGATGAACGATGGTTTCTGGTGTCAAGTGAAAAAATTGACTCAGGCGGGCGATCGCTTCCTCGGTATATTGTTGCTTTCGCTGTTCATAATCTTCCGATTGCCACCAATTCCGAGTGTCAACGAAGGAAGACGCAATGATAGTTGCTTTACCTTCTGGGGCGCGACCATCTTTAGGGTGGCTCACTGAGACAAATAGGGAGTTATTTTCTCCAATCGGGCCGTCATAATCGTAGAGAAACTGCAAATGAGGCGGACATCCTGAGGGAACCGCACTTCGATCGACACCGAGATACACCACAAATGCTCCCGACGATGGGGGAAGTTTATCGACTCGACGACGATAGCGATTTTGGGTTTTGGGTTGCGAACTAGGAATTCCCTCTGGTGTCTCTGCTTCCAAAAGTTGCACCAAATTTTGGGCGGTAACATTGGCAACAACATGGTCGGCGGGTTCCGTCCAGACAACGCCGGTTTTTTGATTGCGAATGACGACACCAGTGGCTTTGCCATTTGTGGTGTGGATACGTTCAACTGTGTGGCGCATCAACAGCTTGCCACCATCTCTCTCTAAAGAGGAGACTAGGCGATCGCTCAACACCTGCATACTGCCTTGAAGATGAAAGAGTCCCTGCGGCTCCTGGGAAACACTCAAAGCTGTTGCTGCATAGAGCAGAGCCGTTTCTTCAGCATCTACCTGAGAATAAAGCTTGAGCTGCAAATCGAGAAACGTCCTCAGACGCTGATTATCCCCCAATCCATATCCCCGCAAAGCGTCCCCCACTGTCAAAAAAGTGTAAGGCAAAGTAATCAAGGTATCGGGACGAACCGCCGATACCATCTGCCATAAGTCCCACAAATTTCGCGGCGGTAGCACCGGATCGCGCGATTGAAAAGCAAAGCTGGCTCGGAATAAAGTCGCCAATAGTTGCCAAAATGGTTCGCTTCCGGGAAACTGCCGAATTCGCTCCGCCTGCCACTTTTGGGGGTCGCGCCAGACGTTAATCGGTTCGGTTTCTCCCGGTAGATACACGGCACAAGCTGGATCGCAAGGCGTCGCTGCTGGGATTTCAATTTCTAGTTCCTGAAAAATCCGGTGATGAATCCCCCCCGGTTCCAGTCCAGCCACCTGAGTCGCTCCCACATCAAAGGTAAATCCTTTGCGTTTGAACGTGGAAGCACATCCCCCAGGCACCAGAGCTTGATCCAAAACTAAGACTGAGTAGCCTCGACGAGCGAGTAATGCCCCAGCCGTGAGACCACCAATTCCAGCACCGATAACGACAACATGACAGCTTGGCATGAATTGAGAACGAGGATTCCCTCTTCCGAGACTTAATATTACGTTACATTAAGTTTCGGCTTCCTGACAGGTTCGCGCTCGACGATGAACAACCGGGATTTCAATGTAAAACTCTGTTCCTTGTCCGGGTTCTGAGGAACACGTTAGAACCCCGCCGTGCTTCTCGACCACAATTTGATGGCTAATGGATAAACCCAAGCCTGTCCCCTTGCCAACAGGTTTAGTGGTGAAGAAAGGGTCAAATAGTCGTGTTATCGCCTCTGGGGGGATGCCAGAGCCATTATCTCGAATCCGAATCACCACCTGAGGACAGTCATTAATTTCGACAACCTCAGTGCGAATTCTAATCGAAGCAACTGGCACTTGAGTATTGGAAACGGGGGGAGTTTGGCCTAATTGAAGAGAGTGCGTATGCAAATTCTCGATGGTTGCGATCGCTAAGTGCTGATAGCTGTACGCCTCTAAAACATCAATCGCATTGTTGAGGATATTCATAAACACCTGGTTCATCTGTCCAGCATGACACTCCACAAGCGGAAGATCGCCGTACTCTTTGATCAGCTCAATTCCCTGATTTCCCCCTTTTGCTTTCATTCGATGCTGTAAAATCAGCAGCGTACTATCTAACCCCTCATGAATATCGACCGCCTTCATTTCTGCTTGATCGAGCCGAGAAAAATTCCGCAAACTCAGAACAATCTGGCGAATGCGGTCTGCTCCTAGCTTCATGGAAGAGAGTATCTTCGATAGGTCTTCTATGACAAAAGTTAGATCGATATTTTCCTTATACGCTTCGATTTCTGGGACTGGATCGGGATAATAACGCTGGTAAAGTTGTAGAAGATGCAGCAAATTTTGGGTGTATTGATCTGCGTAAGCGAGATTGCCGTAAATAAAGCTGACTGGATTATTAATTTCGTGAGCAATACCCGCAACTAACTGCCCCAGACTGGACATTTTCTCGTTCTGAACCAGTTGGGATTGACTGCTTTGCAACGTCTGCATCGCTTTTTTCATCTGGACTGCTTGTTGTTGCAGAGCTGCGATCGCGCTGCTTTGTGCAGCTTCCGATTCTCCTAAAGCCTCCAGCGCTTGCTTGCGCTCGGTGATATCTTCGGAAATGCCCAACAAATATTGGGGAGTTCCCGCTTCGTCGAAAATCGGGATTTTTTTAGTGTGCAGAATCCTCAAACCTTGATGTTTTGTCTGGATTGGCTCTTCCAGAATCTCCAGAAGTTTCCCAGATGCCAACACTTCGCGATCGCGACTTGTGAAGAAATCAGCTTGCTCTGGCGGGAAAATGCCATAGTCGTTCTTGCCTAACGCTTCTTCCTGAGAATAACCAGTGAGTTCCTCGTTGGCTTTGTTCCAGAATACAAATCGCAATTCATTCACTTCTTTAATAAAAATTCCAATTGGCAGATTTTCTACGATGGAATTCAATAAATTATGAGTATTTGCCGTTGCTTTTTGTGCCTGTTTGCGTTCAATTATTTCCCTTTCTAATTGTTGATTTGTCTGCAATAAGTTTTTAGCACGAGCTGCCAAAACTTCCAAATTGGCGTTCGCTCTTTCCAACTCAGCCTTAGCCTGAGCTAGTTGATTTTTAGTGTTATTTTGGATTCGGAAATTTTCAACTAGGAGCGAGAAATAACGCCTTAGCGCAATGAAAGCTCCCGCGACTAAAGCCATGAGTGGAACCATACCTCCCTGAATTGTCAGTATCATTGGGGAGCCGTTTTGCCCACCAAAGACTAATGTTAAAAGCTGCACTGAATGTTCTATAGCACAGCTCAAGAAGATTGCTACAGTTACGAGTACTAATGGATTGCTGAGTAGATGCTGCCCCCGGATAAAACCGCGATAAATCAAAAACGCAGTTGTATAATAACCAGCTGCAATGATGGTATTTGTACTTCCTGAAACTACACTCAGCATGAGTACAACTGACTCCAGTTAAATGAAGCTTCAGTCTGATCTACCCGACTAAACTATAGTATCTGTCTCTAGACTGATAAAGCCTTTTAAATTCTTAAATTTATATAAAAATACAGACTTTTTTCAAAGTTTTAAAAATTTAAAATGAATCTTTCATAAGAAAGGTATTTCACAATACATAAATAAACAAAGTTTAATCAACAAGCCAAATTTTAAAGAATGATTGAGTTTCTTAATTAACTTTGAAAAATGGCACGAAAAGGGAATATGTGTTAAAGCCGACAGGAGTGGGAAACTTTTTAAAAACATCGAGAGAGCGATCGCGCAATGCTGGGGAGCTGGCTGAGGAGACAGGTGCAGACTGAGTAAGATAAAAGGAGAAATAGTCCAGCGCCGAAGAACACATGACCTCAACTCTGCTCAAATCTACGCCACTCAATGCCCCGACTCTCCACCGCCTACCTAACGGTTTAACGATTGTGGCGGAGCAGATGCCCGTCGAAGCCGTTAACCTAAACGTGTGGATTAATGTCGGCTCATCCGATGAGCCAGACCCCATCAACGGCATGGCTCACTTTCTAGAACACATGGTGTTTAAGGGGACGCCAAGGCTCAACAGTGGAGAATTCGAGCGACTGATTGAAGAGCGGGGTGCCGTAACAAACGCAGCCACCAGTCAGGACTATACCCACTACTACATCACAACAGCTCCTAAAGATTTTGCCCATTTGGCACCATTGCAACTAGATGTGGTGCTAAATCCCAGCATTCCAGAGGATGCCTTTCAAAGAGAGCGATTGGTCGTTTTAGAAGAAATTCGCCGCTCGGAAGACAATCCTCGCCGCCGGACTTACCAGCGGGCGATGGAGGTGGCATTTGACACCCTGCCCTACCGGCGTCAGGTACTTGGGCCAGCAGCGGTGATTGAGCAGCTGACGGCGCAGCAGATGCGCGATTTCCACGCCAGTCAGTATCAACCCAAATCGATAACGGCGGCAGTTGTGGGCAATTTGCCTGTCGAGGAATTAATTGAAATTGTGGCACAGGGCTTGACGGAGATAGGCGTCAGCACTCAAGAGCCAGAAGCCACAACTCAAGAAGCGATCGCTTCAACCCTCACTCCCGAACCTGCTTTTAGGGAAATTGTCCGCCGCGAGTATGTTGATGAAAGCTTGCAGCAAGCGCGGTTAGTGATGATGTGGCGAGTGCCTGGAATGACGCACTTATCCGATACTTACGCGCTGGATGTGTTGAGCGTGATTCTGGGACAAGGTCGAATGTCGCGGCTGTTCCGAGATTTGCGGGAAGACAGGCACCTGGTGACAAATATTGGGGTGAGCAATATGAGCCACCGGCATCAAGGCGTCTTCTATATTGGGGCGCAGTTGCCGGTAGAGAATTTGGCAGAGGTAGAAGCGGCGATTCTGGCTCATATTCGCACCCTCCAGACAGAACCCGCGAGTGAGGCAGAGATTTCCCGCTTCCGGACGCAAGTAGCGAATCGGTTTGTCTTCGGGAATGAAACGCCGAGCGATCGCGCCAACTTATACGGCTACTATCAAACCATGATGGGTGATTTGGCTCCAGCCTTGAATTATCCGGCTCGGATTCAAGCCTTGGAAGCGGCGGATCTCCAGTCAGCGGCTCAACAGTATCTGTCTTGCGATGCTTATGGTGTGGTTGCGATCAAGCCAGCTAGCTAGTTTTTTTAACGCAAAGGTACGCAAAGGTACGCAAAGAAGTCAATCTTGTTTCGCGTACCTTCGCATGACTCTGGGTTAAAATTTCTCCCATGTGGACAGAAATAGACGCTCAAATCACTCGCCTAACGGGTGAAAAGTTTCAAAGTCAGCAGCGGCAGTCGGTGAGTGGTGGTTGCATCAATCAAGGCTATGCTGTCAGCGATGGGCAACGCACCTACTTCATCAAAATCAACCAAGCGTCTTTGGTTGATATGTTTGAGGCGGAGGCGCTGGGACTCCAGCAAATGCAGGAAACTCACACGATTCGGGTTCCAAAACCGATTGGCTGGGGCACCGGAGGGAATTCTGCCTATATCGTGCTGGAGTGGCTGGAAATGGGGCACGGCGACACCCATTCTTGGGAAGAAATGGGACGGAAGTTAGCGGCGATGCACAAATGGCCTGGAAAAGACGCCTTTGGCTGGGATAGAAATAACACGATTGGTTCTACGCCGCAAATCAATAATTGGACAGCAGATTGGGCGGAATTCTATGCCAAGCATCGTCTCGGCTATCAATTTCAGTTAGCAAAGCGTCGCGGCGGTCAATTTCCCCACCAGGAGCAATTACTGGCGGCAATTCCCGAACTGCTAGCGGATTATCACCCTCAACCATCCCTAGTTCACGGCGATTTGTGGGGAGGAAATGCAGGCTTTACGGCATCGGGAGAACCCGTCATTTTCGATCCGGCGGCGTATTATAGCGATCGCGAGGTTGATATCGCCATGACAGAACTTTTCGGCGGCTTCCCCGCAGCCTTTTATCGCGGCTATAACGAAGTATTTCCTCTAGATCCAGGCTACGAACGCCGGAAAACACTCTACAATCTTTATCACATCCTCAACCACTTTAATTTGTTTGGCGGCGGCTATAGTTCGCAAGCCAACGGGATGATTGAGCGTATTTTGAGATAGTAGAAAGAGATATAGCAATCCTAAATAAGTTGTAAACTCTCTCTTTCTATCTTTTCTTCGCGCTCTTGGCGTCTTTGCGGTTCGTTTAAAAAAATATGTTCGCAAATCAAATAGGATTGCTATAGTAGAAACGCGATTAATCTCGTCTCTACAAAAGGTTATCAATGCAATTATGCCCCTCGATTCTGATTCTTAACAGCTTCAGCCAGAACCTCTACAGCCTTCGCTTTTTGAGGGTCGCTTCCCTGAGCATATTCTAACTGGAACGGCACTTCAATATCTGGTTTCACGCCCTTGCCTTCTAAGCGTTCTCCATTCACATAAATATCAACGACCGCCAGATAAAGAAGGTTTCCATCTTTGAGCAAAAAAGGACGAGCCGCAACAACTGCTCCTGCTGTTTGACTACCAACGACTTTTCCAATTCCATACTGCTCAAAACCATAAGCTAAAATTTCTTTTCCACTTCTGGTTCCCTGATTCACCAGCATGACAACGGGTTTTCTCCACTGATAATCTAAGGTAGTTTTTATCCCGTCTCTGGGAATTTGGGTTAATACTGGAACTTTTTCGGAAAAAATACTTAGATAATTCGGAGTAGCTCCACCCCAGCCATCTCTTAGGTCTAAAATTAACCCATCCGCATCTTTAAGACGTCCATAAGCAATTTCTTCTTCCAGTAATTCCTGATATTGATCGCCAGCATACGACCAGATATGAACATAACCTAGTTTTCTTCCATTGCTTTCGATTATTTCGATACTCGACCGCATTGCATCTAAGAAAACTGTCGTAGGTTTTATTATTTTTGGAACTACAGTTACATTCTTATTGCTGTTGGCTTCGGGAGTTCGCTGAATTGATATACTGACTTGTTTCCCTGCTTTGTTAACAAAAGATTCGATTGGTTGATACCGATTGCCATCAACTGCTAATATTTGGTCGCCTACTTTGAGTCCCGCTTGAGCAGCCGAACTTTTATCGAGAATAGCAGTGATAAAGGTCTTCCCATTTATCTCTTTAGTGAAAGCTCCGATTCCCGTGTACTCTAAGCCCTTAGGAAATAACTTTTGTATTTTTTCTAAGAAATAACCTTGATTAAATATACCCAAAAGTTGGTAGTAAGCAGGTTGTGACTTCGGATAGAAGCCTATGTGAGAAGTATGTAACTCAGCTAGCATTTGATTAATGACAACGGATGCTTCATCAATAGATTTTGCCTGCTTGACTGAAGGCTTATACTTCTCTCGCATGGCTTTCCAGTCAACCCCATTGAATTTTGGGTCAAAAAAGTTGTCATTGACTGTTTGCCAAACTTCTTCAAATACAGCTAATGTTGGTGATTCTTGAAGTTTTGAACTAACGGGTAGAAAGAAAAATGATAAGACAAGAATCACTAAAACACTTAGGCTTAAATTAGCCAGAAATCGGTTAATTTTTTTAATTTTTATCATCGTTTTATTATTTAAATTTATCTTCAGCCAGTATAGCTTATCATCTACTTAAATCAGGGTAGAAACTATCCCATTTTCACAAAAATATGCTGGCGGTTAGAAACTCCGCCTATACAGACAAAACCCGCGTACGCGGGTTTCAAATTCATTACTAGATGTTGTAGGGTAGCGCTTTTAACCAATGGTTTTACAAATAGGTTCTTTAGGTACAGTTACCTAAATTACGGGAGGCAAAGGAAGCGATCGCTTATCCTACCTCTCCATACTGAACTCTATTATAATTGCGTGATAGTAATGTGCTGAGGCTGAGCTTTAACTCGTTCCAGCCAAGCTTGGATTGCTGGAAATCTTGTTAAATCAAATCCACCTTCATCTGCCACATGAGTGTAAGCAAACAACCCAATATCAGCAATCGTATAGCGTTCCCCTACAAAAAAATTACAATTTGTTAAATGTTTTTCCATAACGGTTAGCGCTGCATAACCGGGTTCGCGCTTTTGATTAAGTGCCTCCTTATATTCTTCCACCTTGCCAAGGATAGAAATCCAAAATCGGGAAGTAGCAAGATAAGGCTCATGGCTATACTGCTCGAAAAACAACCATTGCAACACTTTTGCGCGTTCAAAACGGTCGTTTGGCAATAAATCAGTTCCCTCGCTCAGATAAAAAAGAATTGCGTTGGATTCTGCCAGGAATCGACCTGATTCTGTTTCCAATACTGGAATTCGCCCATTGGGGTTTTTGCTTAAAAATTCAGGAGTCCGAGTTTCGCCTTTGAGAATATTCAGTTCTATACTCTCAAAGGGAATTTCTAGTTGAGTCAATAAAAGACGAATTTTGTAACAATTACCAGAAGAGAAAAATTGATACAATTTGAGCATATTTATACCTAGACTACTTCAATAGTAGATTTCGGGATGCGATCGCAAGTGCGCGAGCGTTAGCAATAAGTATTGTCACAGGCGAAGCTTGCCCGAAGCATAAGCTAGCACATATCACTTTTATCAGTAAAACCGATAGCCAGCCCTCCACACCCAGCACATAAATCGATAACGAAGGGTTCAGTTGCTCACTGTTGAAGGAGTCAAAGCTCTTTCTCGATAAAATCAAGGCAAGAAAGACGGTTGCTGAAGATTGTTGTCTTCATCAAATCAAGATTAAGGTGAGGAAACACTTAGGGCATATAATCGGGTGCTCGGAGATGCGTCTAGGCGCAGGGCGGCGATCGCATCCTTCAAATCAAAAGCGATCGCACTCTTGATTCCTAAGTGCGATCGCTTCTTATCTTCCGAACACCTATCGGGTGAGATTTTTTCTTGCCCGTTCAGAACGCGACTCAGCTGATTCCATGACCTCAGCCATATTTTCCAGCACTTCTCCTGGATGATTTTCTAAGACTCTGGTAGACAAAGAAACCCGACCTTTACCTTCATCGATATCAACAATCAACGCTTTGATTACTTGACCCACCTGAAACAATGATGCTAGAGATTCGATGTAGGTTTGGCTGACTTGTTTAATATGCAGCAAACCCGTAATCCCATCCAAATCAACAAACACACCGAAGGGCTTCACCCCAGTAATTTTCCCTTCGACTAACTGCCCAACTTCTATCTGAGTGATGGCAACAGAACGAGTCGCTTGCCGTTGAGAAAGCACCAATTTGTTAGTGTCAGCAGAAACCTCCAAAAAGCTAGCAGTTAGCTTCTCACCAACCAGCGATTCCAGGTTGTCGCGTTCCACCAAGTGCGATCGCGGAATAAACCCCCGCAACCCCTGCACCTCTACCGTAACGCCCCCCTTATTGATGCCAGTAACACGGGCTTGCACTGTTTGATTCGCTTCCTGCATATCAGCCAGGTTATCCCACGCCTGCTTGATCTCCATCTGCCGCACTGAAAGCGTCACCTGACCATCTGCATCTTGCTCTCGGATAATCAGGAAATCCCGTTCTTCCTGCAACGGCAGCACAATGGATAAATCTGTTACCCGTCTCAACGACGCCTCATCAACAGGTAAAAAAGCCAAAGACTTGCCGCCAATGTCTACATAGGCACCATCACTTTCGTGGGTTTCCACTTTACCGCGCACGACTTGCCCTTTGTGAAATTGGTAGTCGTGTTGTTCGAGAGCTTTGGCAAAATCGTCCATAGAAAATGACGATTTTGCATCTTGAGAAGAGGTCGATTTGGAATTCATGACAACTTAGTTGATTGAAAAAAAGTAATTCCCGACTCGCTGATTGCTAGTGTGGGAAAAAATTTATGCCGCTTGAAGTTTTTGTTCAAACAGCTGTTTTACCTGCTTCCAGGCATCGGCGGCTGTGGTGTCATTGTAACTGGCGCGATGGTCGCAGAAAAACCCATGTTCAGCTCCATCGTAGCGAAAGACACGATGGGGAATGTGGTGTTTCTCTAGCTCCGCTTCAATTTGATCTACCTGTTCGGCGGGGATGCTGGCGTCCTCCATGCCGAAAAAGGCGTAGAGCGTGCCTTTGATGTCTTTTGTGCGTGCGATCGTTGGTTCGCCGCCGCCAGGAGTGTTCGTAGCAACGCCAGCACCGTAGAATGACGCTGTGGCTTTGATATCGGGTAAAGTCGCGGCGAGGTAAGCAACGTGACCCCCAAAGCAGAAGCCGATGCAGCCAAAGACAGGTTTGACTTCGGGCAGGCTTTTGAGGTAATTAATTGCCGCCTGGATATCGCCCAGTAGTTCTGAGGCTTGAGTTTGATCCTTATACTGTCTGCCAATTTGAATGTCTTCCGGAGTGTAGCCGGTTTCAAAACCCGGTGCTTGGCGTTGAAAGATTGCAGGCGCGATCGCTACATAGCCTTCTTTGGCAATTCGTTCTGTTACCTCCCGGATGTGAGCATTCACTCCAAAAATTTCCTGCAACACCACAATGCCTGGAAAAGGCCCCTCCCCTTCCGGCATTGCCAGGTAAGCCGCAATTTCTAGATCGCCATTGGCAATTTTGAGGTGTTTTGTCCGAATCTTGCTCTCTGTCATGATAATTCTTCTGTATCCTCTGCCGTTTTTTTAGCAGATAGTGCTACTATTTTGTCTACCAGCAAATTACCCTATTTTTTACAGGAATAAAGTATTTAAAAGTTCATGACAGTGCTGCACAAATTATCGCATTTTTTTATAAAGAAAATTTATATAAATCAAACCATAACTTTTTTGTTTAAAATATTCCGATTTTTAAATAATTTGTAATGCTAGCTAGTTTTATTGTGTAGTTTTGTGCGGTTATTGAAGAGTTGCTGACTGCCGAGAAAAGGGATTTTTGGTTAAATGAGTCAAGAACGATAGCTGTTTTTTGTAATCATTAAAAACTCAAAAATTATCAAGGACTAAGGGAAGGAGTTCGACCTTGGCAGACTGGAGAGAAAAAGAAAAACCGACCGGATTATTCACTCGGCAACTTACCTTCATCGCTATCGTTACCTTAACAGCGCTTATCGTCAATAAAATCATCGAGCCGTCACCTCAACCTTCCCCTCAGCATCAGTTTGCGATAGAGGTTCGTCAGGACAAGCCGGAAGCTCAACAACTCCCCAGCGTCAAACCCGAAAATTCGCCACCGAGGGAAATAATACCGCCAGCGAGTAGCGCGATCGCTGACACGGCAGAGGCTTCTCCATCGCCAAGTGTATGGGCGATCGCACCATCTATCCCAGTTCAGCAGACACTCCCCATTGTCGAACCGGAAAATTTACCGAGTGAAACAACACCTTCAGCGATCGCTCTTTCACCCGCAGCCGAAAAAACCTTCCCAGTGCCTACCGAGTATCGGGGAAAAACCATTTATCAGGTAAAGCCGAAGAATCAGAAAAAAGTCATCGCCCTCACCTTTGATGATGGCCCTTGGGGGGAAACGACATTGCAAGTGCTGGACATCCTCAAGAAAAACGGCATCAAAGCCACATTTTTTTGGGTAGGAGAGCAACTGCAAAGTTATCCAGCCGTAGCGCGACGAGTGGTTGCTGAAGGTCACGCCATTGGCAACCATACCTGGCATCACTCCTATCGTCAGATGGACGAGGCTACGGCGGCAAAGGAAATAGATGATACAGCCGCACTCATCTACAAGACAACCGGAGTCACAACCGCTTACTTCCGCCCTCCCGGCGGCAACTTGCAAAATGGGTTAGCGGCTTACGCCCAAAAGAACAACTACGCCGTGATGATGTGGTCGATTAACTCAGCGGACAGCCGCCGCCACCGCCTCACCGCGCCCAAATTGGTCAAAAACATTCTCAAGAGTGCCTTCCCAGGTTCTATTGTGCTGATGCATGATGGTGGCGGCAACCATTCGACAACGGTTCAAGCTTTACCCCAGATCGTTGAAAAACTCAAAAAGCAGGGATATCAGTTTGTCACCTTGCCGGAACTACTAAAGAGGCAAGAGACAACAGACGCTACTGATTCCGTTTCTAGCGGGGAAGCAGAAACACAGATTCCCCCTCGATTAGAGGAATTTCCGCACTCCCCCGGAGAACAACCCGAACAGTATTTCCCTGGGTGAGAGCGTTTTAGACTTTTTTGGAGTTTAGATGCTGGCTTGTAGAAGACTTGCAGCAAGTAGCGCTAAGAGCGTATGTGCTGATGCGATCGCGTCTCTACTAGATAGAGCAAGTGAGAAGGAGGCAGAATCTTGAAAAACCAGGGCGATAACTCAGCTTCTGTAGCGCATTATGCTATTAAAGAATTGCCCTTCTCACGGCTTCATGAGAATCAGAGTCCTTGGAGGCTCGTAAATGGTTCAGTTTCATATTCAACCAGACAGTGAAATTCCAGCGTCAAAACAGCTATTTGACCAAATGCAGTTTGCGATCGCCTCGCGACAGTTTCCCCCAGGTCATCGATTGCCCAGCACTCGGCAGCTAGCAATGCAGACAGGTCTGCACCGGAATACCATTAGCAAGGTGTACCGGCAGCTAGAAGACACTGGATTAGTAGAATCCCAAGCTGGATCGGGAATTTATGTCAAAGCCCAAGGAAACGAGGGCGGCACTGGACATAGCGGCCCCATACACGAACAATATCCCCATGCCTACAAGCTGGTGCAGCACAGCCTGGATGAACTGCTCAACCAAGGTTGCACCCTCAACCAAGCCAGAGAACTATTTCTAGCAGAAGTTGACTGGCGCTTACGCTGTAGTGCGCGAGTGCTGGTCACGGTTCCGTCACGAGACATCGGTGCTGGGGAATTGATGGTTCAGGAACTGGAAAAATCTTTAGGGATACCCGTACAGTTGGTGCCGATGGAGGAACTCAGTAAAATACTCGATCAAACCCACTCCGGCACCGTGGTGACTAGCCGCTATTTTATTGGGGATGCGGAAGCGATCGCAGCCCCACGAGCGGTGCGCGTCATCCCCGTCGATATTTACGACTACGCTCAAGAACTCCAGCTGGTTCAACGCCTGCCTAAAGACAGCTGTATGGGTCTGGTGAGTCTCAGCTCAGGCATTCTTGGAGTTGCAGAAATTCTGATCCACAGCCTGCGCGGGGATGATTTGCTGGTGATGACAGCCCAGGTAAAAGACACCTACAAACTCAACGCGATCGTTCGCAGTGCCCAAACGATTGTTAGCGATCGCGCCAGTTTTGCCACCGTCAAAGCGGCAGTCGCCGCCGCCCGTGAAGACATTATTCGTCCTCCGGAGCTATTATGTAGCGAAAACTATATTGGCACCAAGTCAATTAACTTGCTCAAGCGCGAACTCGGTTTAGGTTAACAATTTTGGATTTTAGATTTCAACGATCAGATTTCAACGATCAGACAGTCTAGCTCATCCCATTTGACAGCCTAAAGTGCCGATTCAGGTGGGATTACCCACCTGCACCCTTCGGTTCAGGCTGAACTTTTGGACGATCCAGATGCTGTAGGGTCGTCATCAGAGATTCAAGTTTTTCACTCGGAAACCCCTTCTAAAATTGGCAATTCTCGGCTGAAAAATCGGCTAGAAGCAATCGGAGCAAAGATGACGATTCACACGAAACCTTCGATGGGTTTAAAAGATGCCATCGAAAAACACCGTGCTACTAAAGCTTTCCAACCCGCTCCTATTCCAAACTTTCTTTTGGAAGAAATCTTTACTTTAGGGATACACACGCCATCCGGTTAAAATTTACAGTCTTGGCTTGTAAAATCACTCCACAAGCATATGTATTGCTGTCTGCTACTCTTAGGCGATGCCGTCGATGAACTAATCAAACATAATAAGGGGCGCTTTGGTATAGATCGGGTTTACTATAGCGACAGTTATGGTGATTTCCGTCTATAGACTTATGCATAAGTTTTCAAAAAGCCCCTCTGGGTGATTGGCAGAACCTGCAATTAAGGGTATATTTACACCTCAAGAACAGCCAAGTCGGCTCCTTTTGTTTAGCGATCGCGTCCGGACGGCTAGCTGCAACTGGCAACTGTTGCGATAGTAATCGGGAACAATTTTGCTCTAACGCCTTCTTAATTTTTTTTAAATCAAAGGCGTTTTCCCCAAACCGTTGCCAAAAATGGCAATCTTTAAGCCAGAATCTGTGAAGATATCCTGACAGCTAAAACCTTCGTGCGGAACTCTGACTCCTGATGCTATGACTGCTGTGCCCCTTCCTCGCCAGCCATCTCCCTTGCCTGACGGCGGTACCACCGCCGACACGACGCCTGTTTTTGCGCTCAAAGAACTGGTGGCGCGTTTGCATCGAGAACAGCGAAAGATTCAAGACTTGCTCTCGTCGTTAGGGTTTGCCCTGCGTAGCTTCAATAACTTGAATCAGTTTTTGGAGTTGATTCCGCTGATGGCAACGCGGGTGACAGATGCCGATGGCGGCATTCTCATCCGGTTTTTGCCGAACGGTCAAGTGCGGCTAGAGCGCTTGCACTGTCAGGAAGGTCAGTCTTGTCAAGATATTCGCAAGGCGCTTAACTCGGCAACCCGTCAGGCGAGTAATCCCTCGACAACGGCAGAGGGGATCGCCGCGCCGCCATCATTGGATGCTCAACTGACTCGGTTTTTAGGGCCAGACATTCAGGTATTTGGCACTCCGATTCTGGTGAAAAATACAGAGCGGGGACGTCTTTATGTGTTCAGCCGCGATCCCAAATATATTTGGACAGACACCCGGCAGAAGTTGGTGCGCTTAGTTGCCGATCAAACAGCAGTTGCGATCGCAAACGATGAACTTACCGTCGAACTACGCCAAAAAGAACGCCTGGATAAAGAATTAGAAATTGGTGCCGATATCCAGCTGCGCCTACTACCGCGACAATGTCCGAATATTTATGGAGTCGAACTAGCGGCAAAGTGCCAAACGGCTAGTCGCGTCGGCGGAGATTACTATGATTTTATTCCCGCCAATTATGACCAGCTGCGCCCCCAAACAGACAGTGATTCGGAAGTGGAAACTGCCCGAAGAGGATCGGTTCCGTGGAGCCTGGTAATCGGGGATGTCATGGGCAAAGGCGTCCCAGCGGGTCTAATCATGACGATGACGCGGGGGATGCTGCGAGCCGAAGTGCTAAACAGGCACTCACCGGCGAAGATCCTGCAACATTTAAACCGGGTAATGTATGCCGATTTAGAAAACTCCCATCGGTTTGTCACCCTGTTTTATTCCGAATACGATCCGCAAACCCGGATTCTGTCTTACAGTAATGCCGCCCACCATCCTCCCTTGTTGTGGCAGGCATCAACCCGTTCCATCAAGCGCTTGGATACCTGGGGAATGCTGATTGGTCTAGATGCCGATTCCCAGTATGAAGATGCCCAAGTCCAGCTGTATCCTGGGGACACGATTATTTATTACACCGATGGTTTTACCGATGCGGCAAATCAAAATGGCGATCGCTTTGACGAAGAAAAGCTGAGCCGCACCTTCCAGTGGGCTTGCCAGCATTGCAACGGCACCCAAGCGATTTTAGATTACCTATTTGAGCAGGTACAGCAGTTTATTGGTCCATCCAGCCGGAACGGAGATGATATGACGCTAGTGGTGATGCAGGTCAAAAGTTAATCGGTAATGAGTCATGGGTCATTTCCTATACCCATCACGAATTACCCATCGCTGACTCCCCCACTAGCAAAGACATCAGCTTTGTGTTAATAACAATCTGAACGGATGCGCGAGCAACCTTTGCCAACATCTCTATTTGTTGTGAGGAGATCAGAGTCATGGTGCTTAATGAAATGCACGAAATAATCGGTTGGTTGCCCAACTTGACCCACAGTTACGATAGTGTATCGCTGTGGTTTTCGCACTCGCCAATCAATTGGCCCGTGTTGGCGCAGCAAATCAGAGACCCAAAAGTCTTAGACCAGATGCAAAATGCCTTTAACTACTTCATTAAATCAGGGCAAGTCTGGGCACTGTTAATTGGGCTGTTTTTTGGCTACCTGATTCGAGGGATTACAGCTTAGTGGATAGCGTTTGAAGGTTTAAAAAGTTAAAGGTCGAAGGTTGAAAGTTGAATGTTTGGATACAGCTTGCTCGTCCTGAAATTTGCTAAAGAGTAAGATGCTTGCCTTTGCAAGCTACAACCTTCTCGACGAGCCAACTTTCAACCTGCTCGCCTTTCAAGCTGCTCGCCTTTGAATCTGTTAATCCAACGTTACCAAGAAGCTCGTGACTCAACAAAAAACTTGGAGCCAACGGTTTGAATCGGCGTTGCATCCTGCGATCGCTCGCTTCAACGCTAGTATCGGCTTCGACATCGAACTCATCGAATACGACCTCACCGGCTCGATTGCCCATGCCAAAATGCTCGCTCACACCGGCATTATTTCAGAGTCGGAGGCACAACAGCTAGTCGCAGGCTTAGAACAAATCCGCCAAGAATACCGAGAAGGAAACTTCAATCCAGGGATAGATGCAGAAGACGTTCATTTTGCGGTGGAGCGTAGGCTGACAGAAATTACCGGAGATGTCGGCAAAAAACTGCACACGGCGCGATCTCGCAACGATCAAGTAGGCACTGACACCCGCCTCTACTTGCGAGATCAAATTTCCCAAATTCGCAGCCAGTTGCGCGAATTTCAGGGAGTTCTCCTCGACCTTGCCCAAAATTACGTCGAAACCCTAATTCCCGGCTATACGCACCTACAACGCGCCCAACCAGTCTCTTTAGCTCACCACCTCCTCGCCTACTTTCAAATGCTAGAACGGGACTGGGAGCGGCTAGGAGAAGTCTATGGGCGCGTCAATATCTCGCCTTTGGGGAGTGGCGCACTTGCCGGAACCACTTTCCCCATCGATCGACACTACACCGCCAAACTGCTCAACTTTGATGGGGTCTATGCCAACAGTATGGATGGCGTGAGCGATCGCGATTTTGCGATTGAATTTCTCTCTAGCGCCAGCCTGATCATGGTTCACCTCAGCCGTTTATCGGAGGAAGTCATCCTTTGGTCATCTCACGAATTCGGCTTTGTCACCCTCAAAGATAGCTGCGCCACCGGCTCCAGCATCATGCCCCAAAAGAAAAACCCCGACGTGCCTGAACTCGTGCGGGGTAAAACAGGTCGTGTTTTTGGGCATCTGCAAGGAATGCTAGTGCTGATGAAAGGGCTACCTTTGGCTTACAACAAAGACTTACAAGACGACAAAGAAAGCCTATTTGACAGTGTAAAGACCGTTAAAGGCTGCCTAGAAGCAATGACCATTTTGTTTCGCGAGGGGCTAGAATTTCGTACCGCTCGCCTTGCAGAAGCCGTCGCGGAAGATTTCTCCAACGCGACCGATGTTGCTGATTACCTAGCAGCGCGGGGTGTCCCCTTCCGGGAAGCTTACAATCTCGTGGGCAAGGTTGTAAAAACTTCCCTCGCTGCCGGTAAACTTCTCAAGGATTTGAGCTTGGAAGAATGGAAGGAATTGCACCCAGCTTTTGAGCCAGACATCTATGAAGCCATCTCTCCAAGACAAGTAGTTGCCGCTCGTAACAGCTACGGCGGTACCGGATTTGAGCAAGTGAGACAAGCGATTCAAGCTGCCCAGTCTCGGCTGAGTAGTTAGGACTGAGTAATTAGGACTGAGGACTGAGTAATCAAGACTGAGGGCTGAATAGGGGATTTCTCAATTTCGCAAAAGAGTTAGTAGCTGAGGAAAAATATTTTTCTTCCTCAGTCCTCAATCCTCAGTCCTCAGTCCTCAACCCTCAATCCTCAGCACCGAGCAATGGCTAACCCATCGCGCCGCCCATTGCTCCCATTCCTCCTCCCATCTTGTCTTCATCCTCCTCATTAGTTCTCTCTCCGGGCGATCTTTGACGCCGGAATTTAGAGAACCGACCCGTAGTTTGACGTTTACGAAACTTGCGGGCGTATGCTTGATTACGCTGCGCCTTTTCTTTCTTAGGGTTACGGCGCTTCGCCATGTTCACCTCTTTGATATACGACTAAAAAATGGTGCCTTTGGGTTTTCCCCCGCACCTGATGCTTGTTGGTGTTGCCAGTCACGCCCAAGGCTTGGAAAAGCAGGTGCTAGAATCTGCCAATCTGGCAATCTACCGCGATCGCCCTCTTTTCGAGGGTTCTCCTTCGGTCTGGCTTGGTTGATCTGCATCTGACGCCCCATCCATTTTGCACCATCCAGCACCGAAATAGCTGTCTTTTTTTGCGGAGCTTCCACCCTCTCTACGAAAGCAAAGCCCCGCACTTTGCCTGTCTTCCGGTCGCTTGGTATCGCCACACTTTTGGCTGAACCAGATGCAGAGACTTGTTTAAAGTCTTCTGGAGTAACCTGCGAAGACAGACTTTCGATGTAAATAGTCATCCAACAATATCCATCCGAACAGTTGATTCAGGTGAAAGCCGAGAGAGAGAAGAGCGACCTAGAAGCGCAAAATTAAAGCGTCTCTAGCAACTTCTCAGAACCTACTCTTGTCCAAGTGAATCTAGACAGAGAGTGTGTTGCTCTCCCAGAGCATTTTTTTGGCTCTGGAAGCCTCTGCCTTCAAACCTGTGGAAGAAACATCGAAACAGGCTAGCCTAAAAACGGCGGGTCGCAGACTGACGTGACCGAACTTGCATCTGTAACGTATATCATAACAGCCTGTCAGCAGCCTACTAAAAAGCGCTGACTTGCTGCGGTTGAAAACATCCCCATGTCCCTAAAACTCAGCGATACTGCTTCTTGGCTGGGTAAAATTGTCAGCCGTAACCGCAGCAAAAAGCTAAAAAATTCCGCACCAAGCAGTTGATACGCTTTCAGCGCTGCACATGAATGCGATCGGCTCGGATGGTAACATTGAGAAGATTTATCTTCAGGTGACTGAATCTCAAAAAGCGGAAATTCTCGCTGATTTAAAATTTTAATTTGTAGAGGTGGATGAATAAGCAATTCTGGCATCCCCAGAACTATGCGGATTCAGCCCTTGGGGAAACCCTCCTTTTGCAAAGTTTTAAATTTTATCTGGAATCGGAGAACTTCCTGCTCATAAATTGACTCTAAAAGTAAAAGTTCCTTTCTGCGTTGAAGTAAAGCTTCTTTTGCCTATGCGTCGGTCATGGCGATTTATACAAACAGTGCTAGGGATTATTTTCCGCCATCCCATTATCGGCACAACTATCATCCCGATTTTGCCAGATGGTCGAATTGTGTTCATTCGACGCGGAGACACAGGTGAATGGGGTTTTCCTGGCGGTATTGTTGATTGGGGTGAGGACATTCCGACATCAGCGCGGCGGGAGTTGGCGGAAGAAACTGGACTGGAGTTAGTAAAAATTCGCCGGTTAGTGGGAGTTTATTCTTCGCCAGACCGCGATCCCAGAATTCATTCGATTTGTGTAGCGCTAGAAGCAGAAGTGCAGGGAGAAATGCAGGTTCGGGATACGCTGGAAATTATGGAAGTCAAAGCTTTCTCAGTGACATCCTTGCCTCAAGGGAAACTCTGCCATGACCACGACCAGCAGTTGCAGGACTACTTGAACGGCTTGACAACCCTCGCATAAGCAGGATTTTCGATTTTGGATGAGTCAATCCATCGTCAATCTAGAATCTAAAATCTAAAATCTAAAATCTAGGATGACTCTACCGCTACGCAATTCTCGAATTAAGCTGTCTCAAGGACAAATCTTCTGGCGCGAAGTTGGTCAAGGGCCAGTTTTGGTTTTTTTACACGGATCGGCTCACGATAGCAGTCAATGGCTAGCTGTCATCGATTGTTTGAGTCGGGATTACCACTGCTTTGCCCCGGATTTACTCGGCTTTGGTGACTCCGAACGCCCGGATGTTCACTACTCAATTGAGTTGGAGATGGAATGTCTTGCTGAATTGTTAGAGGCATTGAATCAGCGAGAAGTTTTTTTAATTGGTCACTCGCTGGGAGGGTGGATTGCGGCGAGCTTCGCGCTGAAATATTTGGAACAGGTGCGCGGATTAGTGCTGTTAGCGCCAATTGGGGTGGAAGCGGAGGGATTAAGAACAGAGCGATCGCGCCCCTCTCTATTTACATCTCTATTTAAGCGGCTGTCTAAGGTGGTATCCTCCGGGTGGCGATCGCTCATAGATGCGATCGCTCGTGTCTCCAACAATCGCCTGTTTCCCCGCAAGCAGACTGGGCAAAAGAAGCGGCGACAAGAACAGCCGGTGCAGTTTCCCACTACCGACAAGCTATTATTTCAACGCCGCCGCGCCGAAATTCAAGCAGAATTATTGAAAGAAAGACTGGAGTGGCTGAAAGTCCCCGTTATGATTTTGCAAGGCGATCGCGACAGTCGTTCTAGAATTGCTGAAAGTCAAGCCTACGCCGACTTAACTCCATCAGCTCAGTTGGAAATTATTAGCTTTGCGGGAAACGATCTACCCGAAGCGCTTCCAGATGTCGTGGCTCAGCATATTCGAGATTTCGTTAGTAAGCATTAGGGGCGCATAGGCTGTGCGCTTTTACTGGAATTAATAAAAGAACCTCACCCCCAACCCCTCTCCGCTTGCGGAGAGGAGCCGGAGCCGCAGGTGGAGGCGGGGTAAGGTTTTTCTCAATTGTGGAGAATCAAGCGGATTTGATGTGAATCGCTTTATTAAGGACTAAGAACTAAGAACGACTGACCGCATTCCCATAAATATCAGATTCGGGTCGCTAATTATCTGACTGGCTATTTCAGGAAACTGGATTTGGAGATAAGCAAATAAAGTAGCGCGATCGCCTCCCGTCAAAATCACCCGACTACCTGGAAATTTCTGCCACCAAGCCTGGATAAAGTCTTTGATTCCAGCCAAGACAGTGTAGATAACGCCACTCTGAATCGCCTCCGGTGTGTTTACAGCAAAACGCGGCGGCATTTCCTGGGGCAATTCTATCGGTGGTAACGCAGCAGTTCTTTGGGTTAGAGACTGTAGCTGTAACCTTAACCCAGGCAAAATCGCCCCACCCACTAGCCGATGGTTGACATCTGCACTCGTAAATGTCAAAGCAGTTCCAGCGTCAATCACTAAAGAAGGCAAGCCCCAAACTTCGCCAGCACCCAACACCGCTAAAGCCCGGTCAATACCAAGAGTGGGATAAAGTCCTTCAAGGGGCAATTGGTCTAAAGTCATGACACGGATATCTGGGTAACTTTGCCAAAGTGCTGTTTGCTCTGGAACCACCGAAGCCAGATAAATCGGCAACTTTGATTGCTGATTGTGGATTTTGGATAGTGAATTGGTCGGACTGGGTGGCAAAATTTCCAGTGGAAATTTACCCGCTGCTAAGCGCTGCGCCAGACGATTCACAGTTGCCGCTGGCAGATAGTAGCTATCCCAGGCATCCTGAAGAATTTCTCCCACAAAGTACGCCCAGTGCAGCCGCGAATTCCCAATCGTTAAAGCTAGCCAATTCATCGTTCTCTGAGCCTGGAGCCGTTCGGCACTTTTAAAACTCTTAACTCACTCATAGGTTTTTTAATAAATCTTTACAAGAGACTCGTGGCAGAATGAAAGAAGAAAAAATACCTAATGGGTTGCAACAGAAGGAGACCAGAGATGGTAGCGCTCACCGACCGAACCCAAAAACGCCTCACCATGCAGACCGGCGAAATCGCCCCTGACACGACAACGATTCGCTCGCTTGACTGGGATCGCGATCGCTTCGACATTGAATTTGGGCTGCAAAACGGCACCACCTATAATTCCTTCATCATTCGGGGTGAGCAGACGGCTTTAGTGGATACCTCCCATGAAAAGTTCCGCCAGCTATATCTGGATGCATTACATGGACTCATCGACCCAAAAGAAATTGATTACCTGATTATCAGCCACACCGAGCCAGACCACAGCGGATTAGTCAAAGACATCTTGAAACTGGCTCCCCAGGTAACGGTGGTTGGGTCAAAAGTCGCAATCCAGTTTATCGAAGATTTTGTGCATCAGCCGTTTGAGCGGCGAATCGTCAAAAATGGCGACAAGTTGGATTTAGGCAACGGACACGAATTGGAATTCGTGATTGCTCCCAACTTGCACTGGCCCGACACGATTTTCACCTTCGACCACAAAACCCAAATCCTGTATACTTGCGACGCCTTTGGCTTGCACTATTGCTCGGATAGCACCTTCGATGAAGATTTAGCCGCCATCGAAGCCGATTATCGGTTTTACTACGAATGCCTGATGGCTCCGAATGCCCGTTCCGTGCTGTCTGCACTGAAACGGATGGGAGAACTGCCAGAAGTACACACCATCGCCACCGGACACGGCCCGCTGCTGCGCCACAACGTTGTGGAACTGACGGGACGTTATCGCCAGTGGAGTCAAGCTCAAACCAAGGGCGAGACGACAGTAGCGGTATTTTACGTCTCCGATTACGGGTATAGCGATCGCCTTTCCCAATCTCTCGCCAAAGGCATCACCAAAACAGGCGTCGCCGTCGAGACACTCGACCTGAAATCCGCCGATCCTCAGGAGGTGCAAGAACTGGTAGGGCGTTCATCCGGCTTAGTCATTGCCACACCCCCAGCCGCCTCTGCCGCCGCCCAAGCTGCGATTGGCACCGTTTTAGCCGCTGCTAAGGAAAAACAAGTAGTCGGGATTCTGGAGTCATACGGAGGAGATGACGAACCCGTCGATCCGCTGGTGAGTAAATTTAGAGAGTTAGGGCTGACAGTCGCATTTCCAGCAATTCGGATTAAAGATACACCCGGAGAAGCCACCTATCAGTTGTGTGAAGAAGCAGGTACAGACTTAGGACAATTGCTCACCCGCGATCGCAACATCAAACAGATTAAATCTCTTGATGCCGAATTAGAAAAAGCCCTGGGACGCATCAGCGGTGGATTGTACATCATCACTGCCAAAAAAGGCGAAGTCAAAGGTGCCATGTTAGCTTCCTGGGTGGCACAAGCCAGCTTCCAACCCCTAGGATTCACAATCGCTGTCGCAAAAGACCGGGCTATTGAGTCCATGATGCAAGTAGGCGATCGCTTTGTCCTCAACGTCTTAGAAGAAGGAAATTATCAAAATTTGATGCGGCACTTTTTAAAACGATTCCCCCCTGGCGCGGATCGATTTGCCGGGATCAAATCTCAGCCTGCGGAGAATGGTTCCCCAATTCTGACGGAAGCCCTCGCATACATGGAGTGTGAAGTCTCTAGCCGCATGGAATGCAGCGATCATTGGATAGTTTACAGCACCGTTCAATCCGGTCGCGTCTCCAAACCCGACGCCCTCACAGCGGTTCACCATCGCAAGATCGGAAATTATTATTAACGCTCTTGATGCGCCAAGGTTAGCGCTCTCGGTACGCAAAGAAGCAGCTTTAACTTTGCGTATGAGAGTGTACCTTTGCGTTTAAAAAAATTACCGTTTTAACTTATGATGACAGCCACAAAACCCCGCGATGTTCAGGTTCTCCCGATTGGTGCAGATACAACTGTGTTGCGATCGCGCACTTGGGACAGACTTAAGTTTGAAATCGAATATGCTCTACAACGGGGCACAACGGCGAATTCTTATGTGATTCAAGCGGATAAAACAGCGCTCATCGATCCGCCGGGAGAATCATTTACAGGCATTTTTCTGTCCGCTTTACAGCAGCGATTTGACTTAAAAAAGCTGGATTACGTGATTTTAGGACACGTCAACCCCAACCGAGTTTTTACGCTGAATGCTTTACTAAAACTGGCTCCTCAAATTACTTTTGTTTGCTCGAATCCAGGGTCAATTCTGCTGCGAAATCTTTTTGAAAACACTTTCCCAGAGACTTTACAAGAACACAATCTACAAATTGCCATAATGCGAGGGGAAGAAACCCTCGATTTAGGCAAAGGTCATCACTTACAATTTATCCCCACGCCTAGTCCCCGTTGGCCTGACGCCCTTTGCACCCACGACTCCCTAACCGAAATTTTGTATACGGATAAGCTTTTCGGGGCGCACGTTTGCGGCGATCAGGTGTTTGATGAAGGATGGACGGTGTTTAGCGAAGATCGGCGCTACTATTACGATTGTCTGATGGCTCCCCACGCTCGGCAAGTCGAAACAGCGCTAGACAAACTGACACAGGATTTGCCAGCCAGACTCTATGGGACGGGTCATGGCCCCTTGGTGCGCTACAGTCTGATCCCGCTCACTCAAGCTTATCGGCAATGGAACCAGCAGCAAAGGGCAACTGAAACGAGCGTGGCGCTGCTCTATGCTTCAGCTTATGGAAATACGGCGACCTTGGCGCAAGCGATCGCTAGTGGTATTACCAAAGCAGGCGTTGCTGTCGAATCAATTAACTGCGAATTTGCCGAACCCTCGGAAATTCAAGAAGCTGTAGAAAAATCAGATGGGTTTATCATGGGTTCTCCTACCCTCGGCGGTCATGCTCCCACGCCGATTCAAACTGCCTTGGGCATTGTCCTATCCAACGCGAGCAAAGGCAAGCTGGCGGGTGTTTTTGGTTCTTATGGCTGGAGTGGAGAAGCGATCGATCTACTAGAAGGCAAGTTAAAAGATGCTGGATATCGCTTTGGCTTCGACCCGATTCGAGTCAAATTTAAACCCACCGAGGTGACGCTGAAATATTGCGAAGAAGCCGGGACAGACTTCGCCCAAGCGTTGAAAAAAGCTAAAAAAGCCAAAATGGCTCGACAACAGTTAAGCGTGCAACCGATTTCACCTTCGCAATCTGCCAGGATCGAACAAGCGGTAGGGCATCTAGTTGGCTCTCTTTCCGTTGTAACAACGAAACAAGGCGAACTCAGCGGGGCGATGTTGGCTTCTTGGGTGTCTCAGGCAACTTTTAATCCCCCCGGTTTAACCATTGCTGTCGCCAAGGATCGAGCGATTGAATCGCTGATGCATTCTGGCGGAAAATTTGTTTTAAATATTTTGGGAGAAGGCAAGCACATCGGCTTGATGAAGCATTTTCTCAAACCTTTTGGTCCTGGTGAAGACCGATTTGCGGGTGTCGCTACGCAAGACGCCCAAAATGGTTGTCCGATTCTCACCGACGCCTTGGCTTATCTAGAATGTACTGCCCGCAACCGCATGGAATGTGGCGATCACTGGTTGGTTTACGCTGTGGTGGAAAATGGCAAGGTGTTACAGCAGGAAGGCGTCACCGCCGTTCATCACCGAAAATCGGGTAGCCATTATTAAATAACGCCCAGTGAATAACACCCAGTGCATAACGCCCAATGCAACTTTTTCTGAGCCAGCCATTTATCAGGAGTTTGGAGAGGGAAATGTTACTCGAAGAAATTCAGGAAGTTGCACAGAGTTTTAACTAATAACTAATTGGGGATTGCTATTGTGTTGTAAGTTGTTAGCTTGGAAGTAGGCGATCGCTATCTTTGGATCTGCTGGCTCAGTATTTTTTCAAAGTAAAGGAAACAACATAGCCGCTGCTGACGGCTTCCGCCGAGTGCGATCGCTAAAGCTTACTGCTAGAGCCGAAAGGCTTGAAGGGTTGAAATGGCGCTATTTGAGACTGCTCAAAACAACTTTCGACACAGGCTAACTCGTGCGATCGCGTTGCCGTTGATTTTGATGCTAGTGCTCTCGGGCATCTTATTTTTGCAGCTCAACCACCTACTTTCGGTGACGCGGTGGGTTGACCACACCGATCGAGTCATTGCCCAAGCAAACTATACTCAGAGACTGCTGTTAGATATGGAAAGCGGGATACGCGGGTATCTCGTCACCGGCAATCCGAGTTTTCTAGCGCCTTACCAAGCGTCAAGTTTGTTAATCGATCCTGCCTTTAATGACTTGCGTTCTTTAATTTCGGACAACCCGCGTCAAATTCAGCGCCTCAAAGAGTTGCGGGCAATTTATGAACAGTGGAATCGATATGCCCCCTCCCAGATCGCTCGCAAGCAGCGCAATAGCAATTATGAATTCTCTGTGTTTAACACTCGTAGACAGCTGATGGATGCGATGCGGGTTCAGCTTGCCTCGTTCATCAGAACCGAGGAGGTGCTGCGGGATGTTCGCACTGACAACGCTCAAAAAACAACCTATCTGACGATTGGCAGCACTCTCGGCTTAACGGTTGGGTTGGGAAGCCTGCTGGCATTGTTCACCAGCCGTCAGTTGATGGGAGTGGCAAAAACCTACAAACACGCCCTCGCGATCGCCCAAGAGCAAACAAACGCGCTGCGTCGATCTGCCCAACGGTTGGAAGCTTTGCATCAGATCGACCGGGCAATTCTGGAAGCGCATTCACCGGCAGAAGTTATCCGCGCCGCATTGTCGCGGATGCGGCGCTTAGTGCCCTGCCAGCAATCTTTTGTGGTGTTGTTTAACTTTGAAACTGGCGTTGCCCAGGTGATAGCCGGAAGTGTTAATGGAGATTTACCGTTCCAAGAAGGCGCTACGCTCCAAATTGACGATTTTGTGCCTGGATTTCTCTTAGGGCAACAGAGAACCTATTCTCTAGAGAACGCGGCACTCAATCGTTGTCCGCCTGCCATGAAGCGAATGGGGGAAGGGCAAAGCAGCTGCATGACTGTGCCCCTGCGGGTCGAAGAAAATCTGCTCGGCGAACTGATTCTAAGTGCCACGGAACCGGCAACGTTTAATCCGGAACACCAAGAGATTGCCACTGAGGTTGCCAACCAACTTGCCATCGCAATGCAGCAAGCTGAGTTACGAGAACAGCTCGAACAGAACAATGCACAACTAGAGCAGCGCGTTAGCGATCGCACTGTCCAATTGCAGGAAGCAAATGCTGAATTAGAAGCGTTTGCCTATTCCGTTTCTCACGACCTCCGTGCGCCATTGCGTGCTATGCAGGGTTTCAGTCACGCTTTGTTAGAAGACTATAGCGACTCCTTAGATGCCATCGGGCAAGATTATGCCCAGCGCATTATTACGGCTTCTCAGCGCATGGATACCTTAATCCAGGATCTGCTCGACTATAGTCGCCTCAGCCGCACGGAGATCCGTCTCCAGCCGATTTCCCTAGAAACGTTGGTGGTGGAAGTCCTCGCTCAACTAGAGCCAGAACTGCGGCAAAAACAAGTCCAAGTGACAGTAGAACCACTGCTGCCTCAAATCATCGGGCATCGCACCACCTTGATTCAAGTCTTGACAAATTTGCTAAATAATGCGATAAAATTCATCGCTCCTGGAGTCCAACCGCAGGTGCGAGTATGGGCAGAAGTTAGGGAGAGAGGGGAAGCCGAGAAACAGGGTATTGTAGAGACAAGAGCGATCGCGTCTACAGCCGAAGAGCCAGAGAGTAATCAACCTTCAGCAAGTTCCCAATTTTGGGTACGCTTGTGGATAGAAGACAACGGCATCGGCATTGCTCCAGAACATCAACAACGCATTTTTCGCGTCTTCGAGCGCCTACACGGAATTGAAAGTTACCCCGGCACTGGCATTGGGTTGGCAATTGTGCGGAAAGGGTTAGAACGCATGGGAGGTCATGCCGGAGTCGAGTCGCAAGCTGGTGAGGGAAGCAGATTTTGGATAGACCTGCCCAAGGCTAGAGACGAATGTTGAACGCGTCTAACTATACTATTTTGCTGGTGGAAGACGACTCCAATGACATTTTCCTGATCCAGCGAGCTTTTCGGAAAGCTAACCTGCTTAACCCATTGCAAGTGGTGGAAAATGGGGAGGCAGCCGTGTTTTACCTTGCGGGCGAACCGCCTTACACCGATCGCGATCGCTACCCCCTACCCGTTTTGATCCTGCTAGACCTGAAACTCCCTCGCAAGTCGGGTCTTGAGGTGCTGGAATGGTTACGGCAGCAGCCAGACCTGAAGCGCCTGCCGGTTGTTGTTCTAACTTCCTCCGAGGAAAATCGTGACATCAACCAAGCCTATGACCTGGGAGCCAACTCTTACTTGGTTAAACCAGTTGCTTTTGAAGCGTTGCTGGATATGGTGAAAACACTGAATTCATATTGGCTCATTTTCAACCAGAAGCCAAAATTAGAGGAGAGTTGAAAGTTGGAAAGACTTTGAAAGCTGAAAGCTTAAATCTTCAACCCTTTCAACCTTCCAACTAAATAGCGGATATGAGCCAGACCTTACGTATTTTACTGATCGATGACAACCCTGATGACCGCCTTCTAGCAGCTCGTCAGCTCAGCCGAGCCTTTTCCGATCTCCAAATTCAGGAGATTGCAGAAATCAATGGCTTAAACCAGGCGCTGGCGGCAGATGGCTTCGATGCCGTTGTCACTGACTATCAACTGCGCTGGAGTGATGGTCTACAGGTGTTGCGTGCCGTTAAAGATCGGTATCCTGACTGCCCCGTGGTGATGTTTACCAATACAGGCAGCGAAGAGATTGCTGTAGAAGCGATGAAGGCGGGGCTGTCCGACTACGTTCTGAAGTTGCCCAAATATTACAACCGTCTGCCCGCTGCGGTGCAGTTAGCCTTAGAACGAGCCGAAACTCAGCGAAGAGCCGCTCGTCTGGAAGCGCATCGGCAAGCTTTGAGCGAGGTATCGCGAGCTTTTGCTGAGAAAATTCCGGAATTTCAAGCAGTTCTAGAACTCGTCAGTCAGCAAATAGCGCAGCGACTGGGAAATCTGTGCGTAGTTCGCATCCTATCAGATGATGGAAAGTACCTCAACCCGGTAGCAATTTATCATCCAAACCCAGAAGCCCTCGCCTGCTTGCAAGAAACCCTCGCCACGGAGGCACACCGCGTTGATGAGGGTTTGACGGGTCGGGTCTTTAAAACAGGCGAGACGCTACTGATTCCAGTCGTGTCGCCAGAGGAGATACAACCTTTGCGCGAGTCAAAGTATTTGCCCTACTTAGAGCGCTTTGGGATGTACAGCATTTTGATCGCACCCTTAGAGGTACGAGGTCGGCGGATTGGGACTTTATTCGTTTCGCGCGATCGCCCCGGATACTCCTATACTCGTGATGACCAATTCTTTCTGCAAGACCTCGCGGATCGGGCTGCTTTGGCAATTGACAATGCCCGACTCTACCGGGAAGCACAGGAGGTAAATCGCCTCAAGGACGAGTTCCTGGCAACCCTGTCTCACGAACTCCGCACCCCCCTGAACTCTATCCTCGGATGGGCAACGCTACTCCGCAATCAGAAGCTAACTCCCACTGTTATCAGTCGTGCCCTTGAGAGTATTGAGCGCAACGCCAAGGCGCAGGTAAAACTCACCGATGAAATTCTAGATGTCTCGCGGATTATTCGGGGCAAGCTACACCTGAATATTCGCTCGATCGAGCTGATACCTATCATTGATGAAGCGATTAATATCTTGCGTCCGGCAGCGGATGCCAAGGGGATTCGAGTCAAGGCGGTACTAGACCGCTCAGTCGGCTTGGTCGCTGCCGATCCAGATCGCTTGCAGCAAGTCGTTTGGAATCTACTCTCCAACGCCATCAAGTTCACATCAGAAGGCGGGCAAATTGAGGTGCGGCTGGAGAGGGTTGAAGGAAAACTTGAAGAAAAAGTTGAAGTGCAACCCACGAACTCTCCACCTAATAACCCGCAACCTTCAACCTTCTTTGCCCAAATCCAAATTAGCGACACAGGCATGGGCATTAGCCCCGACTTTCTGCCCTATGCGTTTGACCGCTTTCGGCAAGCTGACGCGAGTACCACGCGATCGCATGGAGGATTAGGACTTGGATTAGCGATTGTGCGTCACTTGGTGGAATTGCACGGTGGCACCGTTCGTGCTGCTAGTCTCGGAATCGGGCAGGGAGCAACGTTTACAGTGCTTCTGCCACTTTTTGATAAAAGTCGAGAAACCGAGGGGCAGGAGCGCCAGGGGGCAGAGGAGCCGGGGAGCGGGGAAGCTAAGGAGAAGGTAGCACAAGCACCTCAACTCCTGAGCGGATTGCAGGTGCTAGTTGTGGATGATGATACGGATACACGCGAATTGATCGCCCTCGTGCTTGAAGAGTCTGGGGCGAAAGTGAAAGCGATCGCATCCGTAGCCGAGGCGTTAGAAGTCCTTCGTAGCTGGCAGCCCGATTTGCTGGTGAGTGATATTGGAATGCCAGAGGAAGATGGCTACACCCTCATCGGCAAGATGAGAACTCTGGAAGAAAAAACCGGAAAACAAATTCCAGCCCTAGCGCTGACCGCCTACGCTAGGGAGGAAGATAAAAACCGCGCCCTGAAGGCAGGGTTTCAAATGTATCAGTCTAAGCCCGTCGAGCCTGATGATTTAGTGGCGGCGGTGGCACTTCTGGCTGGGTGTGCAGGTTAAGTCTAGCTAAGGCGCTTTTCTAGATATTGACCGATCATTTGCTGTTCTCCGGCACGGGAGATGATCGTTTGCCGGGTGCGGTAGCTTCGACCAATCAGTTTTAATTCTTCTTCAAATGAAGAGTCTCTGTACTCTGTCCGCAAGCACAAAGTTTTGGGATTGGGGAAATAATACTCAGCCGTGACGGGTTTCGGAGTGGCAAAGCCGCGATCGCGATAGAGTGTGGTTCCTAATGCGCCAAATAGTGTCGAACCTTTGGACTCTTTGCGGTTTGTGACTGAGTTTGTGCTGTTCCACTCTACATAGGAACCACAAATCAGCGCTGCTGGATCTTCCAGCTGGTGTAACTCTGCCAAATGTAGCAATTCCGAGCTTCCCTGTTCCAGAAACCGGACGGTAATCAGACTCACCATCTCCTTGGTTTCTCCATCCGGCAGCGTATAGTAGCGTCTTTCAGAGTGCCATTTGCCCTCTGATTCCTGAAAAAACGCTGCAATTAAAGATTCTTCATTGGTTTGGGCAAGTTGTCTTAGTGTTGTCACCAGTACCAGTCCTCATATGAATTGAAAATAAAGTTCTTGCAAGCGTCAATTTTTGCTTGGTAGCTATGGGACTTATCACCCTTTTATTTGACCTTTATGCAAGCAATCTGATGAACGGTTGTGCAAGTCGCGGTTTCTAGTGACACCCGATCTGGGTACAGTTGAGCGCCACTATATCGGGTCAGCTATCTGGCACTTAGCTGACGTACCACCTTGGCTAGAGTGGTAAGCCTGCCAAAATGCAAGTTACTGTTAACAATCTTAATAATAATAGATGATAGCTAAAAATACTTACTAGCGGCTCTGTCATCCGGAAGAATCTTAGAACCGTCTATCCCATAAGGGCACGACGAAAGGTGGAAAAGCTTTCGAGAGAGATGATCGCGGTTTTCAGTTGAGTGTAATACTTGGAACCTCACCCCCAACCCCTCTCCGTGAACGGAGAGGGGAGAATATTAAACCCCTCCTCGTTTATGGGGAGGAGAATATGGAACCTCACCCCCAGCCCCTCTCCGTGAACGGAGAGGGGAGAATATTAAACCCCTCTTCGTTGACGGCGCGACACTAGCGGCAGCAAGGCGGGGCAGGCAGCGAGGAGAATCGGGAATATTAAACCCCTCCTCGTTTACGGGGAGGGGCAGGGGTGGGGTTAAAATGTACGGCATCCAATCGAGAATAGCTATCTAGCAATCTATATTTGAGTTGTGAGCCAAGCGATCGCGGACATTCGCCTCAGATGTCGCCCACTGGACGATCGCTTGGGTTAAGCCGTCTAGAGTGTATTCAGGGGCTTCTACATCCACTCGCCCCAGTAGAGAAAGACAGGTTTTAGAAGTTTGAGGGCCAATCGAGGCGATACAGACACCTTGTAAGGGCAATTTATCGATTTCACCGACTAATTGACCAAAAAATTGCACGGTTTTAGAACTTGCAAAAGTAATCACATCTACTGCTTGTCGCTGGAGGGCATCTAAGGCGGCGGGTGCGATCGCTTTCGGGCACTGAGATTGATAAGCCGCCACTTCGATTACTTCTGCACCTTGGGCGGTTAATTCCTTCACCAAGACTTCTCTTCCACCCGTTTCCACTCTGGGAAACAGAATTTTCTTGCCTCCTAACGATTCTGGAAAGTTTTCAACTAGCGAATCTGCAACAAAATCCGGGGGAATAAAATCGGGTTGTAAGCCTTGCTGCCTGAGACTCTGGGCGGTTTTCTTCCCGACGACGGCAATTTTGACCCCGGCTAAGGCACGGGCATCTTGATTTTGCGCTTCCAGCCGTTCAAAAAAGTAATCAACCCCGTTGCTGGAAGTGAGAATTAACCAGTCGAAATCCGATAAGTGCGCGATCGCATTATCCAATTCTTCCCAACTGGAAGGAGGAGTAATTTCCAGCGTCGGCATCTCAATCACCGTCGCGCCTTCTTCTTGGAGACGCAAGCAAAACTCACCCGATTGTCCAGCTGCGCGTGTCACTAAAATCGTTTTCCCAGCTAGCGATTGGGAAGAGTTTTGAGTCGTTAGAGACGAGGTTTTCTGAGAACTGTGGCTTCCCATAGGTATGTCTGATAAACTCACCCCTGCGGATTGGGTTGAAGATTCTGATGATTGTACGGGCGGATTTAGGCGTCGAGCTGAGACGACTGGTGCATCTGGCGATCGCAAGTATTCTCTCAAACCAACGACTTCCCCAATGGTAATGATGGCGGGAGAAAGAGATTCGCCCGTAGTTTGCTCAACGATAGTGCCCAGCGTAGCTGTCCAGACTTGTTGTTGAGGCGTTCCCGCCCAACGAATCGCGGCGACGGGAGTAGAAAGCGATCGCCCATATCGATGCAACTGATAGACAATTTCACCGAGATTGCGCCCACCCATCAAGATTACCAGCGTTTCCATCCGCGCCAGCGCCTCCCAGTCCAAAACCTCTGGCTCATGGGCAGTAATCACCGTAAAACCTCGGCTCATCACCGGATCTGTTAGCGGAATCCCCGCCAGCAACGGTGCTGCTAGTGCTGAAGAAATCCCCGGTACAACTTCAAAAGGACACCCAGCGGCAATTAATGCCTGAATTTCTGAAGTAGAACGCCCGAAAATGAACGGATCGCCACTTTTTAGCCGCACAACTTGCTTTCCCTGCTGACAGTGTTCTACCAGCAGTTGGTTAATTTCAGCTTGCGGTGTGCTGGGTTGTCCACCGCGTTTGCCCACATCCAACTTCAGGCAACTGTCTGGCACCAACTCCAACAACTGGGCATCTACGAGGGCATCGTAGACTAACACCTGTACCTCAACGAGTAGATGTTGCGCCCTGACGGTGAGGTAAGCAACATCTCCCGGCCCTGCCCCCACCAGATATACTTTTCCGGTACGCTCAGTCATGATTTGGCTGCGCTCAAATGAATTTGAAGCTTATTTCGGGGTGTCCATTTCCTGGATGAGTTGATCGAGTTGTTGTTGCTCTGTAGTACCCGCTTTATATAAGTTTCTAGCTTTTTGAAGAATTGCGATCGCTTCCTCGATTTTGTCTTGTTTAATCAGCGTGTCTCCCAACCTCAAATAAGCATCAACATTTTTGGGCGATCGCTCAATCAATTCCCGGAATATGGGTGTCGCCTCGTCAATCTTATCTTGCGCCATTAGCGCATTTCCCAACAGCAATCGAGCCATGTCATTGGTGCGGTGCCGCTCAATCACTTGGCGGAAAGCTGCCTCTGCACCCGCGTAATCTTTTTGTTTATAAAGTGTCACCCCTTTTTTAAAAAAGTTTGAAGCGACGAATGTCTTCCCCAAGAAAAAACCCAGGAGAGTCAGACTAATCCCGACAACAGCGACAGCCAGAAAATAAGTTAGTTGAGATGTTTCTGTTTCCACCCTTGGTAGCCCTCCGGCACTTCTAGCGGTTCTATTTTGCTTAAGCTTACCCTGACGATTGTTTTAACCTTTCTTACGCTAAAAGACAGGCGGCGGGGAAAATTAGATATTCTAAGAAAAAGAGTTTCCAAATAAATTGGTAAAAAGATGCGATCGCGCTCTTATCCTGCAAATCTACACTTCTACTTCGCCACCACAGCAACAAGAGTGCGAATACATGAGTAATTATCAAAAATGTGGAATTAACCGCACTTAGGGATAATATCCCAGCCACAATCATGCCCAGGTAGCAGACCGTAATCACCCAAAGAGAGAGATTAAAGACGGCTGGCTTACCGAGTTGAATCGTAAATGTGTTGATGTTGTACTGCTTATCGCCCTCCATGTCGGGGATGTCTTTAAAGATAGCGATCGCAAACGTAAACACCAACACAAACATCGTCAGCGCCCAGACTGATGCCGGAATTTCTTGACTTTTTTGCAATACCCAATTGAAGTGTAAAAACAGCCCTAAATTGACAATGACTCCGCGCACAGTGAAAATGCACAGCGCTGCCCAAAAGGGAAATCGTTTTAACCGAATCGGCGGCAGAGAATAGGCTGTGCCAATGGCTAAACTAACCCCCACCGTGAACAGTAAATATCGTCCCAGAAGAAGCGCCAACAGCAGCGCCACACTTCCACTAATGGCGACAATAATTTGAGCTTGCGCCCTAGAAAATTCACCAGCAGCGATGGGCAAATGGGGTTTGTTAATTTTGTCAATTTCCACATCTTCGAGCTGATTTAGCCCAACAATGTAAACATTTCCGCCCAGACAGGCAATCCATGCACCCAAAAACTGTTCGACGCTGGTGACGCCCCCGGAAGCTGTTGCAAGTGCGATCGCGTACAACGCCATCACGCTCAGGCTGGTGCCAATAATCGTATGAGGGCGGGAGAACTTCCATAAGGCGTAGAGCCAGGAACCAGTACGCCGCACCGGGTGGGACTCAGAAGGACTGGTTTTGGGAAGGGAAGACTTTTCAGGAGAAATCTGGCTCATGCGTGCCTGAATGAATACTCAGGCTTGATTTTAAGCAATTTTTGTTCCCAAACGTTATTTCTTAGTCGCACAGAGCAATCCGAATCGAATCAGTCCTTGCTCATAGCCCCGGCTCATTAATCCGAGTGAAAGCGCCGCTTGAATCGTTGTCCAGCCGGAGAAAAGCAAACCCAGAACCGCTCTGGGATCGAGCGTCGAATCAATCACGATATCCCAAAATGGGGCGACAGCTTTTGACCAATCTGCCGTGCGAATATTCTCGAAGGAAACTTTACGAGCCAGCGTTTCATATTCTGGCAGTGAAATCACGTAAGGCAAAGCATAGACGCGGTAGATTTCCGCCAGATGTTTCCGCTCATCATCTGTCAGCTGTCCATCTGCGCCCCCGACAGGACGATGACACCACGTTGCCATGAGAAAAGTTCCCCCCGGCTTTAGCACCCGGTAGCACTCCTGCAAGAACTTCTGCTTATTGGGCATATGTTCGCCACTTTCGAGCGACCATACAAAGTCAAAGGAATCGTCAGCGAAGGGCATATTCAGGGCGTCTGCCACCTGGAACGATGTGCGATCGCTTAATCCAGCAATGGCTGCCCGTTCTTTGGCTCTAGTCGCCTGGACGGGACTCAGGGTGATTCCCGTTGCTGCTGCGTTAAATTTTTGCGCCAAGTAAAGAGAACTGCCGCCAATCCCGCAGCCGACATCAAGGATATTGGCGGGGGAGGGTTTTAAACCCCCCTCTAGCGGCACTTCAGCCCACTTGAGCAATTCTTCAATTAAGTCAATTTGCGCTTGCCGCCGGTCTTTTTTCAGAGTACCATCAGCACCATAGTATCCGTGGTGCATATGTTCGCCCCAAATCCGTTCCCACAGACCGGATGAAGCGTCGTAGAACTGCTGAATTTGCTGATAAAGAGTTGAAGTCATGAAATTTTCAGGCGGTGTTGCTGAAAATTAGCCTACCAGAACTCGGAAAGCAGTAAGCTCTAAAAAGACTTTTCCTGATAGACCCCTAGACCATGACTGTTGCCCGAACTATTTGCTTGGGATTTCTTGCCCTCGTCACTTTGGGAACGATTTTACTGATGCTGCCGTTTTCAACCAGTGACGGCAGTTGGAGCAATCCGATAATCGCGCTATTTACTGCCACGTCTGCGGTCTGCGTAACTGGTTTATCGGTGGTCGATGTGGGGAAATTTTATTCGTTTTGGGGACAATTGTTCCTTGTCTTGCTGGTTCAGGTAGGCGGATTGGGCTACATGACGGCAACGACGTGCCTGTTGCTGTTGCTAGGACGCAAGTTTGGACTACGAGACAAGATAGCGATTCAACAATCGCTCGACAAGCCAGGATTAGCTGGTGTGGTGGACTTGGTACGCTCAATCATTGCCACAACGCTGATTATTGAAATTACTGGCATCTTTTTACTGATGCTGGTGTTTGTACCCGACTACGGGTTGGATCGCGGTCTTTGGCTATCGATTTTTCATAGTGTGAATGCTTTTAATAATGCAGGCTTTGGCTTGTTTTCAGATAATTTGATGCAATATGTGCGATCGCCTTTGCTCAACCTGATTGTCACTGCCTTGATTATTTTGGGTGGGATTGGCTATGAAGTGATTATGGAAGCGTATTTATGGACGCGCGATCGCTTATCCAAAAGTCAAGCTTGTGTAGTCTTTTCTCTCAACTTTAAGATTGCTACCACGACCACTCTCTTTCTCCTCATCCTGGGAACAATTCTCTTTTTGTTTACAGAATTCAACAATCCCCAAACCTTTGGCCCACTTAGTTTCCCTGAGAAGCTTATGGCGGCTTGGTTTCAATCGGTAACACCTCGAACGGCTGGTTTTAATACCATTGATATCGGGAAATTGACCGAAGCGTCTCTTTTTATTACCGTTGCCTTAATGTTTATTGGGACAAATCCTGGCAGTACCGGCGGCGGAATTAAAACCACGACAACAAGGGTCTTACTGAGTTCTACTTTTTCAGCATTACAAGGGAAGGAAGAAGTAGTTTCTTACCAGCGCCAAATCCCGAAGGCGCTAATTGTGAAAGCGACTGGGGTGACAGTTGGTTCGCTTCTGGTGGTCATTGGTTCCACCACTTTAATTGCGATAAGCGATCCACAATTGGCGTTTATCCAAATTTTATTGGAGGTTGTTTCAGCCTTCGCTACTGTTGGACTTTCTACTGGGATTACAGCGAGCATTTCAGTTTTCGCCAAACTGGTATTGATTGCCACCATGTACATCGGTCGGGTGGGAGTTTTGCTCCTGATGTCAGCGATTCTGGGAAATCCCAGCCCCAGCATTATCCGCTATCCGGAGGAGAATTTGTTGGTCGGATAGCGATCGCATTCCCGATGCTTGATAAGCTAGAACCTGAGTAATCTTTAAGCTTTTTGTCAGTTGTTTGTGACCCAATTGCAGCTTGTAGATTAAAAGGTTGAAAGTTAAAAGGTCGGTTTAAACCGACAATTGTTTTCGACGAATGATCCCTAACTCAATGAGTCAGTTCGGAGTTTATTTGTGAACTTATCATCTTTAAACTTTTTTCGCAGTCTCAGCACTAATACCAAGAATCAATTCGCAGTCATTGGGTTAGGTCGTTTTGGTCGTGGCGTCTGCTCGACCTTACACCATCTGGGCTACGAAGTGCTGGGTATTGACGCCGAGGAAAAGAGAGTCGCCCAAGTTTTGACCGATCAAATCGCTTCCCATGCCTTGCAGCTGGACTCGACTGAACCCGCTGCCCTTAAAGAGGGAGGAATTTTTGATTTTGATACGGTGATTGTGGCGATTGGGAATTATCTCGAAGCTAGCGTGGTAACGACCCTGAATCTGAAGGAAGGCGGGGTGACTCATGTGGTAGCAAAAGCATCCTCGGAAATCCATATGAAACTCCTGACAAAAGTCGGGGCAGATCATGTGGTATTTCCAGAGCATGAAATGGGGTGTACGTTAGCGCGATCGCTGACTAAACCAGCTATTTTAGATCGATTCGATCTGGACGTTGATAACAGTATTGTAGAAATTATTATTCCAGACGATTTTCACGGCAAAACCATCTCTGAACTACAACTTCGCAGCCGCTATGGTTTAAATCTGCTAGCAGTCAGTCACAATGGCAAGTTTGAAATTAATCCCAATCCCAACCATCGACTCTATAAGGGAGCCGCAATGGTTGTGATTGGTTCCAACAAAGACATTAATCGCCTACCTATTTAAGAAATTAAAAATTAAAAATTAATCAAGATATTTTTTTAATTTTTAATTTTTAATTTTTAATTCAAGAAGCCCCTAACTGCTGTAGAAACTGGTTAATCTGGTCAATTTTGTCTGCATTCCCCTGCTGATTGAATAGCGTTTTAGCTTGGAAAAGAAAGGGGATTGCCTCTTCGCGTCGTCCAGTTTGTTGCAGCGTTACTCCCAAGTTAAAAAAGGCATCTGCTAGGGTGGAATTGAGGACAATCGCTTCTTGGTAATTCGCGATCGCTTCCGCTAGCAGACCTTGCCGTTGCAGAGCCACGCCCAGATTATAAAGAGTCACGGCATCATTTGGGTTGAGGCGCTTGGCTTCCCTCAATGCCGCAGCTGCATCTTTGACCTGGTTCTCCTTTAACAGCATTGCTCCCAATTGTTGATAAGCGTCGCCATCATTGGGATTGAGACGCACCGCCTGCTTGAATCGATTGGCTGCCGCTTTGGAGTTACCTTGCTGGACAAAAATCAGCCCCATTTGGTACTGAGCCTCTGCCAAGTTCGGATTCTTAGAAGCCGCTGCATTCAGAGCGTTAATTGCTTGTGTCGGCTGATTTTGCTGCGCGTAAAGTAACCCCAGTTGATATTGAGCATCGGCAAGCGTTGGGTCAAGTTCAACTGCTTTTTGAAACTGAGCCATCGCGGCTTCATTTTGATTTTGGTTGACTAACAGCAGTCCCAGATTATAGTAAGCGACTGCATATTTCGGGTCATTCTGAATCGCCTGCTGATAGGCAGCGATCGCTTCTTGTGTTTGACCTTTTGCCTCCATCGCCAAGCCCACATTATAGTAAGCATCTGCCAACTTGGGATTTAAACTTAGCGCTCGTTCATACGCAGTCAGTGCAGCATCGGGTTGCCCTTGCTTATATAAAGCAACTCCCAAATTGTAGTAAGCTTCTCCCAAATTGGGGTCGAGACGAAGCGCTTGCAGGTACTCATTCGTTGCCTTATCAAGCTGTCCTTGCTCGGCTAGGGAATTCCCCAACAGATAATAAGCCATCGCAATGCTGGAATCGAATTCAAGCGCTTTGCGAAGAGCTAGCTCTGCCCCCCGATAGTCTCCGCGATTATACCGCGTCACTCCTTGTTGGAAGTAAGTCGCTGCCTCAAAATCTTGAGTGTATAGACCTTCGACCATCTGCTTAGTGAGTACGGGCGACTCAAAAGAAGTTGTCTTTTGTCGCCCAGCCCGCGATTCACCGGCAAAGGCAGTGCTGGCAGTCGTCAAACCAAGACCGATCAAAGCAGCCGCAAGGAGATAAATTCGTTTGTGGTTTTTAAGCATATCTAGAACCCCGCACCACTCGCTATTTAGGAAAAAGGTAATTGGGAAGGTAATTAGTTGTCAGTTGCAATTTACCACTGACCAGCGATGATTGACATTCCTCATTACCTTAACTTGTCCCATCGTCATCTGATTGTGGCTTCCGGCAAGATTAGCATCGCGTCCCCAAAAGAATAGAAGCGATACCGATGCTTTGTCGCCACTTGGTACAATTCCAGCAACCGCTGACGCCCGATTAAAGCACCCACCAACATCAGCAAACTCGAACGGGGTAAGTGGAAATTGGTAATTAACCCCTCCACTACCCGCCACTGGTAGCCGGGATAGATAAATAACTCCGTCTTGCCCCTAAAGGGGTGTAATTCCCCACTCGCAGCAGCTGACTCAAGCGATCGCACCACCGTTGTCCCCACGGCAATAATCCGACCCCCCCTCGCCTTGGTTTCCCGAATTTGTTCCACCGTAGACTGGGGGACTTCTACCCACTCCCCATGCATTTTGTGGGTGGTAATATCCTCTACTTCCACTGGGCGAAACGTCCCGACCCCGACGTGCAGCGTCACCGAAGCCTGCTGAATGCCTCGTTCTTGCAAGCGCTGGAGTAACTCTGGGGTAAAGTGTAGCCCAGCCGTGGGAGCAGCGATCGCTCCTTGAGCCTGGGCATACACAGTTTGGTACTGTTCCGCCTGGGATTGGGAATCTGTAATGTAAGGAGGTAGCGGCACTTGACCGTATTCCTCCAACAAATCTTCAAACCGACTCCCCGCTGGAACATCAAACTGCAACACCCGCCCCCCCGTCGCCTCATCCCTAGACAAAATCGTCGCACTCAATTGATTCGGGCTTGAGGCTGGGTTCAATTTTTCCTCAGCCCCTAGTTTCTGTGGTTCAAAGAATATCTGTGCCCCCGGTTGCAGACGTCGCCCTGGTTTCACCAAAGCTAGCCAGCAGTTGTTCTGCTGTTCCTCCAGCAGCAACACCTCCACGGGGGCACCCGTAGATTTACGACCCCGGAGGCGGGCAGGGATGACACGAGTATTATTTAATACTAGTAAATCTCCGGACTGGAGGAAGTCGGGTAAATCCCGAAAAATGGCGTGGCTGGGATGATCTGGGGATACCACCAGCAAACGCGCACTATCCCTTGGCACAGATGGATTCTGGGCAATCAGTTCTGCCGGGAGTTCATAGTCATAACTGGCGATTAACCGATCGATATCTATATCATCCCCGCTGGGTGCTTCAGCTTGAAACCGTAAGGATTCGGGGCTGTCTATCTTTAATCTTCTTGCCCCACTAACGGCTTTTGACTCTCCCAACCGGGGATCGCTGATGTGACTGTCTTCGTTAAATTCTGTCATGCCGTTAGTTTACTGATAAGGAATCGATCAATTTAACTTTGCAGATTGGGTAAATACCCCCAGATAAGAACGGGGGCTTCTCCCCTATCGCAGACTATCTTACTCATGGAGAATGAGAGTTATAGAACCAGCACGACCTAGACACTAAGAACTTCTCATGGAATACGTCTACTTTCTGGCCAATGCCAGCCTGACACTACGGGTGGTTGAGTATTTACACACAATGCCCCAGTTGCCCGTTCGTTTAATGACGGTGATTCATCAGATTGATGGCTGGGTGATCAAGGTCAAAATGAGTAACCATCTAAACGCGCAGCAAGATGGTGACTTCCGGGCGTTCATGAACGAACTGGGTATTCCCTACGAACCGGCTATTCGCCTCCAGATGGCGCTTTGGAGTCTGGAAACTGGACAGTCCCCCATCGATGTGATGCGTCGCTACCAAGTTGCTGTGGTTTCTCATGGTAGTCCCGATCGGAGCGATATTGAAGCCTTTCGCCAGCAGTTCACAAAAGGGCTGGGATATTGCCCGGAAACTCTAGCTTAATTAACTTAACGGCTCATCGAAAGCGGACTGAATATAGTCTTGTAGACTCAACTGATATTCTCCCACAGCTAAATTTCTAGGTTCTGGTAAAGAAATCAAAGGGAGCTTTTCAGGTTCTGGTAGCAGAACAGTATTGGTCTTAGGACGCTGACATCTGACCAAAGCGACATCAAACCGGCAAGGAAGATTTACTAAATCTGGACGCTCTGCCAAAAAAATCTCTGCTGTGCGCCAGAGTTTAGCTTGCTTTTGCGGTGTAATCGCTAGCATTCCATCCGCATCCCAATTTCCCCGGCTGCGAGTTTTGACCTCGACAAAGATTAAGCAAGAGGACAGGGTAATGGGGCAATGGGGAACGGGTGATGGGTAATGGGTAGTGGGAAACTCTTCCTCCCGCTGTCTTCCTGTCTTTCTGTCTCCCCCTCCCTTACCTTCATCTGGGCGTTGTCGCGCAATTATATCAATTTCTCCCCAGCGGCAACGCCACCGGCGCTCAAGGATTTCCCAGGCTTGGGAAATCAACCATTGAGCAACTAGGTCTTCTCCTAAAACACCGATATCGGGATAATGAGATAGACGACGGTTTTCCATCAAATGGAACCAGCATGAAGTGTAGGCTAGATAATCGGATTTCGACAATTTTACTCGGTTTATTGCTTGTGGCGATCGCCATTGCCTCTTTTGGCGCGATCGCATCTCCCGCCTGGGCGAACGACTACAACAAAGAATTTTTGATTGGTGTAGATTTCTCCGGCAAAGAGCTGACCGACTCCAGCTTTACTAAAGCCAATCTCCGCAGTAGTAACCTGAGTCATACGAATTTGCGGGGTGTCAGTTTTTTTGGGGCTAATCTGGAAAGCGTCAATTTAGAAGGAGCCGATCTCAGAAACGCAACTCTGGACACAGCCCGCTTGACCAAAGCGAACTTAAAGAACGCGGTTTTGGAAGGGGCGTTTGCCTTTAACACTAAGTTTGAAGGTGCGATTATTGATGGAGCTGATTTTACAGATGTGCTGCTTCGTCGGGATGTGCAACAACAGTTGTGTAAAATAGCGTCCGGTACCAATCCCACTACTGGGCGCGAAACCCGCGAAACTTTGTTTTGCCCCTAATCCTTTTTGAGCGCTCTGAGGAGGTTCTCGATGAGCGTGCAATACAAATCCTCTCCGGGACACGGCATTACCATGCCCCGGAGAGTGTTATCTATACAACTGAGAATTGCGATATTTCTCAATGAATTGAGAACGGCAATATAAGGATTCTGTCTTAACTGCCAGAAAAAACAGAATCCTTATCTGGTGAGGTTTCCAGATTTGCCTCTAACCAAAAGGGCTAATTAACCGTAGTGTTGATGGGTGCATCAGCGATTGTAGCCGCAGATTGGCGTAAGCGATCACCGTAAAGAGCTAGCGCATTGCCGCTAAGCAATAGTTCTAAATGCTCCCGGTCATAATCGGCAACAGTTGCAGCATCCTTGACACAGTCATGGAGTACCCCATCCCAGTGCCCATAATCCCCAGAGAAGCAAGCCAGATGTTTGCCAATTTCTCCCATCGCAATGTGAAGATAAGCAGGGCCTGGATCGTCTGATTCAAAGGAAGTAAAGATTTGACCCCGCTCGAAATAGTCTAAGGGATCTCGATGGCGGAGATCGTAATGCTCATAAAGACTTGCATCCTCAATCTGAGACGGGTCATGCTGAGCATTCCACAGCAGATCGAAGAGGTTTTTTGCCTGACTAATCAGGTTGATATTGTTGTGGGTGCCTCTTTCCTGAATCATCAGCTTGGTGAATTCCATCAGGGAAGGACGATAGGGATGTTTGGGGTCAAAGTCACGAATGCGTTTTTCCCAATGCTCGTGGAAAGCATGGGCAAGATCCGGCACCCAGCCACAACCGCCTTCTAAAAAGCCAACGCGCAGGGAGGGGAATTGTTCAAACGCGCCATCAAAAACCATCCTTGCCAAAGCCAATTGTTGCTGGTTTCGCTGCACAAAAATGTGCGTCAGGACAAAGGTTTCCACATGATCGGAAATCCCCCCCACCATGTACGATCCCGGCCCTCCGTGAATGCCCAGACCAATATCCAAATCGGCTGCTGCTTGCAGGATCGGGCGGAAGTCAGGATGGCTAATCGCTTTACAGGTACGGATATCGGGGAAAGCTTGAGGCGCTTTCGGATGGGGAATCGGGAGGTTTGGGGCAACGGCGACGCTAATCATGCCCAGTTCGTTGACGCAACGGTGCATTTCCGCAACCGCGGCATCTACATCCTGTAGAGGCAATACACCAATCGGTTTAAGCCGGTTATCGTAACCCCGGCAGTCGTCGGCAATGTAATTGTTGTAAGCACGACACAGCGCGATCGCAAAGTCCTTATCCAATAAGCTCGAAAAGACTAAGTTGAGCGTGCCGTAAATTACCTGGACATCAATGCCTTCTTTATCCATGTGTTCAATCCGCACGCGATTGAACATTGCTCCTAAGGTTGTATCGGGGTGCAGGTTGCGAAAGCCACCTTTCCCCAGTCCCTGAGGCTGCGGGAACATCCGCATAAAGTCGTTTTTACCCGTTGCCGGATTAAAGTCTACGATTCTCGCCCGTTGGTCGCCCAGACTATCAATCGCTAAACCGATGCGATCGCGATACTCTGGCTCTAGATAATCCCGCATTACTAAAGGATTTTCTATTTTATGGGCATCTGCATCAATTACCAGTAGACCTTGATACATGAAAACTCCTTAATTAATTGCTCAATCGTTACCTGCAAATAAATTCCAGGTTTTCAGGGCGTCGGATAGAAGCCTGCCCCGATGAAGACACAATGTTTTTAATTGAATACTCGCCTTGCGGCTGAAATTTAATTCAACGCTTTCTGCTTGCGATGCAAGTATGTCCAAACTTGGCGCAGTCCAAACCAGTTCTCAAAAGACCACATGAGGGAAACTAGGATGGTAATGCCGGGGTACTTGACAAAAGCCGGGTGATTCTTCTCGAAGACAGCATGACCGCCCAAGGCGAATACTTGGGTGAGGACTAAACACACGAGCGTTAACCGCCAATCATAAAACAGAAAGACCACAGCGGCGATCGCTAGCATATTAGTCAAGTGGTGCAGAAACTGGTTGATGGGATGCTGATGACTCGCAACAAAGTGGGCTTTAGCCTCCTGGAAGTAGCTCAAAGTAATTCTCCTGCGGTTGAAACCCGAATTTGTCAAACTCAAAGCGTTGTAGGAACGATATCACTAAGTCTCTTGCGAAAGGGAGAGAAATTAGAATTTTTTTAGGTTGCTTTAACCCAGTTTGGACATTTTACCCTTGGGATGGCAGCGAGGAGAATGTCATTAAGTCAGCCCTAAACTAAAGTTTGGGCTTAAAGCTAAAACCCGTTCAAACGGGTTCAATCGCTTACCCCAGTAAGCTTTAGCTTACTTTAGCTTTAAGCCGGAAATTTATTTCCCGGCTACCTGCGTCAATCCCATTCCAGCTAGGACACGCCTACCGCCACCGGAGTTGCAAATAACCCCGTGATTGACTCAGTTCCTCTTCGCCCAGCCATTCTACAGGCTTGTAAGTGCCAAAAACCCGATCCCACCAATCCACCCCCAAACCAAAATTGTGATGCCACATTCCATATTTGTGATGCACGTAGTGAACCGGCATCTTCATCCAGAAGCACTTGGTTGGGTTTTCGTGCTGTAGCTGATGGGCATAGGCTGAAAATGCAGCATAGAATAAGCCACCAAGGAACCAACCGATTCCAGCCTCCCACGAGTAGAAAAACATCAAACACATTACTAGCAAACTGCCTCTAACATAGTCTCGAAACTCCCACAACACCCCCTGTCCTTCGTTACGACGGTGATGATCTCGATGACGTTCGCCAATCCGAGGCGAGACGTGCATCAAGCGATGTAGCCAATATTCCACTAGACTTGCCAAGACAAACGCCACACAAAAAAAAGCCATTCCTACAGAAAGTTTTGCTAATAAGGTCATAAACTCCCATTCCTCACACTTTTTCTGTATATCAACACACCTGAAGCCTTTTTTATTCGATTTGATTAGCTAGGACGGTTATATCCTATGGGAAATCTTACTAATTTTTTGTTTTCTATTGCTGCTGCCGAGAGCGATCGCGAAATTCAAAAAAGTATAGGGTAAGGCAAATATAATTCCACAAGCTGCACGCCATCGACTCCAAGAGAACACGGCTCGTGATGTAGGATATATCCTCCAGAAACGATTGACTGCACACACCATTTCATCGCCCAATCCGATGACTTCATGCCACCAACCGGCAGGAATATAAAGTGTTTCACCTTGCTCAAGGATTACTTCGCATTTATGCTGGAGTGCCTGCTTGAATTTTGGCATTGTTTTAAAGTCAGGGTTTTCCAGATCCACCTGACTAAACCAAGAACGCAATTTCAATCCGTGGCGCAAATGAATATACACCGGAAATGGATAGAGATTGTATGTCTCTGAGGGTGGAAAAAACACTATTTTTTTAGCACCATGCAGTTGCATCAGCGTGCCGTCCACTGAGTCATAATGTAAGCCTGAGCGATGACCTCCCGGAGCTACATAAATGTTCAGTTCGCTCGCAGGTTTCGTTAAACCTAGCCGAGAGCCAATGATTTTTAAAGACTGGGTATTAGCAAGCGGGGTATTTTTGAGGGGACATTTTCCTAGGTTAATGTCATTTTCATGAGCCTTATGGTTACGCAACATCTCTGCATATTCTGTGAATGGCATACTTTGCAGATTTACGCCACTGCCGATGCTTTTCCATTTGCGCTTTTCCTGCTTTTCCCTTTCCCGCCCTGGATTTCGGAAGATTAACTCTTGGCTGCCAAACTTTTCACATAAATAGTCTAAATTCCAGTCACCTTCACTTTCCAATAAGCCCGTAATGATAACAGGATTTCCGGTTTTTTGATATTTTTCAAAAAATGTTTCTGGTGTTATCGATGAAATATCCACTCGTTCGATTGGCTTGACCCGCTTTTCCAAGTCTAAGTTTATGACATTTTCCGATTTGGTTTCCATACCTATCTCCTCACCTATTTTGAGTCAATAATAGTTGGATATATAATCATAATTCATTTATGAAAGCTTAGATATCTCTTTTCTCTCTTCCTTAGCGCTCTTGGCGTCTAAGCGCTATCGCTAACGCGAGGCTAATGCCAACGCGCAGGCTTCGCCAACGCAGTTCATAAAATTTACAACTCCTATAGAACTGCTATAACTGTCCCCAAAAAGCTTCGTTTTCATCGCTCATCAGTCCTTAATAAAGACATTATGAAGAATAACTACTAGCGAAGTTTAGCATTTAGTTTGAAGAAAAAGAAAAAATCTGCTTTAATCGACATCTAGTTATTCTTGCTAATGGATCTAATGCACTAATGGCAAATCTATTGCTACCAGTTTTGACAACGATTGCTGAACGTGCCAGGGCGAATTTTGTGAAAAAAACTCGCCGGACTTCTGCTGTACAGGAGCAGTTATTAAAGGAGCTATTGCAAGCTCATAAAGATACCGAATTAGGTCGCAAATATGGACTGAGAGATATCAGAACAATCGAGCAATTTCAACAACAGATTCCGATTCTGCCTTACAGCAGCTATGAACCCTATACTGAACGCATTGCCCAAGGTGAAAAAAATATTTTAACGCCAGATCCGGTCGTTTATCTCAATACGACCAGTGGCTCGACGGGAAATCAGAAATTAATCCCGGTGACTCAGCGATTTCAGAACTCGTTGGGATGGGCGAATCTGACTTGCATCGGCTTTTTAGGTGAGGCGCTGCGTTCGCAAGATCGAAAATTTGGCAAACTGTTAGTCACCAACACCGCCCAAATAACGGGACGCACCAGTGGCGGGATTGAATATGGGCCGGGAGGTACAGGCGTCCTCCGCATGGGCAAATTTCTCTACGAACAACTCTTTGCCCATCCTTACGAAACCCTACAAGCAGCGGATAGTATCACCCGCCATTATCTTTGCTTCTTATTTGCCCTGCGCGATCGCTCGATGCGCGGAATCGGAGCCAATTTTCCCATGCTCATCCTGCGAATCTGCAACTATTTAGAACGCTACGCGGAAGATTTGATCCGAGACATCGAAACCGGAACCATTGCCAGTTGGTTAACACTCGAACCCGAACTTCGAGCCAAATTGGAACGGCAATGGTCAGCAAATCCAGGTCGCGCCGCTCAATTGCGTGAAATCTTAAAATCAGAGGGACGGCTTACCCCAAAACTAGCATGGCCTGAGCTATCTTTTACCGCCACTGCACGGGGAGGAACCTCAGATTTTTACTTTGAGCGATTTCCCACCTACTTTGACGACATCCCTAGCTTTGGTGCCGTTTTCGCCTCCGCTGAAGGCACCTTTAGTATTTACCACGACCTCAACAACGATGGCAGCATCTTAGCTATTGAAGCAGGCTTTTTTGAATTTATCCCGCAAGACCAGTGGGAAGTAGAGCATCCCAAAACCTTACTTGCCACGGAAGTGAAGGCGGGAGAACTTTACCGGATTCTGATGACCAACTATAGCGGCTTCTACCGTTACGATATTGGTGATGTTGTCGAAGTTCTAGGCTTTTACGAGCAGGCTCCTCTGATTGTATTCCGTCACCGTCGAGGCGGGATCTTGTCTTCCACGACGGAGAAAACGACTGAATTTCATGCCACTCAAGTGATGCAAAGCCTGCAACAAGAATTTGGCTTGCCATTAGAGGATTTTTGTATCACTTTGTCCGAAAATGAGTTCCCCGCCCATTATCTCGTGAATATTGAACTCGTTAATGGTCATATTTTGAGCGATCGCCTTGCTTTTTTAGCCAGCTTTGACCGTAAACTCAAGGAAACTAACGTTTACTATCAATCCAAACGCAAGGATCAGGTGCCTCCTCCCCGACTGCGAATTCTGGCTCCTGGCAGCTTTGCCAAAGTTCGCCAACGTCAAGTAGAAAGGGGAATTCCGGATTCTCAACTAAAATTTCCCCATATTAGCGAAGATCGGAATTTTCTAGCTGGACTGAAAGTGGAGCAAGAGGTTAGACTTCCAGAGGATCGCGATTAAATTTGTCTTTGCTACCAAAGAAAAGCAGCAATCCTGCCACCATCGAGACACTCGCTGCCCCATAAAAGACCCCTGGCAAGCCGCCATAATTGATCGCTGGCCCTAGGAGAATCGGGGAGAGGAACTGTCCGAGGAAACCGGCACCCGTTCCGATTGCCAGCACGCTAGACCGGAGTTGTGAGGGGGCGAGATCGGCTAAAGCGCTATAGAGGTTGGGTAGCACAATCCCAAATCCCACCCCGAAGAGTACCGCTGTTATCAAAATCCAGAGGAGTTGGGACAGCAGTGGGATGGTTGCCAAGGTTAATGCCATCAGGGCAAATCCGGTTGCGGTGGCTCGATTTAAACCGAGTCGCTTGGCGAGTCCCTTCGCAGCAAAAGCGGAGACAGCCGCTGCCCCAACTGCCCGCGATGCCAGGACAATCCCATTGAGAGATGCTCCTGCCCCTATCGTTGCCTTGAGGTAAAGGGGTGCGTAAATAACGACAGCATACATTGCCACTGAGGCTAAGCAAAGGGTCAGTAACAACTGCAAGGCGTGGGGCTGTCCGATGATTTTACCCAGCTTTTGGTTGGAATCGGTGGCGCGTTCTTTAACCCGAAGCTTCGGTGGCTTTTCTTTCAAAATTAAAGCAACCAAAAACGCTAGCGGCAACCCTAGCCCATACAGATAAAAAGCATATTGCCAGTGAGTGGCACCAACCCAGCCCCCTAAAAGCGGAAAAGCAATACCAGTCAGAGTTAGGGTACTGGTTGCGTAACCTAAAGCTTGCGATCGCGCTTCGCCTTCATACAGATTCCCCAGCAAGCCCAGACTCGCCGCGGCAATCCCCCCACTCGCGATACCCAGCAACCCCCGCATCACTAACAGCGGCGTCAGCGTTTGCATGAAAGCTCCTGCCGTGCCTAACACTGCGTAGAGAATTAGGGAAGGAATTAGCACCCGTAACCGACCAACTCGATCTGCCAAAATCCCTAGCAGTGGGCTGAATAGGGCAATCGTCAGGCAATGAAGGCTCACCAAATTACCGGCAAATGCAGGATCGAGGTGAAGTTGTTGTACCATTTCTGGCAAAATTGGCGCAATGACTCCCCCCGTCATGGTAGTCAGGGAGCCTGCTGCCAGCAGCACTAACAGTCTGCGATCGCCCAACATAAGCCAGAAACCTGCAATTTTTGGTCATCATAACCTAGATAGGTGGAAATCAACTTATTTTGGGCTGTTCTGGGTGATGGGTGATTCATCATTTGAAAAATCCCAAAAGACAAAACAAATTGATATTGACTTATCGGCGACTAGGAAGCTAAATATTGTCACAGAAACAGGCAACAGAGGCACAATTCATGGAACTGGCTACAACGCTAACCAGCCAGACCGTTCAGAATGCTGTTCGAGAGGTGGGCATCAATGGGAATCACTGGTATCCGGTGGGTTGGGCAGACCAACTGAAGCCCGGTGATATCATGCCTGTCGTCATTTGGCAGCAAGCGATCGCAATTTTTCGCGATACTCAAGGGAATCTCCATGCCTTAGAGGATGCTTGCCCTCACAAAGGCATCGCACTGCACAAGGGCACCGTCCAAGGGTGTAACTTGGCGTGTGCTTATCATGGCTGGGAATTTGACGGTGAAGGTCATTGTGTCAGCATTCCCTATCTTCCCGACACCCAAAAACTTCCCCGCGCCCAAGCCCGCAGTTATCCAGTGCAAGAAAAATATAATCTTATCTGGATCTTCCCTGGCGATCGCGCCCTTGCCACCACCTGTCAGCCACCGGATATCCCTGAATTTGATGAGCCAGATTGGTTAATGGTGCCCGTGAATGCCCACTTCCAAGCCCATTTTTCCATCTGTAATGAGAACACGATGGATGTTTTTCATGGTTTTCTGCACCAAAAATTGCAGGGTTGGTTCGATCCGGTGCTAACGAGTCTGCGGGAGACAGACGCGGCAGTCTGCGCCGAATACAATGTTTCCTACAAAGGTCGTATGGCTCAGTTTCTCGGATTGAGCGATCGCGCTGACCAAGTTACCACCTTGCCGATCTCAATTCAGTATCGCTACCCTCATTTTTATACCGTTCTCCAGGGAGTTTCCGCCCTATACTTGATGCGATTGCCCGTCGGCTTAACCGAGAGCCGCTCTTTTGCCTTCTTCTTTTTCAAAGTCCGCCTGCCCAAATGGGTACTCAACCCGCTCAAGCCTTTGTTACAAAACCTGCTGCCGCGCTTTGTGTTGTTGAAATTTCTCGCCCAAGATATCGAGATGATCGAAAGCGAGCAGCGAACCTACTTAGCCGATCCCCAGCGACGTTATGTAGAAATTAACCCAGCAATTATTGCTATCCAGCGGCTAATTGTCCGGCAATATGAGAAATTTGTGCAAGAATCTAGTCAATCGCAAAACAATCATCAGGGGAAGTCAGAAAAGTCTATTTCTCTCTCGTGAGGCGAACTGACTTGTCAGCGCTAGGCTAACGCGATCGCAAGAGAGCCATCTGAACTAACCCAAGAAAATTCAACTCGGATGAAGGCAATTTCAGCAGCGGCGTATCCTCTAGCCCTTTTTCAGTCCTACGGTCAAGTGAGCTGGAGCAATATATTTATAAACACTATTAGGTCTTCTTCCTTCGGGCGTTTCGTCAGACCTGGATAGCAGAAACCGAGTCTGGCAAATATTACTGTTGAGCCAGAGGCGATCGCCGATCTGGTAAAAGCTGAGAGGAGTCAACTTGTGCAAATTGTCAAAGAATATGTCCAGCATTGGTACGAGAGCGGACTTGACCCCGATGAATATATCTGTCATCAGAAGCAGGGGAATACCGTCGAGATTGAAGACACGGCGACGGGTGAGCGTCAAACCGTTCTCAGCTTCTGCACCAATGATGTCTTAGGGTTAGTTCACGAAGAAGCCGTTAAGCAAGGTGCCATTGATGCCATCTTGAAATACGGAACGTCAAACAGCTCCTGCTCCGTCTTGAGCGGTCGAATCGATCTGCATCGACAGCTAGAGGACGAGATTTCAGCCTTTAAGCATCTGCCCCATACCCAGCTATTTCTGAACGCTTGGATGGCGATGCAAGCCTTAATGGATGCCTTCTGCCACCTGGCAATTCCCGTGCCGGGATTTCAGAACACCCGCGAAACTTTAATTCTCACCGATGTCCTCAATCATGGCTGCATTGTCTCAGCCGTCGTCAATGCGGGGACTCGTTCTGGAAAAGTGTTTGGCAATAGCCCCCGCACCCGTGTAAAAGCTTACCGCCATTGTAATGTGGAGGATTTAGCGCGGAAACTCCATCGATATGCCCGACCTGGCGATCGCATTCTGGTTGTATCCGATGCCGTATTCTCAATGGATGGGGATATCGCGCCGCTGCTCGACATGATCGGTGTCCTGCAAAAATACGAGGGCAGCGTGCTGGTAATGGATGAAGCTCATGCCAGCGGTGCCATTGGAGCCACGGGAAGAGGGATCTACGAGCATTTTGGCATTTTGCCCAGTTATGCGATTGAGCGGGGCGTCGTGCCGCTGATTATGACGACTTTCTCTAAGTTTGCCGCCTCAGCCGGAGCCGCCATTAGCAGCCACGTCGCAGAGTTAAAACCTCTGTTGAATGTTTCTCCCACCTCAATTGGAACCATTTCTTTACCGCCCCCAACCACGGCTGCTGCCTTAGAAAGCATCCGTATCGTTCGCCAACAGCCAGAACGAGTCCAAAAGCTACAGGAAAATACCCGATACTTGCGATCGCGCTTAGCTGAAAATGATTTTGCCGCAATTGGCGAGACCAACGTTGTCCCAGTCATTTTACAGTCGGAGATTAATCCCAAGGTCTTTGGCAGACAACTTTTGCAAGAGCGCGGTCTTTGGGTCTCTCCGATTTGGTTTATTGCCAAACCCCGCCTCCGCATTACCGTCAACGCTCTCCACACTCACGAGGAAATGGATCGTTTGGTGGCAGGAATGGTAGCCGTTCGGGACTTATTGTATAAACCAACGATTAGTGCATAGCAATACCAGGCTTAAGCTGAGATTGCCCTATGACTAGCCGTTTGCTTAACCCCTTTTTTGGAGTGCGTGATGCGTGTACTGCTCCTCTATCCACAATTTCCCAAATCGTTCTGGTCTTTTGACAAAGCGCTAGAACTAATCGGACGGAAGGTATCGCTTCCTCCGCTGGGAATGATTACAGTCGCAGCGATTCTGCCCCAAACTTGGGAGTTCCGCTTAATAGACCGCAATGTTCGATGTGAGACTGAAGCAGACTGGGCTTGGGCAGACCTCGTCATCATCTCCGGGATGATTGTCCAGAAACCCGATATGCTACACCTGATCCGCGAAGCGAAGCAGCGCGGCAAATTGGTAGCGGTCGGTGGTCCCTACGTTACCTCAGTTCCAAATGCGGCACAGGAAGCCGGAGTAGACTTTCTGGTTTTAGACGAAGGCGAGATTACCCTGCCGCTCTTAGTCGAGGCTTTAGAACGGGGTGAAACCGAGGGGGTATTCCGTTCCAATGGCGAAAAGCCGGATGTCACGAACACACCCATTCCCAGATTCGACCTGCTGGATCTAACTGCCTACAACGATATGTCGGTGCAGTTTTCGCGGGGTTGCCCGTTCCAGTGCGAGTTCTGCGACATCATTGTTCTCTATGGGCGCAAGCCACGCACGAAAACCCCCGCGCAACTGCTCGCTGAGTTACAAGCTCTGTATGATTTAGGCTGGCGGCGCTCTATTTTTGTGGTTGATGACAACTTCATCGGCAACAAGCGCAACGTCAAGCTCTTGCTGCGCGAACTCGGTCCCTGGATGGCAGCTCGCGGCTACCCCTTCCGCCTTTCGACGGAAGCCTCGGTAGACTTAGCACAGGATGAGGAATTGCTGGATTTGATGGTCGCTGCCAACTTCAGTGCAGTGTTTTTGGGCATCGAAACACCGGACACAGAGAGTCTGGCTCTGACTCAAAAATTCCAAAATACGCGCAATTCCCTGATGGAATCGGTTCAGAAAATCAATCGGGCGGGTTTGCGCGTGATGGCTGGTTTCATCATTGGTTTTGATGGTGAAAAGGCTGGAGCAGGTCGTCGGATTATTGATTTTGTGGAAGCGACAGCAATTCCTCAAGCACTGTTCAGTATGCTTCAGGCTTTGCCCAATACAGCGCTGTGGCATCGACTTCAAAAAGAGGGTCGTTTGCTGGAGGGGAGTGAAGAGGCGAATATCCACCAGACAACGCTTACCAATTTTATCCCCAGTCGTCCTTTAGAAGAATTGGCTCGTGAATACGTCAGTTGCTTCTGGGAACTGTATGAACCAGCTCGCTATCTGGCACGAGTCCATCGACACTTCCTAGAAATGAAGCCGACTCCTCACAAGAAGAAGTTCCGAATGCCGGGATTCACAGATATCAAGGCATTATTTATTATTTGTTGGCGACAGGGGCTGAAGCGCAATACACGCTTCCAGTTTTGGCGTCAGATGTTCTCTATCATCCAGCACAATCCGGGTGTATTTGAGTCTTATTTAATTAATTGCGCCCATATTGAGCATTTCATCGAGTACCGTCAAATTGTGCGCGACGAAATCGAAGCTCAGCTTACCGAATATCTAGCGAACAAAGGAACAGAAACTCCTCAAGAAAAGGTTCTGGCAAGCTAAGTTATTTAATGAATTGACTTTATCAAGGAATTCGGAAAGCTAAATAAAAGTTGTTTCATTAGACACTTTTACAACTATAAAAATGGTGGGAGAGCAAACAACAAAGGTTAAAATTCAAGCGGTAACAACTCCGGAAGAAACCAAAATGTTTCTGGATGTTCCGGAGCGGGTTTATGCGAATGACCCTCACTGGGTAGCGCCAATTCGCAGCAGTATTGCTAAGCAGTTCACTCCTAGTAATCCGTTCCTTCAGTACGGGAAACTACAACAGTTTATTGCTATCTCTGAGGGAGCAAATAGTTCTCAGGCGGTAGGACGTATTGTTGCCGCAGTCAATCATCGGTTGATTGAACGAGAAGGGCAAAATGTTGGGTTATTCGGTTTTTTTGAGTGTGTCCAAGATTTTGCGATCGCGCAATCCTTATTTGAGACTGCCTGCAACTGGTTGCGGGAGCAAGGCATGACGGTTGTTCGGGGTCCAATCGACCTCTCAACTCACAATAATTGTTTATTTTTAGTAGACGGATTTGACTCGCCACCAATGGTGATGATGCCCTATAATCCGTCCTACTATCCAGAATTTATAGAGAAAGATGGCTGGCATAAAGCTAAGGATGCTTACGCCTATAATTTTTCTTTAGATAAACCCTTATCAGCAGAATTTGAGAAAGCTTATCGGATTGCTTGTAAATCAGGTGTTACCTTTCGTCCGTTAAGAACAAAAGGAGAAGGATTTGAGCAAGATTGCATCAGCCTTTATCATCTTTTTAACCGCGCTTTCGCTAATAACTGGAGTTCAACCCCGCGCAGCCAGGAAGAATTTTTAGAAGAAGCGAAAGAACTACAGACTTTAGTAGATCCGGATGTCTTTCCAATTGCCGAATATAACGGGGAAATGATTGGGTTTTGGATGGGATTACCCGACTACAATATCCCTCTAAAACACGTCAATGGAAAGTTAAATTGGCTGGGAATTCTTAAGTTCCTTTGGTATCGCCGTCAAATTGATCGAGGACGAGTAATTGCCATTTGTTCGCTGCCGGAATATCGCCGAAAAATGGTGCCTCTCGCCTTGATTTATTTGGGAATGCAAGGGGGAATTCAAAAAGGTAAACCCTATAAGCAAGCGGAACTTTCCTGGGTCTATGAAGATAATTTTCCCTCCCGCAAGCTAATTGAAGCAGCGGGGGGCAAGATTTATAAAACTTACCGCATTTACGAAAAAGCATTATGAAGGCGCTAGTTACTGGAGCCAGCGGATTTACAGGTTCTCACTTAGTGCAGGCTTTAGAGCAGCAGGGTGACTTTGTGGTGGGGCTAGTCCGAAAATCGAGCAATCTAGCGCGTCTTTCTAATTGCAACGTGCAGTTGGTTTACGGAGATATCACCGACCGGGATGCCCTACGAAGGGCAATGACTGGGGTAGATACAGTTTTTCACACGGCGGCTTATGTAGAACTGGGCATCGTTGATGAGGCAGAAATGGAGCGGGTAAATGTGGAAGGAACCCGTTCGGTTTTAGAAATTGCCCAAGCCGCTGGCGTCTCCAAAGTCGTCTATTGCAGCACCATTGGCGTGTTTGGCGATACGGGGGGCAAACTTGTAAATGAAACTTTTAAGCGGACACAGACTAACTTTTCCTCTGCCTACGATCGCACCAAATACCAAGCGCAAGAATGGGTGGATCGATTTGCGACGCAAGGGCTTCCGGTTGTGAGTCTTCTGCCTTCTGGGATTTTTGGGGCGGACGATCCCCATTTTGGCCCCGTGATGCAACAATTTCTCAAAGGACGGCTAAAGGTGTGGGCAGGAGGCGATCGCATTACTGGCATTGTCCATGTGGATGACTTAGCTGCGGCGATGATTCTAGCAGCAGCAAAAAGCCAACCTGGAGAACACTACATTATTTCTGCTGGTGAGCTGACTACCCGCGAAATGTTCGAGATCTTCAGTCAGGAAACCAATATTCCTGTCCCCGCCGAAGCTCCTAAGCCGGTCGTGAGATTTTTGGGAAATTTACTCGATCCAGTCGGACGCCTTTTCAAATGGCAGCCACCCCTCAGTCGGGAGCGCGTTCACTACATTTACGACCGCTGCGTCCGGGTAGATGCCACCAAAGCTTGTCAGGAACTCGGTTGGCATCCCCGCTCAGTATCACAAACCTTGAGTGAGATTGTCCGAACCATGCAAGCTGCATCGTGAATGTTGCCCGATTTACACTATTCTTTCTTGAGAACCCCATCTTCCAGATAAGCGACTCGGTCGGCAACATCGACAATCCGAGGATCGTGCGTCACCATCAGTACCGTGCAGCCGCCTTCCTTCGCTAACTGACGCAGTAACTCAATCACAGTATGCCCACTATGGGAGTCTAAGGCAGCGGTTGGCTCATCTGCCATAATCAATTGGGGATTGCCTGCTAAAGCCCGCGCGATCGCTACCCGCTGTTTTTGTCCGCCAGACAAATCACCCGGCTTCTGGTTCGCTTTATCCCCTAATCCCACCTGTTCCAACAAAACTTTTGCTTGCTGTCGGGCGACCCTATCCCAAATGCCTTTAACATTCAGCACGATTTCAATATTTTCAGATGCTGTCAGTGCCCCGAACAGGTTGAAACCCTGAAAAATAAAGCCGATATTGTGTAGTCGGAACCGTGCTAGCTTTGCCCTAGACATTCCTGTAATCTCGTCTCCGAGTAAGTACACCTTTCCAGCAGAGGGTGTCAGCAGCCCAGCTAAGATTGACAGCAGAGTGGTTTTTCCCGATCCAGACGGCCCCATCAAGAGTTGGATATCGCCCCTACAGATTTCTAAGTCAATCCCTTTAAGAACTTGATAAGACTGTTGCCCTGAAGGGAATGCCATCTCTACCCCTTTGGCAACAATCGCTCCCATTTGACGATTATTAAATTCTCTTGCGGTAGAATCATCCTGGATTCGGCTCTTTTTAAACACAGTAGAGTTAATTTGAGAAGCACTTATCCGTTTAAGTCTTTAGCCTAACTTTCGGTCAAACTTGCAGGTAATCGTCAATCTTTTCTTATGGTTTCACTGGCTCGGAAGCACTTGCTCGAAGACATTCCTCGTTTACTTGTGGCTCAGGCAGGGATTATGTTTGCCGTTAGCCTGGTAACAATTCAAACGGGTATCTTCAATGGCTTTAGTCGCTCCGCTGCTAAATTAATTGACAATTCCCAAGCCGATATTTGGGTGGCATCAAAGAGTATGGTGTACCTTGACTTGACGTTGCCCATCCCCCAAGCGCACGTCGTTCTGGCTCAAGAGGTGGCAGGCGTAGAGCGAGCTGAAGCACTCATTGCTAGGGGTTCCGTATGGCGTCATCCCTCAGGTGAGATTGCTCCAGTGAGAGTCATCGGATTTAACCCAAACGGACAATTGTTTGTACCAACAAATATCACCCAAGGAAGTGTGAGTGCCCTAAAAGAACCTTACACCGTAATGGTGGATGTAACGAACCTAGATGCCTTAAAGGTACGAAAGATCGGTGATGTCGCTGAAGTGGGTACTTTACCGGCACGGTTAGTTGGCTTTACCCAAAGAAATCGCTCAATTGCATCGAATGCTTATATGTTTACCTCCTTGGAGAGTGCCAACGCTTACTTAAGTTCCGGTCAGACTTCTAATTTGTCTTGTCGATTGCAATCAGGATCGAGGGGAATCCAATGTACCAACACTTATGAGAAGCTCGATCCCACTGCTACTTCTGTACCCAAACCGTTAGCCGCATCAGACCCCATCACTTATGTGTTGATTCAAGCCAAGCCGGGTCAGGATTTAGAGGCACTTAAGCAGAAGTTAGAAGCCACTTTACCAGATACCCGTGCGTACACTCACGCCGAAATGATTGAAATGACTCAGACTTACTGGCAAAAGCGAACTGGAATTGGGTTCCTTCTGGGTCTTGGTGCAGCGGTGGGTATCATTGTTGGGGCGATCGTTGTCGGTCAGATCCTCTACTCGTCAGTATCCGATCACATCAAGGAATTTGGCACTCTCAAAGCGATGGGCGCGTCCGATTGGGTTATCTACTGTGCAATCATCGAACAGGCGCTGTGGATGGCAATTCTAGGCTATATTCCCAGCATGGTTCTTTGCTTAGGAGTGGTAGCCTGGACATTTTCCAGTCAGGGAATCATTATTTTAATCACTCCGGCGACTGCGATCGCTGCCTTGGGAATCACGGTTGTCATGTGCGTCGGTTCTGCCATCTTTGCCATTCAAAAAGTCACTCGCGTTGATCCCGCGATCGTCTTCAAGGCGTAATTCCTAGAACCGTTAACCTGACCATAGCAGCTACGCCGTCTGTTGCCGTCCTCGCTTCGCACGCTTAATTAACGATAAAAATACGAAAATTGCAGTTGCCCATCTAACTCTTTGATCCGCTGTTTAGCCTTATAAAATTCTTGGCAGTAATATTCTCTTTTTTTAGGGTCGATAGAGGTGTCGGGGTTTTTCCATAAATCCAAAAAGCGGCGGGCGATGTTTTCACACATTACCCGTTCCATACAAGCGGCAGCTGATTTAATCAATTCAGGAGAAAGAATATCTTGCTGTGTATTCTCGTCGAGATGAAACAGTGGAGATACCTGAGCCAAATCGTCAGGAAATTCAATCAACAAGTTTTGTAGGGAAGATATCAGTTCTGGCGCTTCTATTCTAGATGCCTCAGAATGCCTTTGTATATCTAAAATTTTTAGCCATAAAAATCGGTAGTGGGGAAGGCTAAAGAACAAATCTCGTTCTTCTAACACATCAATAACTGCCTGCCGATATTCGGGGCAATGGACGTAAAAGCGCAGGAGTAAAGCTTCTGATCGTTCTAAAAGACTGCGTTCCGAAGAACCCGGTACAGATGACTGTTGGAGTTTATTATTGCTACCAGTACGGCGCGGCTGGAAACGTTTATTCTGATTAGGCTTGGTTTGCTTGAGAAGATTGTTAATTAGCAGCGGCACCTGTAGGGAATTATCTTGATTGAGGAGTTCTTCCCAGTGACGAACAACTTTATTGAGAAGATTATCTGATAGCAACCCTACCCGCCGAGAATCCCCCTGACTCAGGATTTCCGCACAGTGATTGATGTAATAAGTAATTTGATCGTCGTTGGTGAGGTTGTTGAGTAACTTCACCAACTCTCCCGTAACTTGCTGAAATTGATCTGCTTGTTTGAGGCTTTTTCCGACTAAGATTTGCTGAATCTGCCAATCAAGCCACAGCGGGGCATTGAGCAGCAGTTCCCGATAGGTTTGAGTGCCGCCTTTGCGGATAAATTCATCAGCATCTTTCCCATCTGGAAGGTTGAGAATTCGGAGATTAACTTGTCCTTGGTAAGCGAGATTGGCAATTTCTCCAATCGCTCGTTGAGTTGCTTTTGTCCCCGCGGCGTCGGCGTCGAAGTTAAAGATAATCTGCTTGGATTCGGTGTACCGCAGCAACAAGCGCACCTGTTCTATGCTGAGGGCGGTGCCAAGAGAAGCGACGACGTTAGAAATGCCTGCTGCATGGAGAGCGATCGCATCAAAATATCCCTCTACCACGACGGCTTGATCCTGCTTGCCAATCGCGTCGCGAGCTTTATCCAACGCAAATAAAGTTTTGCCTTTATGAAATAACTCAGTTTCGGGGGAGTTGAGATACTTGGGTTGCTCATCCCCCAAGGTTCTGCCACCAAAGGCAATGACGCGCCCTTGGCTGTCGTGGATCGGAATCATCAAGCGATCGCGGAATCGATCTACATAACCGCCGCCCGTCTTCCGAGGAACAATCAACCCCGCTTGTTCTACCAACTGCACCGGGTGGTGTTTCTGTTCCACCAAGTAGCGATAGAGGGTTTCCCAACCCGCTGGTGCATAGCCTAGATGAAATTGTTGGATGGTTTCTTCCGAGAGTTGCCGCTTCGAGCGTAAATACTCTAAAGCCACCTCTCCTTGAGCTTGCCGGAGGGCGTGCTGATAAAAGCTTGCAGTCACTGCCAAAATCTCATGCAGCTGCTCTCGCAGCGTAATTTGGCGCTGCAATTCCTGTCGCTGTTCTGGTTCCAGCATCTGCACCGGCACTTGGTAGCGCCGCGCCAAATCCAGCACGACTTCGCCCAGAGAACGCTTAGAATGTTCCTTCAGGAAGGTAATTACATTTCCCCCAGCTTGACAGCCAAAGCAGTAATACATCTGCTTGCTGGAACTGACGCTAAAACTAGGGCTTTTTTCCTCATGAAAAGGGCACAAACCCACAAAATCTTTGCCCTGTTTCCGCAATAGGACGTATTCCGAGATGACATCTACAATGTCAGCCCGTTGCTTTACTTCCTCAATCGTGTCTGGATGCAGCCGGGGAATTTGCACAGCTTAGTTTTTTGTATTGAGAGAACCAATTGTGATTGGTGTTTTTTTCTAAACAAAGACAAAGGGGTCTTCCTAGTAATGTTCTAAGCTGGTACTAAGATAACTCTTGGCACCCATTCATCTTGCTAAAACTGAATCGCTAATCATCATTGTATTGGGATTACACTCAGGGTCGCACGCTACCAAAATTCTCAATCAACCTAGCGATATAGAGGATAAACCGGGCAGTGCTTAACTTTTTTCCTAGACGCCAAAGCGCGATCGCCAAAGCTGCCGCTACATTGGAAGCTTATGGGGTTAAACCAGCAGTACGGCAGCATCTGACGGCATTTTTGCAGGAAAGCGACAGCCGAGAACTCTACCATGCTAACCCCCGCCGAATTGCCGAACGATTGCACTTAAGCGAACGGGAGGCGCTGCGAGTTTTAGTCACTGCTCTGAAAGAAGGCATCCTATCTCTCAACTGGGACATTCAATGTCCCATGTGTCGGGGCATCGACTTCAAGCCGAAAAGTCTGTACGATCTGCGGACAAACCATACCTGCCCACAGTGTCACACTGTCCACGCCACTGATGCTGATGAGCAGGTGCGGATTACGTTTAGTATTGATGAACGATTGCGCCGCTTGGGAAGGGACGCGGACGATCCGAATTTCCGCGCTAAAGTCGATGCTCAATATGGGGTAGTTTCCGGACACCAGATGCTGACGCTGCAAACTTTCCGCGACTTTTTTCCCCGCGAGACGATTCCGCCTAATGAGAGTTTGACGATCCGGCGGGTAGCAATTTTATTTTCGGATCTGGCTGGTTCGACAGCACTCTACGCAAGGCGAGGAGATTCGCGGGCTTATCATCTAGTACGCCGACACTTCGAGCTGCTGTTTCAGGTAGTAGATTCCCACAATGGTGTGTTTGTCAAGACCATTGGGGATGCGGTGATGGCAGCATTCACTGCGCCTGCTGATGCGACGAGAAGCGCGATCGCCATGCATCAGCAGATGGAAGCTTTGAATCAACAGTTGCAACTAACCGCAGAAGATCGGCTCATCCTCAAAATTGGCATTGATGTCGGCCCTTGTATTAGTGTCACCCTAAACGAGCGGCTTGACTACTTCGGCACGACGGTGAATACAGCAGCACGGGTGCAGGCGACAAGCCAAGGCAACGACATTGCTTTTACCGAAACTGTACTCATGGACGCAGACACTGCCAGTGCTGTCAAGGATTGCCCCCGGCTGGGTAACGCAATGAATCTTAAAGGATTGGATGCACCGATTCTGGTTTATCGGATTGAGTTAATGAAGGCAATTTGCAGCAAAGCAAGTGATGTCTGAACTTTTCTCTCTCCGAACTCAAAGGAGTAGCGGGAGCAATTTTTACATTGACATCGTCAATGTATTTTTCTTATAAATTTTATTTTTCTGTTAACTCGCTTTCCGGAAATATTATTATTTTTTTTAGCCTTGCATTCTTCGATAGCCATCTTTAAAAAAAACGGCTAAGATTTATTAGAGCAAAAGCAAAACAACTGATTTTTAACAGTTCCTCACGCTCTGGACGCGAATTTTTTGGACGATGAACATAAAGATTGCGATGCTTACAAAATTTTATAATTTTAGTTGCAAATTGTGATTATTTAACACTGATAGACCCAGTTGATGTAAGATATGGAACTTGCTAAGAAAGTCTCTGGAAAATCAGCAGCTTTAAACTGAAGATAATCACGGCGTACCAACAACTGAGTAGAAGTCCTCTGGGTTAACTTCCCTGAAGCCAACGGGTGAATCTAAGAAAACTTCCCTTCCTTTACTGAGTCTTCTAAACCTTGATAAATGCGTAATTATCCGGTGGGCAGATAGGTCACTCAGTATGTTATTCAGTTAAGTTTGAAGTAAAAAATTCATAACTCACGACGAAAACCATGAAAGCAGCTAATAGCCGTCAACCTTCCTCCGTTGCCTCCAAAATCCTCAAGTTGGTCGGAGTGATCCTAATTGTGTCCTCACTGGTTGACTATGCGGTTTTTCTAATTCCGCCAAATAGACCTAGTGGCGTGGACGATCCACAGTGGCGGCTGAACTTCCTACAGTGGCAACAGGGCGTGACAGGGCAGCTAATTGACAGAGGGGTGATTCCAATGGTAGGTCTGGCGCTGCTGTTCGCTGGATATTGGATTGACAATAACTCTGGAGTAGCTCGAAAAGGGTGGGAAGATATAGTAAGAATCGGAGCGTTGATACTCTCTGTTATTTTAGGTTTGAGCTTCCTGCTGCCAGTTCCCTTACTGAACATCAATAGCCTGCGTCTGCTGAACCAGGAAGCGCTCGCCCGAATTAACCAAAGAGCCACTCAAGTTGAAACTCAAATCGCCAGCCAGTCAGCCCAAGTTACCGCCTTGCTTGAAGATAGTAAGAAGCTTGCGGAACTAGATCAGGCGCTCAAGAGCGGTCAAGTTCAAGGGGAGCAACAGGCGAGATTGCAAGCACTCAAAGATCAACTACAAAAGTTAAAGCAAGACCCAAAAGCTTTGAACGCACAAGTCGATGCAGCTAAAACCCAAGTTCGAGGCGGCAAACTAGAAGCCCAAAAACAAGCTCAAGGCGAGTTATTGAAGACGAGTATCCGGAATGGTCTGAGCAGTTTACTCTTAGCGATTGGCTACCTTAGCATTGCGGCACTGGGGTTGACAGGTTCGGGAGGAAGCCGTCGGAAAGCTCAGGCGCGGTAAGAAATCGCGAGTTGTGAGGGGTTAGGGGTTCAGTTGCCGAAAAAGCTGTAGGCTTTCCCCTCGGCGAAGTGGTGGCGAAGCAGCTGCCTGTTGAGTAGGCTAGGATGAAGGCTGCGATTTCTCATCCTTCATCCGGCGAAGAAAGCATCCACGAACAGACTTCTACTCTTTGAAGTCACAACGCCCCAAGGAACCCAACGCGATTGGGATTTCCCTTTCTGAAGTGCATCCTAAAGCAGGGATTGGTTATTTCCTCTCACGAACGGCATCGCATGTTTTCAATTTACATCCTGACCTATAACGAAGAAATTGATATTGCCGCTTGTATTGAGTCGGCAATGTTATCGGATGATGTGATTGTGGTGGATTCGTACAGTAGCGATCGCACCCTCGAAATCGCCAGTCGCTACGATGTGCGCATTGTGAAGCATCGGTTTGAAAGTCACGGACGACAAAGAACCTGGATGCTTCAAGAAGTCCCCGCCAAACACGAATGGATTTATATCCTCGAAGCTGATGAGCGGATGACAAAAGAGCTGTTTCAGGAATGCCTGGAAGCAATTAAAACGACTGAATATATCGGCTACTATGCAGCAGAGCGCGTCATGTTCATGGGCAGTTGGATTCGCCGCAGCACCCAGTATCCCCGCTACCAGATGCGTCTGTTAAAACCGGGCAAAGTCTGGTTTAGCGACTACGGTCATACCGAACGGGAAGTTTGCGAAGGAGCTACCAGCTTCTTGAAAGAAACCTATCCCCACTACACCTGTAGTAAGGGATTGAGTCGCTGGATCGACAAGCACAACCGCTATTCTACAGACGAAGCCGTTGAAACCCTGCGTCAGTTAGACAAAGGAATTGTCAACTGGCGAGAATTATTCTTGGGTCGTTCGGAAGTAGAAAAACGCCGCGCCCTCAAAGATTTGTCTTTAAGGCTGCCCTTCCGTCCGCTCGTGCGCTTCGTATATATGTATTTCTTTCTGGGTGGCTTTCTGGACGGGCGAGGAGGATTTGCCTGGTGTACTTTGCAGGCATTCTATGAATATCTCATCTTACTCAAGGTCTGGGAGCTTAAGCATCTTCCCCAGTCCCCGCTGGATGACCCAAGTCAGCCAATTCCTCCAGACGATACGAATGTGGATGCGACGACAGTCAGTTCCTCTCCTCGATAAAGGTAACGGACTTGTAAATGCTAAAGTGTAAAGTGTGATACTAGATCCCTGGGGAGTTGCAACAATTCTTCACAAGTCTTACAAATAAAGATAGAAAAGAAACAATTCCAGAATCAAACCTACGCTGTTGCGGCAGGTAAGTCATGCATGAAGGAGCAGCAATCTTTTAGAGAATGCCCGGTTCCAATTTTGCAGGCGTGTCTTCTGGGGTTGATTGACGAACTTTTTCAGCCAACACTCACCGAGTGAGATTGGTATCCCGATATAAAGAAAGCACCGCCAGTTGTAAGGAGATTGGGCAATCTGTGATCCAACGCTTCAAGCAGGACTTAAAGAATGACCTGATTGCAGGTCTCCTGGTTGTCATTCCTTTGGCTACCACAATCTGGCTGACAATTACAATTGCCAGCTGGGTGATCAACTTTTTGACCCGCATTCCAAAGCAGGTAAATCCCTTCGATGGCCTGCATCCCATCCTGGTGAATGTCCTAAATCTGCTGGTGGGACTGGCAGTTCCATTGCTGTGTATTATGCTGATTGGCTTAATGGCACGCAATATTGCGGGACGGTGGCTTCTAGATTTTGGGGAGCGACTGTTGCAAGCGATTCCATTAGCCGGATCGGTTTATAAAACGCTCAAACAATTACTAGAAACGATTCTAAGGGATACAAACGGCAAGTTTCGCCGCGTCGTTTTGGTAGAGTATCCTCGTCGAGGAGTCTGGGCGATCGCTTTTGTTACAGGTGTGATGAGCAGCGAAATTCAATGTCAGATGACTCGTCCCATGCTCAGCGTTTTTATTCCAACCACGCCCAACCCAACCACTGGCTGGTATGCGGTTGTCCCGGAAGAAGAAGTGCTGAACCTCTCCATGTCGATTGAAGATGCCTTCAAGGTCGTGGTTTCAGGAGGAATTGTCAGTCCCAATCCCTTACCCTTAGTGCCGGTTCCGACTGGTAGCGATCGCCAACTAGAACCCCTGGTTTCTGAAGGAAGATGGCAGGTTTTACCTACAGAGGAAGATTAAAAAATCACGAGGGAATGAGTAATCGGTAATTGTTAGTAGTTATTAGTCCTTAGTCCTTGTTTCGTTACTACTGGCTAATGACCAATGACGAATGAGCTTTTGACCAACGACCGATTACCGATTACCCATTCCCGATTACCCATTAGAATTTGTCATGCAAAACCGCCAACCCCGCCGAATTGCCCGTGAATTAGCTCTCCTCAGCCTTAGCCAGCTTAGTGGGACTGTAGAACGACTGGCGACCCAGCAAATATCCAGCTTAGTCACTGCTGCCATCCGCGCCCTCAGCTCTGAAGTTCAAGAGACTTTAGAAGTTGCCGCAGCAGAAGTTCAACGCTCCAGCGAGCGCTTGCTCAGTAGCGAAACCCGCGCCTCGGATGTTCAGAGTGCAAAGGCGATGATCAACGAAGCCATTGAGCTAACTCAGGCAGCCATCAACCGTGTGGGAACTGCGCTAGAACTGCCAGAATTTATTCAACTGTCAAACCAGCAGGAAGTTCGCGCCTACGCCTTAGAAATTATTACCAAAGTCAACGCCAAGCGGGAAGAGATCGATCAACAGCTCGACGAAGCAATGGTGAATTGGCAGTTAAACCGCCTGCCTCGGATTGACCGAGATATCTTGCGGGTGGCAGTGGTAGAAATTATGTATATTGGCGTGCCAGACAGAGTTGCCGTCAATGAAGCGATAGAGTTAGCTAAACGGTACAGTGATGAAGAAGGGCATCGGTTTATTCAAGGCGTCCTGCGCCGAGTCACTGACCAGCTTAAGGCTCAATCGCCCACGACGTAGAAAAGTTCTCTATAGTTAGTAGCAGTAATAGCTCCTGAATTGCTGCTGAGTTTTGTAGGTGCAATGGTTTTTAATTGGTTCCGTCGTCAGTTTAGCGATAAAACAAGTGATTCCCAAGTTGAACGGGAAAAAACCGATGTAGAGACGCCAGATATTGCGTCTCTACAACCGGAAGCCGAAACCCAAACGTCAGAATCAACAACAGAGGCTCAGTCACAGCAGGTTGCTGAAGACCTGCTCAGCTACGCTAAGGCAGCCTACAAAAATATTCAGCAAAAACAGCAACAATCCCAGGTGGAAACGGCTCCAGCGGTAACTGAGTCACCCGCCACTTCGGCAGCGGAACCCAGCAAATTAGAGACTGTTGCAGAAACGGCAGAAGTAGAAACGACAGAAGTCAGCGTGGAGGCTGAAACGGCTCAATCAGTTGAAGCACCCGCGACAACGACGGTTGAAGCTGAGGCACCAGAAACTTCTGAAACTCCGACACTAGCGGAAGCATCCCCGGTAGAAACAGCCCAAGAAACAGAAGCAGAACCGACTCAAACGCCTGAACCTGTAGTCGAGGCAGAAGCACCGACAACAGATGAGTTTGGGGAGCCAGAAGTCGCGACAGCGATCGCCCAAACCGGGATTGATTTAGAAGCCGCCCCCCCAGAATTAGAGTCAGCGCAACCAGAGGTCAAGACAGCGATCGCCGAAACCGGCGTCGATTTAGAAGCTGTACCCTCAGAGGCATCACCAGAGCCAGCAGCGACTGAATCCCAGACAGATGAGACTGCCACTGCCCCGGTGCCTTTCTGGGCACGGGAAGACCGACAGGCGCGGCTAGAACGCCTCAAGGCAACAGCGATAGAGACGCAAGAACCAGACCCTGCCAGGGCACCCGTGCAGCCAGCAGCGGCAACCGTAGAGACTGGATCGATACCCGGACTTACCTTCGATGAGGGCTTCATGTGGTCAGCGCAAGTGCTGGCAGCTCAAGGGCGTCGGGTGGAGGATGTTTCAATTGAAGAAATTACTTGGCTGAAGCGACTGCGGCAAGGCTTGGATAAAACTCGTCGCAGCTTGATCAACCGGCTGAAGGCAATTGTCGGTCAAGGGCCGTTGAATCAAGACGCGGTGATGGAGATTGAGGCGCTGCTGTTGCAGGCAGATGCTGGCGTTGAGGCGACAGACTCTATCATCAATACGCTCCAAAAGAGGCTGCGAGATGAGGTGTTACCGCCAGAACAAGCGATCGCCTACCTCAAGCAAATCCTGCGCGACTTACTCGACCAACCCATTCAGGAATCCTACAGCCCCACCTTTGTCCCGACAAAAGACACCCTGAATATCTGGCTGATGACTGGGGTGAATGGTGCAGGTAAAACAACCACGATTGGTAAAATTTCCCATTTAGCCCAAAAATCCGGCTATAAGTGCTTAATTGGCGCTGCCGATACGTTCCGGGCTGCTGCGGTAGAACAGGTCAAGATTTGGGGACAGCGTAGTGGTGTTGAGGTAATTGCCAACCCAGGGCAGAATACCGATCCGGCTGCTGTTGTGTTTGACGCGATCGCAGCAGCCCAGGCACGGGGTACAGAATTACTCCTCATCGACACCGCAGGGCGTCTCCAGAACAAGAAAAATCTGATGGACGAACTGAGCAAAATCCGCCGCATTGTCGATAAAAAAGCTCCCGACGCCCAAGTAGAAGCCCTCCTGGTGCTTGATGCTACCCTCGGACAAAATGGCTTACGTCAAGCACAAGTCTTCTCAGAAGCCGCAAAACTCAGCGGCGTCGTCTTGACAAAACTAGATGGAACTGCGAAGGGAGGCGTGGCTCTAGCGGTAGTGCAACAGCTTGGCTTGCCCATCCGCTTCATCGGTGCAGGGGAAGGTATAGAAGATTTACGTCCCTTTTCTAGCTACGAATTTGTAGAAGCCCTGCTGAGTGGCTGATAGTCTGCTAACCTAATTTTTTAGCTTGAAAGACCCGTTTTCTTTAAGAAAACGGGTTTTTGATTTGTCAGCAAATTTGTGTATGAAAACCGATAGCCCCGAATATCTAGATAAACAGGTTTTTACCGACAGCCTAAAGATTCGCGAGTTACCACTTTCGTCTTTGAATTAACACCTGTTGCTCTGGCACACAGTTTTTTTACTTGGACACCATCTAAAATCGCATTAGAAAAATCGGCACCTGTGATGTCCGCATCGTTAAAGCGCGATCGCAACATCATCGCGTCTTCAAACACTGCATCAGTTAAATCTGCATTCGTGAAGTCAGCTAAATAGGCGATTCCATTGGTAAAGTCTGCTCCATGTAGATTCGCCTTGCTCAACACTGAACCATTAAACACCACACCCCGTAAGTCGGCATTGCTAAAGTTAATATTTTCCAGGTTGGCGTTGGAAAACTCAATTGCTTGTAAGTTTTGACCGGAGAAATCCTTACCCGTAAGTTCCCCTTGACTAGCTGAACGGGAAATGGAAGAAGAGCTAGCGGCGAGTGCTGAAGGGGAAAAACAGATAAGCACGAGTGCCAAAACCAATGCTGTTAGTCGGAGAAAATGCTTCATACTAGATCGATTTTTCACGAGCCGCTTGAAAAACTACAACGCTGTTTCGAGAACAGTCAAGTTCGCGATAATTAGATTAATCATGCCATGACTGGCTCAATGCTAGGTGATTGGATATTAGAGTTCCCGATCAGGCATTTTAAATTCGGATTTACTCAGCAAATGGCAGCGTTGCGGTTCAATTTCAAATTTTTGAACAAAAATTCAGATGAGGTGGACTTAACTTATGCCATTTTGGATGTTGGATTGACCGAAGCAATCTAGCAGGTATTTTTCGTGGTTAGAAATTATGCAAGTTCAAAGCCCAATGGTTTAAGGAGGTCGCGCCGCCGACAAAGGAAGGGGATTCATACCTGGTTCATTTCTTTGCTCTGTTTGGGGCTAGCGATCGCGTTCTCCATTTATTCTCCCCAGTTTAGAGCCAATTCCCCGCCTTCTGTAGCTTCCACTGAATTGCGGGGCGTTTGGTTGACCAATGTTGCGAGTTCCGTGCTATTTATGCCCTGGGGAGTCAACCGGGCGATGCACCAGCTATCTCAACTACATTTCAATACCGTCTACCCTGTAGTCTGGAATCGGGGACACACTTTTTACCCCAGCACTGTGGCAAGACGGAAGACGGGTCGCCCTCAAGACCAAGGGTTAGAGCTTCTGGGGCTGGGGCGAGATGTCCTCGCTGAGATAATCAAGCAGGGAAATCGACAGCAAATTCGAGTGATTCCTTGGTTTGAGTATGGGTTTATGGCTCCTGCGAGTTCAGAACTGGCGAAGCGCCACCCAGACTGGATCTCGCTTCGTCAAGACGGTACCAAGAATATCTTGCCGGAGATTTTGGAACAGGGCTTGCGCGACCCGGCAAAGCCAAATGTTCAGCCTGCTTCTCGAAAAGTAGAACAATTTATCCGCAACCAGTTTGCCAGGAAAGTCGTATGGCTTAACCCCCTGCATCCAGAAGTGCAGCAGTTTATCCTAAATCTGATGGTTGAAGTCGTCACTGAGTATGATGTAGCTGGCATTCAGATGGACGATCACTTTGGCTTGCCGGTTGAGTTTGGCTACGACCCTTTTACAGTCGAGCTTTATCGGCAAGAACACCAGGGTAAAAGCCCTCCCACCAACCCCAAAGATGCTGAGTGGATGAGCTGGAGAGCAAACAAGATTACTGATTTTATGCAGCGCCTCTTTCAGTCTATTAAGTCTGTCAAACCTGGCTGCTTGGTGTCTTTGTCTCCTAACCCCTACTCTTTTGCCTACAGATTCTATCTTCAAGATTGGCAGACTTGGGTACAACGGGGTTTGGTGGAGGAGTTGGTACTGCAAGTGTATCGAGATGACCTAAAAAGTTTTTTGGCTGAATTGTCGCAACCCTCTGTGCAGATGGCGCGTCGTCAGATTCCAGTGGGTGTCGGGATCTTATCAGGCTTAGTGAGTCGTCCGGTTGACATGAAGCAGATTCAGCAGCAAGTTCAGGCGGTGCGCGATCGCGGTTTTAGTGGGGTATCCTTCTTCTACTGGGAAAGCTTGTGGGGTTATATGTCTCCAGAGCCACCAAAGCGACGCCGAGAGGCATTCCGGGCACTTTTTCCTGCCAGCGCTACACGACCCCAGGTTTTGCCATCCGGTAATCGGTGATGAACAATTAGCAATTAGCCATCCGCAATTAGCAATGACCAATGACCAATCGCCGATTACCAATTACTACATTTTTTGGTTCCAGTGGGTATCTGTCACCCTCGTAGGATTTTTAGTCAGTTTGTTGTGGATTGAGGTGGGTGAAAGACCCGATATTGGCGTTGTAGAGGGTGCAATCGGCGGGGTTGCGGTTGGTTTGGCACAAGCGTTAGTTCTCAGACAACGAGTTGAGGTGGGCAAAGGGATGCCAAATGCGATCGCGGGTTGGTGGGTACTCACTAGCGTACTGAGTTGGGGCTTCATTGGCGGCAGTGGTATCGGAGCCATCGGCTGGGTGGCACCCAAAACCTTACTATTTGAAGCCAGGATAATCTTTGGAATCCTAAATGGGGCACTGGCAGGCGCTTTGCTGGGACTGCTGCAAGGGCTTGTCCTGTTTGAGCAGGCGCAAAAAGCTTGGATATGGATCTTGGTCAGTTCTGTCAGCTGGGCGATGGGGCTAGGAATGGGTTGGGCTGTTGGCGGACTATTGCGCGAAGCGACGCGCTTATTCGTTAGTGAGGTAGTCGGTTTAGCCGTGGCATGGCTTGTTGTCGCTGCCATTACAGGCGTTGCCCTAATTGGCTTGCTGCGCTTTAAACCTGGCTGAGTTTTCTAGAATCTGTATCCGTAGATTAAATAATTAAAAGCGGTTAACTTAACTTTTTTTGCTTTCTTTCGTTTCTCAAAAGTGCCTACTAAATGTTGGTAATCTAATACTAGGAAGAAAGTAGTTTTTATCAGCAACTACAGCAGGTTGCGACGTAATGAAGTACAACCTGCTGTGAATTTTCAACCTACACACGCGCTCTTTCAACTGGCACAGGCAATAATTTTGGCTCTCCTGAATTGAAACGTCAGTGTTGAGACACTTTTATAACAATTCAATTGAGTATAGGGTGTAAGATTGGCAATGCCAGCCCTACTCATAAAGCTGTGAGGTTTTCTCATGCTGGCGATCGCTCTTACTTTGGTAGTCCAAACCTAACTTTAGCCGAGGTTGTTGCTGGAAGTGTAATACCCTGGTTGCCGAGAGGGGGCGTATCCTTGAGTGACTATCCAAAGCTGAGTGCTTGGTGCGATCGCCTAATCGCACGAGAGACGTGGCAAGCGACTGAGGCTACACCAGAGCTAATGGAAGCGTTCAAGTCTCGCATGGCAGAGCGAATGGCACAGTAGAATGCAGTTTGAAAATTAAGGTAAACTGTTCAAAATCATCTCCTGCGATCGCCAAAAAGACAGAATGCGTGTTCTATTCATTTAAAGCTGGGGTTCCCAGAAACTCTCGCACTACCTTCAGGTAAGCTTCCGGTGCCTCTAGCATGGGGAAGTGAGCGGTATCGGGAATCTCAACATACTCGACTTTCTCACTTAATCCTGCTGCTTGTCGCCCCATTGCTGCGGGAATGATAATGTCGTATTCGCCAGCAACTAAAAGTGTTGGAACGGTAAGCTTGACGAACTCATTAGGCATCACTTCAGAAGCTTTTTCGCTAACTGAGGTAATCATGGTGCCTACAGCAGCTTGGTAATCTGCCATGAGAAAATCGTCTAAGAAAGCACGACTGATAGCACTAGGTAGAGGGCGATGCAAGAATCGCGCCATAAACATTCGGTCAACAAACGGAAGTTGATACAGCCAACGGGGACGGAATTTAACGACGTAACCGCCAAATTTATGAAAGGCTTTAAATGATTTTTCGTCGTATTCAAAAACGCCGCTACAGGTTAAGATTGCCTTGAATACTCGTTCTGGGTAGCTGTTTAGAAAAAAGACGCCGACAGATGCGCCCATAGAATGAGCATTGATGTATACGCGCTCCAGTTCTAAGGCATCTAATAAGCTTGCTAGGTCATCTGCGTATTCTTCCATTTCGTAAGTAAACTCTTCCGCTGTCGCAGGTTCGTCTGCTAGTGGAGACGAGATTTCTTCTGCTAAGGCGCTACCGTTCCCCACAGGCGAAAGTTTACGCGATCGCCCGAATCCTCGCATATCGTACAGCAAACAGTCAAACGTATCTGAAAGGCCTTTTGCAGGACTTTCCCAGTATCGAGAAGACCCCCCCCAGCCGTGTACGAAGACCATCACCGGCTTATTTTTACCTTCCTCGCTGGGTGTCTTAATCCACTCGTAATAATGGGCGATGCCGCGAACTTGAATATGAGCCATGTTGAAATTTTTGAGTTTTGAGTGATGCTTATTATGTAAAAAACCCGTCTTCGAGAAAGAAAACGGGTTTCTATATTATTTTCAGCTTTTTTGTCCCTAGGGCGAATACAAGCTTTAGGCAGATTCGGGCTTTGGCATCGAGGAGGGATGTACGATGAGTTCGGCAGTCGATCGCTTCTCGACCATTTCCCGCGTAATCATGCAGCGAGTCACATCCTTGCGGGACGGCAACTCGTACATCACATCCAACATCAGTTCTTCAACAATGCCTCGCAGCGCTCGTGCGCCTGTTTTCCGCCGATACGCTTCTTGCGCGATCGCTCGCAGCGCATCCGGCTTGAACTCCAGTTGCACGTTATCCATCTTCAGCAGCTTCTGATACTGCTTCGCCAAAGCATTCCGAGGCTCTGTCAGAATTGCCATTAGCGCCTCTTCATCCAGCGGATCGACGACCGCCACCACAGGCACCCGACCGATAAACTCTGGGATCATCCCAAACTTCACCAAGTCGTCCGGCTCCAGGTTCCTCACAATATCTGCTGTCCGCTTTTCTCGCGGTTGACCTTCGCCACCTTGGACAAAGCCTATTGACTTTTTACCAGTTCTCTGCTCTACTACTTTTTCCAGACCGACAAAAGCACCACCACAAATAAACATGATGTTGCTGGTGTCAATCTGGATGCAGTCCTGGTAGGGATGCTTGCGTCCACCCTGCGGCGGCACATTCGCAATCGTCCCTTCCAACATTTTCAGCAAAGCTTGCTGAACGCCCTCACCGGAAACATCTCGCGTAATTGAGGGGTTCTCGCTCTTTCGGGCAATCTTATCAATTTCATCTATGTAAATAATCCCCCGTTGGGCTTCCTCAACGTCGAGGTCTGCCACCTGTAGCAGTCGCAGTAGGATATTTTCTACATCCTCCCCCACATACCCCGCTTCTGTAAGCGTGGTAGCATCTGCTACTGCAAAGGGCACATCCAGAATACTCGCCAGCGTTTGCGCCAGCAGAGTTTTCCCGCATCCCGTCGGCCCAATCAGAAGAATGTTAGATTTTTGCAGCTCTACTTGATCTTCCTGCCCACCTTTGCCACTGCCTTTAGACTGGATAAAACTCAGGCGCTTGTAGTGGTTGTACACCGCTACAGAAAGCACTTTTTTGGCTTCATCCTGACCAATGACGTGTTCATCGAGATACTTTTTCAGTTCTCTCGGTTTGGGAATTTGACTTAAAGAAATATTCCCCGAACGGGTTCGACGCTTCTGGGGAGGTTCGGCGCGAGGTACTGGTTGGGGTGCGGGTGCCCCAGAGTCCAGCAACTCCTCATCTAAAATTTCATTACATAGGTCAACGCATTCATCACAGATGTAGACTCCCGGCCCTGCAATTAACTTGCGTACCTGTTCTTGGGACTTGCCGCAAAATGAGCATTTTAGATGGGAGTCGTACTTAGACATACTTGCCTCTTACCTGAGTGAAGTAACAGTTGCTTCCGAGTGGGGAAGGTTCTGTCTGGAGATGACCTGATCGATCAAACCGTAATCTTTTGCTTCAGCAGATGACATGAAGAAGTCGCGTTCGGTATCTGCCGAAATTTTATCAAACGGCTGACCAGTATTTTGAGCTAGTAGCTCGTTCAGCTTTTGCTTATGATAGAGAATTTCTCTTGCTTGAATTTCTATATCAACCGCTTGTCCCTGAGCGCCTCCCAGGGGCTGGTGAATCATAATCCTGGAACTGGGCAAAGCCATACGCTTACCCTGCGCTCCACCTGCTAGCAAAAACGCACCCATACTGGCTGCTAAACCATAGCATATGGTAGCAACATCAGGGCGTATTTGTTGCATCGTGTCATAGATCGCCATCCCAGCGGTCACTGACCCTCCGGGGGAGTTGATGTATAGCTGAATATCTTTTTCTGGGTCTTCGGCGTCTAAAAAGAGCATCTGAGCCACAATCGAGTCAGCCACATTATCATCAACCGGCGTCCCCAAGAAAACGATGCGCTCTCGCAATAGCCGCGAGTAGATATCAAACGCCCGTTCCCCCATTCCGGACTGTTCCACCACCATAGGGACGACGTTGCTGGGGAGTTGCGAGTAAATATTACTCTTCCTCAGGTTTGTGATTTCGTAATTCCGGGACAGAGATAAATCCATAACGAGCGAAACTTATATTTAAACGCTGCACTATCAGGTGAACTGGCGAGTGGCTTGTCACCACATACTTCCGTTATATCCGAATCCGCTGTATTTGACCATTCAGGACTGCGTGTGCAGATGTTGGGGCAATTTTTAAATTGCCCCGACACAAGGTTTATTCAACCTCAGACACCTCAGCTTCTAGTACGGATTCAGTAGCGGTTACTTCTACTTCCGAATCTTCCGCTTGCGCCGCTTCTAGTGCTTCTGGAGTGTTTGTTTCAGCCTGTTCCTCCGTCTCCTCAGGTGCGAGAGAGCCTTGGGGAACCAGTTCAATCGTGGCGTGTTCTTCCAGCCACTTAATCGCTTTTTCTTTGAGAAGATCGCCTTCGACAATGGTACGCAACCGTTCTAGGTCGATCTCTTGATCGGGGAACTGCTGGAGTAGCTCATTGACTCTGTCTGTCACCTCTTGCGGCTCGGTTTTGAGGGATTCGCGCTGAGCAATCTCCTCAAGTGCCAGAGTTTGTTTGATCCGCTCGATGGCTTCCGGACGCGATCGCACGCCCATTTGTTTTACCATGTCGGGAGTAAACACTTTCTTGACATCCATCCCCATCTGCCCCATCTGGATGATGGTTTGACGAAGCATGGTTTCAACTTCCCGCTGAATCAGGGTTTCCGGCAGGTCAATTTCAACTCTTTTCAAAAGTTCCTTGACAAGTGCTTGCTCTTTATTGGCTGACATTTCTTGATCGGCCTTCTCTCGGAATTTCTTCTCTAAGTCAGCTTGCAATTCAGCCAGGGTTTCAAACTCGCTGACTTCTTGGGCAAAGTCATCATCCACCGCCGGTAACTCTTTTTCCTTGAGGTCTTTGAGCGTGATGGTAAACATCGCTGTGCGACCGGCTAAATCTTGGCGATAATCTTCCGGAAACTTTACTTCTACTTCTTTGCTGTCTCCGGGATTCATTCCCACAATCCCATCGATAAATTCCCTCAAGAACCGCCCTTCTAACAGCTCTATTTGAGCGTCTTCTGCCTGACCCCCACTAATTTCTTCCTGTGCTTCATCTTCTTGTTCGCTGACAAAGCGGCTGGTATAATCGACTACCGCAACATCCCCCATCTGTGCCGGACGACCTGCCACTGGAATTAACGTAGCTTGCTCGACGCGACGCTCTTCTAAAAACTTCTCTATCGCACTGGAGTCATAGGGGACTTCTTCGGCTGTGATAGAGAGGTTGTTGTAATCGCTTAGCTGCACCTGCGGTTGGACATCTACCGCAGCTAAGAAAGTGATAGGTTCTCCAGGTTTAAACTGGCTGACTAATTCCTCGAAGTCAGAACGCAGCTCATAGTTACCAAGCGCCTCAATTGCTTCTTGCTTGAGAGCCTGCTGGAGACCATCTTGAATCAGTTCTTCCAAAGCAGTTGCTTTAATTCGGGTCGTTCCCAGTTGCTGTAGCAGGATCTGGCGAGGCACCTTTCCTTTGCGAAACCCAGGAATATTGGCTGAGCGTGCGAGCTTTTGAATCACCTGCTCGTAGGCATTTTTTGACATATCGGCTGGAATTTCAATTTCCAAGCCAATCTTGCTGGCGGGAAGCTTTTCCTGGGTAACTTTCATCAGTTAACTTCTCTCAAAACTCAGAGCGACAAGGTTGATAACAATTCGAGAGGGCGGGTATTGCAGACGTTTTCGGACGGTCGGTTCAAGCCAAATGGATACAATTTCTGTCTCAACCCCGTGATATCCTAGTTTTGCAACAGTTGGAGCTTTGGTAAATAAAACCTTACCTATCCCTCTCGTTGACATATTTGATGATAGTACATTGACTAAGCCATCGCTCTGTTGCGAATTCAATTTAGCTTGTTCGGGACTGGAAACTTCGACAAAGTCGGTGCTAAGCTGTGTAAAATTTCTTTAGAGATATTCGTTATATAACAAGCAACAGTCCATAAAAAGCGTCTTCCCGTACAAGCTCAAATTTCACGAAAAAAAATATTTAACTGTTTTGGCTCACTCTCATTAAAGCTTTTGACACCTACTATAGCTTTTGACACCTACTATGTATTCAAGAGGAGGAACCATCTTTGTCTGATTCCTATCGCGTTGCCATTCTGGGAGCAACGGGTGCGGTGGGTACGGAGTTGCTAGAACTCCTAGAATCCCGTAACTTTCCGGTTGCTGAGTTGAAACTCTTGGCTTCTCCCCGTTCCGCCGGTCGAACTTTGCAATTTTTAGGCGAAGATTTGCCTGTAGAAGCAGTGGGCGATCGCTCGTTTGATAATGTGGATGTCGTGCTAGCTTCTGCCGGTGGCTCTACTTCTAAAGCTTGGGCATCGAAAGCAGTAGACGCTGGGGCAGTGGTGATTGATAACTCCAGCGCCTTTCGACTCGATCCTGGGGTGCCTCTCGTGGTTCCAGAGGTAAATCCAGAAGCAGCAGCAACTCATCAAGGAATCATTGCCAATCCCAACTGCACGACGATTTTGTTGGCAGTGGCGGTTTGGCCCCTGCATCAAGTGCAGCCAGTCAAACGCATTGTTGCCGCTACGTACCAATCGGCAAGCGGTGCGGGGGCGAGGGCAATGGAAGAAGTAAAAACCCACACTTCAGCAATTTTACGGGGAGAAGACCCGAAACCAGGCATTTTTCCCTACACCTTAGCGTTTAATTTGTTTCCCCATAATTCCCCGATGACCGATCTGGGTTATTGTGAGGAAGAGCTGAAAATGCTTAACGAGACGCGCAAAATTTTCGGTGCGCCCGATCTGCGAGTGACAGCAACCTGCGTGCGGGTTCCCGTACTCCGCGCCCATTCAGAAGCGATTAACCTAGAATTTGAACAACCCTTCCCGGTAGCAAAGGCAAAGGAAGTGTTAGCGAATGCTCCTGGCGTTAAGTTGGTCGAAAACTGGCAGACCAATTATTTCCCGATGCCCATTGAAGCCAGCGGTCGGGATGAAGTGTTAGTGGGTCGGATTCGGCAAGATATTTCTCATCCTTGTGGGTTAGAACTGTGGCTGAGTGGAGACCAAATTCGCAAGGGAGCGGCTCTTAATGCCATCCAGATTGCCGAATTATTGGTAGAACGGCATCTACTGAAACCAACAACCCCAGCTTTTTCTAAATAGTTTTTTAAGCGATTTACAACAGTAGGGGGCACAGTCGTTGTGTACCCCTACCAACAAACAACCCATCACAAAACTAATCACGAAAACAGGGAGGAGTTCAAAGAGTGTGGTAAATTTTGGGCGCGTTCTCACCGCAATGGTGACGCCGTTTAAAGAAGATGGCAGTGTGAATTACGCTGTTGCAGAGCAACTGGCGGCTCATTTGGCTCAAAATGGCAGCGATGCCTTAGTAGTATGCGGCACGACGGGGGAATCTCCGACGCTAACTTGGGATGAGGAATACGAGTTATTTCAGGTAGTGCAGCGGGCGGTAGCTGGCAAAGCGAAGGTAATCGCAGGTACGGGGTCAAATTCAACCAAAGAAGCGATCGCAGCCACCGAAAAAGCCGCTAAACTAGGATTAGATGGATCTTTACAAGTTGTTCCCTACTACAACAAGCCCCCGCAAGAAGGGTTGTATCAGCACTTCCTCCGCGTCGCCCAATCCTGCCCAGACCTGCCCCTGATCCTCTACAACATACCCGGTCGCACCGGACAGAATCTCCAGCCAGAAACCGTGACTCGTTTAGCAGAGATTCCGAATATTGTGGCAATCAAGGAGGCCAGTGGCAACTTAGACCAAGCGAGTCAAATTCGACGCACTACCCCCGCAGAGTTTCAGATATACGCTGGGGATGATTCCCTGACGCTGCCTTTATTAGCCATTGGGGCTGCGGGAGTTATTAGCGTTGCCAGCCATCTGGTAGGGACTCAGCTCCAACAGATGATCCAAGCCTTTGAAAACGGTCAACCTCTGGTAGCAACCGAGATTCACCTGAAACTTTTTCCCTTATTTAAAGTTTTGTTTTGTTCAACCAATCCTATTCCCGTCAAAGCGGCTCTACAACTGCAAGGTTGGGATGTAGGGGCCACTCGTCCACCACTGTGCCATCTCTCAGAGTCAGATAGGCAAATGGTAGAGGCTGTAATGACTCAGATGGCTTTGATGTAAGGCGACGGTTTTTTGGAAAACTGAATACGTCCACAAAGGCAAGAGTAAAAAGGCAAGCGGCAAAAAAAGACAAAGTAAAAAGACCAAAGACACAACCTTCTCTTTTTACTTGGGGCTTTTTACGTGCCAAAGCTGCCCTATCTTATGCAAATTTTCAACGATTTTGTATTGATTGACATTGATTGACTTAATAGAAGGAAACAAATGACTAAGAACGAAGTATCTGCACCCATCCTGAATAAGAACGAATCATCCGCACCCATCCTAAATAAGAACGAATCATCCGCACCCGCCCTGAAAGTGATTCCCCTGGGCGGGCTGCATGAAATTGGAAAGAATACTTGTGTTTTTGAATACAACGACGAAATTGTTCTATTAGATGCTGGATTGGCTTTCCCTAGCGATTCAATGCACGGCGTCAATATCGTCCTGCCCGATATGACTTATCTGCGAGAAAATCGCCACAAGATTAAGGGCATGATCGTCACCCACGGTCATGAAGACCACATTGGGGGAATTGCATATCACCTCAAACAATTTGATATTCCAGTAATCTATGGTCCCCGCCTTGCAATGGCGTTGCTAGAAGGCAAGTTAGAAGAAGCGGGCGTTTTAAACCGCACCACGCTCAAACGGGTAGGGCCCCGCGACATGGTGCGAATAGGCGCTTCCTTCTTCGTCGAATTTATCCGCAACACTCACTCCATCGCGGATAGCTTCACCGTCGCTATCCATACTCCAGCTGGCGTCGTCATCCATACGGGTGACTTTAAGATTGACCACACACCCGTAGATGGCGAGTTTTTTGATTTACAGAGGCTGGCTGAATACGGCGAAAAAGGCGTTTTATGCCTGATTAGCGACTCTACAAACTCGGAAGTACCAGGGTTCACCCCTTCTGAGCGCTCAGTTTATCCCAATCTTGAGCGCTTTATCAGTCAAGCAAAGGGACGGGTGCTATTGACGACTTTCGCTTCGTCCGTCCACCGGATCAATATGGTTTTGGAAATCGCCCAAAAACACGGACGGGTGGTATCCGTTGTGGGTCGTTCGATGCTGAATGTGATTGCCCAAGCACGCAATTTGGGTTATATCAAGTGTTCGGACAATCTCTTCCAACCTTTGCAGTCGATTCATCAGCTGCCTGAAGACAAAGTGCTCGTTCTAACTACAGGTTCGCAGGGGGAGCCAATGTCAGCAATGACGCGGATTGCCAACGGCGAACACCGACAAATTAAAGTCCGTAAGGGTGATACGGTGATCTTCTCGGCAAACCCGATTCCGGGAAATACCGTTGCAGTGGTTAACACCATTGATAAGCTGATGATGCAAGGTGCGAATGTCATCTATGGTCGTGATAAGGGGATTCACGTTTCCGGTCACGGCTGTCAGGAAGACCAAAAGCTGATGATTGCTTTGACTCGTCCGAAATTCTTCTTGCCAGTTCACGGCGAGCATCGGATGTTGATTCAGCACTCCAAGACTGCCCAGAGCATGAGCATCCCTGCGGAAAATATGGTGATTATTGACAATGGGGATGTCGTGGAGGTGTCGGAAGATGGCATCCGCGTCAAAGGTAAAGTTCCTTCTGGCATTGAGCTGGTAGATAATTCTGGCGTAGTGAAAGCCAATGTGCTGAAGGAACGGCAGCAGTTGGCTGAGGATGGAATTGTCACGATTGCAGCAGCAGTGAACTGGGAAGGCAAACTGAGTGCTAAGCCGGAAGTTCACCTGCGCGGTGTTGTGACATCAATGGAACGCGATCGCCTACAGGGAATTGTCCGCGAAACCCTAGAATCTCTTTTGAGCGATCGCTGGTCAGAATTCGCCCGCACCTTGGATGATGAACTTTTAGAAGTTGACTGGATAGGGCTGCAAACTCAAATGGAGTCTGCCCTCCAGCGATTGATCCGCCGCGAATTCCAGTCTTCTCGCCCGTTGCTCGTCTTCTTACTGCAAACTCCGGAAGAAGAGCCACCTGCGAAGGCTGCCGGAAGACGCCGCCGCCGTTCGACTGCGAAGGTCGCATCCTAATCAGGCAGATAGGGAGCTTGAGGATCGTTAATGTAGGGCGATCGCGCAGAGCTTCCCTAACGCTAGAAAAGATAACAGTGCAAAATTGTAGTTGGGAATAAAATTCCCTTAGAACTGGCGATCCTTTCTGGATCGCCAGTTTGAATTTGTGCGCTTAGTGATGGTGCAAAATATCAGCTTCTCGACTCGGTTCTGGTTTTTTAGTTAGTTTAGACTTTCCACCGGGTTTTTTTCCACCACCTTTTAAGCGATCGCGTGCCGTCACAATTACGATATACAGAACTGGCACAATGAATAAACTTAAGACAGTGGAGACAATGGTACCGCCTGCGATCGCAGTTCCTAGAGAACGTCGGCTGGCGGCTCCTGCTCCTTCGGGATTTACCAGAGGAGCAATACCCAAGACAAAGGCGAAAGTAGTCATCAGAATTGGTCGCAAACGCTCTTGGGAAGCTTCAACCACCGCCTTGGTTGCTGACATCCCGCTTTCTCGGAGTTGGTTGGCAAATTCTACAATTAAAATTGCATTTTTACTCGCCAAACCAATCAACATTACTAGACCAATTTGGCAATAAACATCATTAGACAATCCGCGCAATGATTGAGCTGACAATGCCCCTAGAATGGCCAGCGGAACTGAAAGCAGAATAATGAAGGGGTCAACATAATTTTCATACTGAGCAGCCAGCACCAAGAACACAAAAATAAGTCCCAAACCAAAAATTATTGGTGCTTGACCGCCAGACTCAATTTCTTCTAGTGAAGTCCCCGACCATTCATAACCTAAACCAGCTGGTAAAACCTCTTTGGATACCCGATCCATTGTCTTAATTGCTTGTCCTGAGCTATAGCCAGGAGCAGCAGAACCAGTGATTTCAATCGAGCGATATAGATTGTAGTGATTAATAGTTTGCGCTCCAGTCGTTGGAGTAACTTTTACCAAATTGCTCAAAGGAATCATCTGATTTTGTTGGGAGCGGACGTAGAGATTGCCAATATTTTCCGGGTTAGAGCGAAACTGTTTGTCTGCTTGCACGTACACTCGATAATTTCGCTGCTGTAAATTGAAATCGTTTACATATTGCGAACCCAACGATGTTTGCAGTGTATTAAAAATATCGTCTACCGAAACTTGCAACGCTTTAGCTTTGTTGCGGTCAACTTCGATTAGTAGCTGTGGCGTATTTGCGGCAAAAGTGCTAAATACTTGTTGCAATCCAGGTGTCTGGTTAGCACGACCTAATAGTTGACCCATTGACTGAACTAAAGACTCTAGGGGACTATTCCCGCGTTGGTCTTGCAACTGATATTGGAAGCCGCCAAAACTGCCCAAACCTTGAATTGATGGAGGATTAACGGGTAAGACTCTGGCTTCGGTGATACCTGATAGCGTCCCGAACAAACTGCCAATAATCGCTTGCACTGACTGCTCTTTTTTATGGCGTTCCTCCCAAGGCTTGAGAGTAGTAAATATAATCCCATTGTTAGAAGTATTACCGCTAAAACTAAAGCCACCTACTACGAAAGTTCCGACTACTTCGGGGTTTTTAAGAATTTCTTTTTCTACCTTGTCCATAACTTCGCCTGTATATTGCAGGGAAACGCCTTCTGGCCCTTGGACAAGCGTGATGAAATAACCCTGATCTTCTTCGGGAAGAAACGCTGTAGGTACGCTCAGATAAAGCCAAGCAGTTATTCCCAAAGAAACGATAAACAACCCGACTACAAAGCCTCGAAAGCGTGTAAGGAAGTTAAGCGATCGCTTGTATCCTCTCTGCGTCCAGTCGAGTGCTCCATTAATTCGGTCAAAAATCCAGCCAAGCCATCCTCCCGGCTTTTGTCCCTGACGCAATAACAAAGCTGAAAGAGATGGAGTCAATGTAATAGCAATAAAGGTAGAAATACCAACTGAAAAAGCAATTGTTAAGGCAAATTGTTTGTACAGCGCTCCCGTTGTTCCAGGAAAAAATGCAACTGGAACAAACACCGCCATTAGCACCAGTGAAGTTGCAATTAAGGCGCTAAAAAGTTCCCGCATCGCTTCACTTGCAGCTGCACGAGGGTTCATCCCCTTTTGCTGGATCAAGCGATCGATATCCTCAACTACAACGATCGCATCATCAACCACCAAGCCAGTAGCTAATGTAATACCAAACAGCGACAAGCTATTAATCGAAAACCCAAACACCTTGATAAAAGCAAAAGTTCCTATCAAGGAGATGGGAATTGTCACCGCTGGAATCAGAGTTGTTCGCCAATCTTGTAAGAAAACAAAGATAACCAAGACAACCAAAGCAATCGCTTCAAATAGTGTTTTAACTACTTCTCTGAGCGATTGTTCAACATACAAAGTTGTGTCAAACGCCACCCGATATTGCAAACCAGGCGGAAAGCGAGTAGCCAGTTTTGCCATTTCTGCTTTCACTGCTCTGGCAACATCCAAAGCATTACTACCGGGAAGCTGAAAGATACCCAAACCTACAGCATCATTGCCTCGGAATCGCAGAAAAGAGCTGTAATTTTCCGCTCCTAATTCTGCTCTTCCGACATCCTTAAGTTTGACAAGCGTGCCATCAGTATCCGTATCCGTTTTTAAGACAATTTCCTCAAATTCAGAAGCTTCTGTCAGCCGACTGACTGCACGCAGGTCAATTTGATACATTTGCCCTTCTGGAGCAGGTTCCTGACCGATTCGCCCAGCACCGACTTGTAAGTTCTGTTCTTGGAGTGCGTTGACTACATCTTGAGACGTTAAACCGCGACTAGCAAGCCGATTTGGGTCTAGCCATAAACGCATAGAATATCGGCGTTCGCCGAAAATTTGCACGTCACCAACGCCCTTTAATCTTTTCAGAGCATCTGTTAAATAAAGGTCTGCGTAATTGCTTAAAAATATGTTGTCGTACTCTTTATTTTCGGCGTACAAACCAATTGCTAAGAGGATGTTGCTGGACTGTTTCGTTACCGTGACCCCAGTTTGTTGTACGGCTTGTGGTAGCTGCGGTTGGGCGACGGAAACTCTATTTTGAATATCGACTGCGGCGATATCTTTGTTTCGGGATGAGTCAAAGGTAGCTGTAATTGTACTGGTGCCATCGTTACTGCTGCTCGAACTCAGATATTTTAATCCCTCGACTCCATTTATTTGCCTTTCTAAGATGTTGGTGACAGCGTTTTCTACGACTTCAGCACTAGCTCCGCTGTAGTTAGCAGTAACGTTGATTTGAGTCGGGCTAATCTCTGGAAACTGCGCGATAGGTAGAGTGGGAATACTAATTCCTCCCACTAGCAAAATAACTATGGCGCAGACTGTAGCAAAGACTGGTCGCTTAATGAAGAAATCTGCAAACATATTGTTAGTAATTTGTAATTGGTAATCGGTGGGTATTAAGTATTAGATATTAGGGATTAGTGAAGAAAATTCTCCATTATCTTACCCATTACCTATTACCCATTACTGATTACTTAGACTCAGGAAGAATGGGAGCGCCATCAGATAAATTCTGAAGGCCTGAGACAATAACTTTTTCTCCGGGTTGTAATCCTTCTAACACTTGATAATTATTTTTCTGGATCGCGCCCAACTTCACGGGTTTTTGCTTAGCCACAAGTTTGGGTTGTCCTGGTGGTTCTGGTTGCCCTGGTTGAGGTTGTTGTGTTTGCGCCACAAACACAAAAGTTGCTCCACCCAAGCGAGAAATAGCGCTAGTGGGGATTAAAACTCCCGGACGTTCTTGCCAAATCAGATTAGCTTTGATAAATTGTCCATCTCGCAGTTGTCCTTGTGAATTGTCAAAGCTAGCTTTTGCTTGGATGCTTTGAGAATTGCTCGTTACTCTAGGCGAAATGAAGCTAATTTGACCTGTACCTAGCACCTTTCCTTGAGAATCCTTCCCTTCAACTCTCTGCCCCAAGCGTATATCTGGCCCTCGTTCTAGCGGGATAGATAACCGCAGGTCTAGCGCTTGGTTTTGAGTAACCGTGGCAATCGTATCGCCACTCCTAACGTAGTCTCCTAACTTGACTGGGATAAGTCCGACAACGCCAGCGATGGGGGCGACAATTGTGGCATCTTTCAGTTCTTCATTGGAAAGATTGGCGTTGGCTTCAGCTTGCCGTACCCCGGCTTGCGCTTCAGAAAGGCTGGCTTGAGCTGCCTGAATGCCTTGGTTGCTAGCATTTAAGGCGGCTTGGGCGGCGCGGATATCGCGGGTAACTTGGTCTAGTTGCGCTCTGGGCAACGCGCCTTGCTGTACGAGGGTGGAAGTGCGGCGGAGGTTTTCCTGTTGTAGTTCCACTTCAGCGACACGAGAAGCCCGTTCTGCTTCTAAGGCTTTAATTTGCGAGGCGGCATTGGCACGGGTGGCGCGGGCGGCATTAACAGCCTGGAGGACGCCAGCTAATTCTGCTTGTCTCTTTTCGCGGCTGAGTTGGACTAAGGGCTTCCCAGCCGGAACGCGATCGCCTTCAGCAACAAAAATCTGACTCACTCGCCCGTCAATTTCAGGCTTTAGTACCACTGAACGTTGCGCTTCTAACGCACCGACAAACTCGGAACTTTCCTGAACCGTCGCTGTCTCTATCGTTGATAGCTTGACGGGAACTCCTTGAGGTTGACCCGCCGCCGCCGCATTTGGTGCATCACTAGTACGGCTATGCCACCACCGCCAACCAAAACCTGCACCAACGATTAAAAGGATAATTCCCAGCGCCATAGACCAACGCTGTTTTTTCCGTGGTTGATACCGCTCATTTGCCGCAGACTCATCGTATTCTAGAGCCTGACCGTCGGCTGCGATCGCAGACTGTTCTGTGTCAATTGGAACTGGAGACGGGGAATCAGGATCGGGCATTGTCGTTTCCTCTCCTTTTACTTAAGTTTGATAGCAAACCGCTCTACGCATACAAAGCGGTACTTAAACGACTTTTAACAATGTCGCGATTGGCTTATATAGTTTTCTTAATCGGCTTGCGCTCATCGCCACCCCATCTCAGCTAGAGGATTGCGAGAGAGAAACAGCAGATAACATCTACATATATTAAAATCAAATGCAACAATTAATTGTATCAGATTGATATAGATGCTGGAATTAGCTACTTTAGGTCTACTACAGTGCGAACCGCTACATGGGTACCGCTTAAAACAGCAATTAGAGCTGTTCATGAGTGGTTGTATCAGCGTCAACTATGGAGCTATTTATCCGCTCTTGAAGCGCCTGGAAGAACGGGGTGCAATATCAGTGCTGGTAGAGGAGGAAGGAGAAGCGGGTTCGTTCCGCAAGATTTACAGCATTACGGATCGAGGGCGGGAGCGATGGATGCAAAAGATGATGGAATATCCCCATGAAAGCTGGGTGAATGCTCGCTCTCGCTTTACGATCAAGTTTTTCTTTTTCGGTCACTTAGAACCCGCCAAACGGATTAAGCTGCTGGAGCATCGCCTGATGGTTTGTCGGCTGCGCCTAGAAAGCCAAGAACGAGAACTGCTGCCAGCAGAACCCTACCAGGCAGAAGTTTGGCACAGATGTAAGGCAGTGATTCAAAGCGAAATCGAATGGTTGAACGAACGGCTGGCATCTGAGCGAACCGAACCCTCTCTAAAAAGTTCGGGGCAAAGCGAGGTAGAGACGGGAATCGTTGCCACTTGAAAGACATCGAATACTGCAATCGAACAATGGCAAAGCCATGTTAAGGGAAATACAGGAGCTATCTGCTTTAGGGCTAAGGAAATCAATTATTTCTGGCAGAATGCACCAATATCAGACTTAGGGTTCTGCATTTTCAGATTCTTGCCCTAATTCACAAAAATTCGTTTGCCAAGCACATTCGCAACCCAGTATCCTTCTTAAGGTGCTTGAGCTAAAGAAAAGAAGTTTTTCTAACAGCGCAGACCAAATTCAAAAACTTATGCCAAATTCTAGTCATCCGTTTCACTGGGTAGGAACTGGTTTCATGGCTGCGGGTGCGAGTGCAGCGATCGCCATGAGCTGTGCCAAACTGAGTGTTGCACAAGAAAAGCCTCCTCTAACTCAGCCAAATCGTAATTCAGTTGAAAGTAAGGGAACCCCGTCGGGTGACCCAACCCCAACGCTTCCCGCAATCTCTTCCCAGACGCTAAAGGAAGCCGTTAGCCGAGATGGAGCTAACTCTCCAGACTCAACGGGAGCCAAAACAAGTGTTTCTCAGTCGGCTCCAGCTCAATCGCCACAGGCACCCGCCTCTCTGGATAGCCTACCCCCTGAATACCTTAACCCCAGCGCTAATCCCCTACAATTTCCCACCAAATCTGAGGAAGTGCAAATCCAAAACTTCCAACGAATTACCCTACAACAAGCTTTGGAGCTGGCACGGCGCAACAATCGGGATTTACAAGTAGCGATTCTGACCCTAGAGCGATCGCGGGCATCCGTGCGAGAATTTCGGGCGGCTGAGTTTCCAACAATCGGCGTAGAATCAAATTTTACTAGGTCAGATTCCCCGAATGCTGAGCTACAAAATCGGCGACAACAGTCATCCCCATTAAACCCATTCTTGGGGAATGACGACGATAATACTGTTTCGACATCCTTTGACACCGGCCTGCAAGTGAGTTACGAACTCTACACCTCCGGGCGGCGCGGGGCACGTATCCGGGCGGCAGAAGAACAGCTGCGATTCGATCAGTTAGAAGTAGAACGCCAGTCCGAGCAACTACGCCTGGATGTCAGCAATGCTTACTACGATCTGCAAGAAGCCGACTCCCAAACTGAGATTTCCCAAGCAGCAGTGACAGATGCCGCCAGGAGTCTCCGGGATGCTCAATTGCTAGAACAAGCTGGACTTGGAACGCGATTTGACGTACTGCGGGCGCAGGTGCAGCTGGCAAATGCCGTGCAGGATCTCACTCGCAGCCGGAGTCAGCAGAGCATTGCCCGCAGGCAATTAACGAGGCTGTTGAGTCTAGGGGAAACCGTTGAGGTGGCGGCAGCAGATGAAATTGAGGTCGCTGGTGAATGGAATCTAACACTAGAACAGAGTATTATCCTCGCCGTGAAGAATCGTGCTGAGCTAGAACAGCTCTTGGCTCGACGGAACATCAGCCAAGAGCAAAGGCGCATTGCCCTGGCGGCAACCAGACCGCAAGTCAACCTCGTTGCCAACTACAGCGTTTTAGGGGTATTAAATGACGATATCGGGCCAGCCGATGGTTTAACCCTGGGGGCGCAATTCCGATGGGATTTTTACGATGGGGGAGCCGCCAGAGCGAGAGCCAGTCAGGAAGAAACGAACATAGCGATCGCTGAAACTCAATTTGCCGACCAGCGCAACCAAATCCGCTTGGAGGTGGAACAAGCTTATTTCAACTTAAGGTCGAATGCCGAGAATATTCAAACTGCCTTTTTTGCCGTTACCCAGGCAGAAGAAAGCTTGCGTCTGGCAGAGTTACGATTTAGATCTGGCGTTGGTACCCAGACAGATGTCATTAGCGCTCAAACCGAGCTAACTCGTGCTAGAGTAAACCGTCTTACAGCGGTTCTGGATTACAATCGCTCTCTGGCAGCTCTCGAACGGGCGATCAGCAATCTCCCAGATAGTCAACTTTTCGATCAGCCCCAATAGGGTGAGCGAAGCAAAGCGAGCCTACGGTGTCTCAAAACACCACTGGCATTTCAGTAGAGATCGGCTTTGCTAAATTTGTATAATTTTTTAAGATTTGTTAATAGAAGCGAGGTGAGTTAAAAGGCGGATGGCTAATATTACATTTGTCAATGAAAATCAAGAAGCGATCGCAGCGGATGGGGCTAACTTAAGAGAAAAAGCCCTCCAGAACGGCATTGATATCTATACCTTTAGGGGAAAGATGATGAACTGCGGGGGCTACGGTCAATGCGGTACCTGCATTGTGGAAATTGTGGCAGGTATGGAAAATCTTTCGCCTCGCACTGAGGTGGAAAATCGCAAACTGAAGAAAAAGCCAGAAACCTATCGCTTAGCTTGTCAAACTCTTGTAAATGGCCCAACAAGTGTGAAAACAAAGCCGCGATAAAAAATTGAAGGTTTATTAACGCAAAGATCGCAAGGATTTCGCAAAGTTACGCAAAGGCAATGATAAATTCTCTGCCGGACTCTGCGATTCCTTTGCATCCTCTGCGTTTAAGTTTTCTCGCTCTACTGCCTAGAACAATCCTCCTAGCGGCACTAGCTTGAAAAATTCTTGCTTGACCTTTTGATAAATTGGAATCTTCCCGGTTGGATGTGAGCATACCCGGTCGTACCTAAAAAGTCGTACCTAAAAATAAGGGAACATCTTGAGATCGCATCGCATCGTTTCAGAACTTTACCCAACCGATGCACAGCAGCACCAGAAGCGCCGATGATTGGTCGTGAAATTCGGCAATTATGGGTCGGAAAACCAAGGAAATACCGCATTCTATTTGTGGTCGAACAAGATGTCGTAGCCGTTCTTCATGTTCGGCACAGTCGCCAAGCTTATTTGGGTGACGAGTCTGAGTAAGGTTGTTGCGTAAAATATGCGATCGCTTTTCTCTTTCCTTTAAGAATAAAGCGCGATCGCGAAGGGCCGACCTGTCGGTTCGCTTTTTATATTGGTGAGAGCGCGATCGCCTCAATGTCTGCTCCAGGAGAGCGATCGGGCTTGCATGGGAAAATGCGATCGCTATTTTGGCTTCTTGGGATCGCACTCTCCTCAAGACAGACACCGGATGATATGCTTAAGGGTGGTGCTTTAAAGTTAATTAGAGGCTGGGTTCAATGCAAGTTAACGATCTTGGTTTTGTCGCCAGCATCCTGTTTGTGCTGGTTCCCACAGTTTTCTTGTTGATTCTGTACATCCAAACTGCTAGCCGCGAAAGCAACAAGAATCCTTAATCATCTGTATCAAACAAAATCCCCCCGCTGTAGTATGGACAAGGCTCTTGCCATGTCCTTCTGGCGAGGGGAATTTTTTTACGGTTAGGTTTGGCTTAGGTTTGGCGTTTCTTAGGTAGTCGCCGTGCGTCCTAAGAGAACGGGACAATTTGCATAAACTCGCACGTAGTCGGATAGCGAGGTTCCCAGCAAGCGATCCAAATCTGGTAAACCTTTGGCAATCGAAGGACGGCGATCGGGAGAACCCAACATCAACAAATCAACATTTGATTCCTCTGCCAAACGACAGATTTCTGGGCCTGCCTTCCCATTTCCGGTGACACACTTATAAGAGATGCCTTGTTTTTTAGCGGCAGCGATCGCAGGAGCAAGTACAGGATCTTTTTCAGCGTTAGCGGCTTCTTCAAAACCTGTCCGAGCTTTGTTGACGTGAACCAGAACCAACTGCCCACCCTTTTTATCTCGCAACAGAAACAAAGCCAGATTTAAGCATTGTTGTGCCGATTCTGAGCCGTCCATTGCAACCATGATGCGGTTAATTTTCTTGACGTAAATATCGTCTTTCACCAACAACATCGGGCGGGAAGACAATTGGAAAACATATTGGCTGACCGAGTTTTCTAAAATGGATTCTAGGCGCTTCAACCCCCGCGAACCCATAATGATCAAATCAGCATTTATTTCTTCTGCTACCTGGCAAACCGTATCCTTCGGATCGCCCTGCCTCAGCATGGTGTTAACGTGATTTGGGTCTAGGTTCAGAGTCTGGATGGCTGTAGCGAGAATCCTGCCTCCCTCTTCCCACTTTGAAGTCATGGACTCAGTGGTAATTTGAGAAGGAACGACGTGCAAGATAGTGACTGCTGCCCGTTGGATCGAAGGCAGTTCTATCAAAGCCTTGAGCATCTCTTCAGAATGTCCAGTTCCAGAGTCTGCTAACAAAATTTTTTCAATCATCGAAATGCCTCTTTATCAGAAAAAATCGCTCTGTTTTTATTGCTTTCTGACCCAATGAATCGGGAAGTAGATGTTGATGAAAGTGTGATAACTGCTAACAACAGTAACCGATTTATCTGGGAAGTGAGTTTTTCATCATTCAGCATACTTCTGATAGTGCCGTTAATTTTTAACGATTTATGACACTGCTTTAATAAGCGCAAAAAATATTCATTAATTTTTGTAACCTAATTAATCGGAACACGTCAAAGGAGCATCTACACTCGCTGTTTCTTAGAAAATTTGCTATTCATCAAACTTCTGACGCTTTTTCTCTTTGACGCCCTACAACAAGATAGACATCAACCATTTGCTGTTTGCCCTTCAGTGGCAATGGTCCCCAAGATTCAACCAGAAACTGGTTATCAAGATGAACCAGGGTTTCCTTGCCGATCAGGACGCGGCAGTTGCTTGGTTGGCGGTGTTTCTCGCAACTTTCCAAGCGAGCGGCAGTATTAACGCTGTCCCCAATGACGCCATATTCTAGGCGGTCTTTGCCTCCTAAACTGCCAACGACGACGGGACCCGTAAAAATTCCAATTCGCATCTGGATGACTGGCAAGCCACGAGTTTTCCAGTTTTGGTTCAATTCCTCCAGAATTTCGCCGATTGCTAGAGCGCATTCTATCGAGCGCTGGGCATCAAGAGCGACTTCCTCCTTGTGGATGCGATCCATCGGCACACCAAACACAGCCATGAAGCCATCCCCGGTAAATTTGTTGATAATGCCTTCATGGTCGATGATTTCGTGGGTGACGACATCCAGCATTTCATTTAACCATTCCAGCAAAGCTTCCGGAGGCATTTGTTCGGCAATGGTACTGAAATCTTTGATATCTGCAAACATCATGGTTGCGATTAGCTTAATTCCTGGTAATTTCCCAGATTTGATCAAGCGATCGCGTCCTTTCCAGAGAGCTTTGGCAACTTCCGGTGAAGTATTCTGTCCCAAAAGCTTCATGATAATTTGTTGCTGCTGCTGTGCATCATAAGAGCGGTAGGTGATAACTACTCCGCTGGTGAGGATAAATCCCAGTACGGGAGCCGACAGAGGCACCCATCCTTGCAGAGTAAACAGATAGAAGCAGGTGCCCAACAAAACCCCCAACCCAACGCCGCAGCCCAAAATTAAGACAACGGGATGTCGCAACCACCAAGCCGCGATCGCACCTAGCAGCGTCCATCCGACAATCCATAACACCTCTATCCGTTCATCCCAGAACCAAAATAGGGGTCGCTCCCCCGTGGCAGCGTCAAGGAATTGGCTGACCATCTGGGCATGAACCAAGACGCCGGGCATCTTGGCGATTGTCTTTTCGGCTGGGCTGTAGGGGGTTGAGAAAGTATCTTTGGCGCTGGGTGCCGTTGTGCCAATCAGCACAATCTTATTTTTCACCCAGTTCGGGTCAATCTGTCCCTTTAACACTTGGGTGAGCGTAACTTGCCGCGCTACGTTTGAGGATCGGTAATTTAGCAGAACTTGGTATCCCCGCGGGTCGATGTTGTGATACCCGCCAGAGTTTTGTTGGAGCGGGACAAATACCGCTTTTGCCAGTTGAATATAATCGGGATTTTGTTGGCTGGACTCTGGTGTGATGCCTACACTTTCTAAGTAAGCGATCGCTAGCCGCAGGGAAAACGAGAAATAAGTGCTTGTATCATCCGAGACAAACAATAGATTGCGACGGACAACGCCATCCGGATCGAGCAGCAAATCGTTAAAACCAACTCGATCCTCTGGAAATCCCGGCGGCGGCGACACCAGTTCCAGCTCCGTATCGCCAAATTTCTTAATGGCAAAGATATTTTTTTCCCGGAGTTGCACCTTAAGTTCGGCATTTCCTGGTTGTTGCGGGATTTCCCGATACACATCTAAGCCAATTACTTGAGGCTGCAATGATTGCAACTTTGCCAATAGCTGCGCCATTGTCCGGTCGGATAAAGGCCATTGTTTCTGAGTGCGAATGTCGCCTTCTGTAATGCCCACAACTAAGAGCCGAGGGTCGGGACCTGGATCGGAATGTAACCGCACCAGTTGGTCTAAAGCGACGAGTTCTAGAAGTTGTAGACCGCCCAAATGACGCACTCCTAAAACGAACCCGCTCACAACAAGACTAGCGATCGCTACCACTCGCACACCCGTGAATTCCGACAACGCAATCTTGAGGCGATCGCTTAGATCTAATAGCGTGGATGTTTGGGACTTAAAAAAGCCTTTCATCATCGCCCTAGCCTTAGCGCAGCTAACATGGGGAGAAACAGAGGCAAAGACAGAGCCATAGCATTTTCTACTGTAGCTTTTGGGCTAATTTCGGGAATTGAAAACTGGTAAATTTACCGACTGCTGATTTGGCATTACCACATTATGGCATTTAGATAATGATGGGCTACACCCCTCATTCTTAGTAAACAGTCAGGAATCATGGAAAAAGAAAAAATCGCTAATTTCTAGAAATAGGTTCGATCGAGAGGGGAAAGCAACTGACAAATATCGCCAACCCTATATAAGTCAATGTTTATAGACGACTTCTTTCCCACAACAAGATTACCGAATGCAGTTATTTCCACATTCTCCCCAGAAGCCTCTGAAGTTCCTATCCTGCCTAATCTGTACTCTCTTGAGAGGAAGGAATTAAGGGCTACCAACCACTGCATCATCCCGGCTTTGGACAGACAACACATCCAAAGTGGGAGGTTATCATAGGGTGAATGTTGATATTTCTTAAAAAAAGTTATCAATGCAGTTTTCCCCCTCTGGTATGTCCGAAATCAAGAACTCCGCGATCAAAAAGGTGTTCTTTGGTCATGAGCCGACTCCTGAGTTATGCGCCATTCTAACGGTCTATTTGGTGCAGGGAATCTTGGGTTTAGCGCGTCTAGCAGTCAGCTTTTTTCTCAAAGATGAACTGTCGCTAAGTCCGGCTCAAGTTTCGGCTTTGATGGGCATTGCTGCCATTCCTTGGGTGGTAAAGCCGTTATTTGGTTTTCTGTCAGATGGTCTACCGTTGTTTGGCTACCGGCGGCGACCCTATCTGATTTTATCTGGACTATTGGGAGCGATTTCCTGGTTTAGTCTGGCAACGATTGTGCATACAGCTTGGGCGGCGACAGTGGCGATCGCGCTTTCGTCCCTCTCGGTAGCGGTTAGCGATGTAATTGTAGACTCGCTGGTGGTAGAACGAGCCAGGGCAGAGTCTCAGAGTGATGCCGGTTCCCTGCAATCCCTCTCCTGGGGTGCCTCATCGCTGGGAGGCTTAGTAACTGCGTATTTTAGCGGTTTCCTTTTGCAACACTTCGGGAGCCATGCTATTTTTGCCATTACCGCTGGTTTCCCCTTAATCGTGTCAGCGGTTGCTTGGTTAATTGCAGAAGAGCCAATTAGCGATCGCCCAGATGTCTCCACCGTTGCCAACCAGATCAAACAACTGGGAAAAGCGGTTAGCCAAAAATCAATCTGGCTACCAACCGCCTTTCTGTTCCTTTTGCAAGCCACACCAACCGCAGATAGTGCCTTTTTCTACTTCACGACCAACGAACTGGGATTTGAGCCAGAATTTTTGGGACGGGTACGTCTCGTCACCAGTCTCGCCTCCCTGATCGGAATTGCAATTTTTCAACGATTTCTCAAAGCTGTCCCCTTTCGCACCATTTTCACCTGGACAACGATCATCGCCGCGGGACTCGGAATGACCACGCTGCTGCTGGTGACTCATACCAACCGCTCTTTAGGCATCGACGATCGCTGGTTCAGCCTGGGAGACAGTCTGATCCTGACGGTGATGGGGCAGATTGCTTATATGCCCTTGTTGGTACTTGCGGCGCGGCTATGTCCGCCTGGAGTAGAAGCAACCTTGTTTGCGCTGCTGATGTCGGTGACCAATATGGCAGGGTTATTGTCCCACGAACTGGGAGCCGTCCTCACCTATTGGCTGGGCATCACCGAAAGGAATTTTGACCATCTCTGGCAGTTGGTCGTGATTACGAATCTATCAACCCTTTTGCCGCTGCCACTGATTGGTTGGCTACCCGCAGGCAAACCGGAAACCGAGCCATCTGGGGAGATGCCAAGCTTGCAACCGTCATCAGCCATACATATTCAGTCAGCCCCCATTCAGCATCGGGAACGGTCTTTTGTTCCTGACTTTCTTCCAGAACTCATCCCCACAGTAGAAGAACCCGCTGACTAAAAGAGGAAGGATCGAGAGTAGGCAGTGCTGATTCCACTTCCAATTTCAGAATGGGAACGAGAATCAGATAGCTGCTGCACTCAGTAGGCGGATGCAATGAAATTGAAGATTTTTGTCGGTTGGGACGCCAGGAAACCTAACACCTGCATCGGGTAGCGATCGCCATCCCATCCGACAAATCATTCATCCGTGCGACTTAACGTGCAGCGGCACTAACACGTCTGTCCTAATTCACGATCGCGTCACGAGTTTTTCTAAGCTGAACCGTTTAATATGCAAATACCCACACCAGAACGCTTTCCGGTGCCCACAGAGGTGCCCGATCAACTTCCCTACCACATTAAAAAGTGGCAAAAGGGCTATGAATCTTTGCCGCAAGAATTCGATTATTGGATTGACGACATTGAAGGGGAGATTCCCGCAGAACTAGAAGGGACACTGTTTCGGAATGGTCCTGGGTTGCTAGATGTCAAGGGTCAGCGCATCCATCACCCATTTGATGGCGATGGCATGATTGCCAGGATTGCCTTTTCAGAGGGTCGCGCCCACTTTCGCAATCGCTATGTCCGCACACAGGGCTATGTAGAAGAACAGCAAGCCGGTAAAATTCTCTATCGCGGCGTCTTTGGCACCCAGAAGCCCGGTGGTTGGTTAGCCAATGCTTTTGATGTGAAACTCAAAAATATTGCCAACACCAACGTTATTTACTGGGGGGGAAAACTCCTGGCGCTTTGGGAAGCTGCCGAACCTCATCGCTTAGATCCCAACACCTTAGAAACTCTGGGGAAAGAATATCTAGACGGGGTTTTGCAAAAGGGTGACGCCTTTGCCGCCCATCCTCGCATTGACCCTAGATGCGATCGCCAGGGTGGTGCCCCTTGCCTGGTGAACTTTGCCATTAAACCGGGTCTTTCCAGCACCATCATCATCTATGAATTAGACGCGGCTGGCAAAGTTGTGCAGCAGAACTCTCACAGCGTTCCTGGCTTCGCCTTCATCCACGATTTTGCGATTACGCCCAATTACTGCATCTTCTTCCAAAATCCGGTTTCCTTCAACCCGGTGCCTTTCCTGCTGGGATTTCGCGGTGCGGGTGAGTGTGTCAAGTTCCAGGCGGAGCAACTCACCCGGATTGTGGTGATTCCCCGCAACCCCCAACCAGGGGAAAAAATGCAAATTTTTGAAACTCAGTCGGGTTTTGTCTTCCACCATGCCAATGCCTTTGAGCAAGGGGACGAAATTTGTATTGACTCAATTTGCTATGAGTCTTTTCCAGAAGTTGAGCCGGAATCAGACTATCGGGAGGTAGACTTTCAGGCGCTATCCCCCGGACAAATGTGGCGGTTCCAGTTTAATTTAAAGGATAAAGATAAAACGGTACGGCGGAGGCTTTTAGAAAGCCGTTGCTGCGAGTTTCCCTTCGTTCATCCCGAACGAGTCGGACGCCCTTATCAGTATCTATATCTGGGTGCAGCCCATGCTACCCAAGGCAATGCGCCTCTCCAAGCTATCCTCAAGGTGGATTTAAAATCAGATCGTCGCCAACTCTGGAGTGCAGCACCCCAAGGCTATGTTAGCGAACCGATCTTTGTCCCTCGTCCGGGTGCTACCCGTGAAGATGAGGGTTGGGTGCTGACGTTAGTTTACGACTCTTCTCACCACCGCTCTGATGTCGTTATTTTAGATGCCGCCCACGTCGATCGAGGTCCGGTGGCGCGATTGCACTTGAAGCATCATATCCCTTATGGGTTGCATGGCAACTTTACGTCCCACTGCTTTGCGCCCAGCCACTAGCTCTCTAGTCAGCCAATTTTGGATTTTAAAGCGGTTATGGAGGAGCGATCGCTGCTCTAAAAGCTAAAATTGGCTGACCGTTGTAGTATAAAGCTTTGCCAACCTAGTAATCTCCACCTTCTCTTTTGCATCAAGATAGGATACCTTTGGCTGAAGTATCCCAAGCGGAGCTGGGATGAAATTCAGCATCGTTATTACGACTTATAATCGCCTTTCCTTGCTAAAACGGGCAATTGACACTTCTCTTGCCCAAACATTCCCCTGTGAAGTCATTGTTGCGGATGACTGCTCCTCGGATGGCACCCAAGCCTATGTAAGCGGTTTAGTGGCAGCGCTTCGTGCCAAAGGTGACGAACGCCTCGTTTATCACCGCAATCAGATTAACCTGGGTCACTCGGCGACGATGAATGCTGGAGTGCAGCTTGCTAAAGGCGAGTGGATTAAGCCGGTTGATGATGATGACTATTTAGCACCGAATTTTCTAGAGGAAATGAATCGGGCGATCGCGCTGTGTCCAAACGCTGTCATTGCCTCTTGTCAGGCGGCGCAGGTTGATGTCAACGAGGTCGAACTTTACAGAACCCGACAAATTGGTCCTGGCAGAGCTTTCTCTATTCCCCAAGAAGACCTTCATTTTGGGATGCTACTAGAACTTATCCCTTTTGGTACTCCGATTCAAGTTGTCTTCGCTCGTTGGGCTTTTCTGAAATCCGGCGGTTGGGATTCTAGCTTAGATGCGAACTTTGATGACATTGATTCTTGGATCAAAATTGCCCAGTTTGGAGATGCTGTTTTTGTAAATCAGTGCCTTGCTTATCGCACAATTTGGCCTGGAGCTTATAATCAAAAATTTTCTCTTAAAATTAGGATGGATACTAATATTTTAATGAAGGAGAAAATTTATGCTTTGGTGAGTGAAACTCACCGTTCTAAAACTCCCCCAATTAAAAATATTCAAGATTATCTTAAACTACATTGGAGTCTGGTGGCACTTAAGCAAGGAAAAATCTTAAGTGCCATAAAAATGGCATTTCCCTCAGTTTTTTCACTGAGTGCATGGAAGCTTTTAGTAATTAATAATCTATCGAATCCTCGGCAAGTCTTCTTGGCTCAAAAGCAAGTTGATACCAATAGTTCGCTGTCTAAATCGATTCCTTATTCGGAATCTATTCATGGCTCTATTGTTCCAAAGAATCGGTTTAAAACAGCACAGCTTCAAGAATTACGCATTTCTCTAAAATTCCGCTGTAGCCGGATTGCTTTCAAGCAAGGAGAATTTTTCAGCGCTACTAAAATGGCTGTAAATGGTGTCGTTTCGCTAGGTGCATGGAAGATTTTCGGGATAACGGATTTTCCTCAATCTCTTAGTAAGAAACCCCCGATTCAAAATCGGCTACTAGATAAAAATATTCTAGTGATGGAAAAAATCTATGCTTTAGTTAGCGAAAAACACCAATCTACTATTTCCAACCTTCAAGACTGGCAAGCTTATTTCAAACTGCGTGCAGGGTTTTTAGCGATTCGGCAAGGAAAATTGGCGATCGCGTCTCAAATGGCATTCCCGGCTATATTTTCCTTTGCTGCCTGGAAGTTATTAGTAAAAGTTATCTTATTGCGGCAGCGTCATCACAAAGAACCCTTGATTCGGCGGTTAGTGCTATACAGATTACCTGAAGGCAAAACTAAGGATTGAATGGGGAAGTAGTGCATTTCAAGATTTGGAAAAATATTTTCCTCTGCCCCTCTGCCTCAATCGCCTTTTTTTACTTCTAAATAATATTGCTTGAATCGCTCTTTGATGTTGATATGTTATCGTCTTAAATAATTTGTGAAGCGAGATACCCGACTTTTGTAAAAAAATTGGGTAGCTGAAACACTAGCATCTCAAAACTAAAATAGGATTGCTATATTATGTTTCATCTCACCCCAAGCTTTAAAAAGCCCTTAGCGAAGCGGCAGCCATTCACCGGGGTATAGCCTTGCTCCTGCACAAAAGGAAATTGTTGAAGAATGGGCTGGCCTAAGCGATCGCAATCAAAATTACCGAACTCTGTTGAACCGGGTTTGCGAAAAGCAAAAACATACGCAGTTTCACTGCGATCGCACCTCACCTACCTAGTACTGCTGGTTGTTGTCCTGTTATTGGCGTTGATGTACACAAACTTTGAGGAACGCCGACACCAAACAACTCAAATTCAGGCAGAGGCGCTACAGATGACTAGGTTGGCTACCGCTAACCAAGAGCGCTTAATTGACAGCAAAGGGATAATTTTAGCTCGCTATCCTAACCGCGAAACTTGGGTGGGGCAAGCAGCACCGGAAGCACCTTTAGTTAAAACGATGCTGACGCAAAAAAGGGCAGGCATGATGGAGGCTTCCGGCGTCGATGGTGTAACGCGCTTGTATGCGATCGCGCCCTTGGAGGGCACTTGTAGGAATCAGGGCGATCGCTGCAACCTCTACGTGTTGGCGGGCAGCCCCAAAACCGTCGCTTTTGCGGCTGCCGATCGGCAGTTGTACCGCAACATAGCAGGCATGGGATTAGTCGCCGTGTTAGCGATCGCTGCCACTTGGGTGGGTAGCGAGGTGTTGATGTTGCGTCGGGTGAAGGCGCTCCTGAAGGCAATGCAGCAGCTCTCAGAAGGCGATTTGAGCGTTCGTAGCGGGGTGACTCACGGTTTCGGAGTCAGGGAATTGGCGGGTGCTTTTGACACGATGGCGGCGTCGCTAGAACGTTCTGAGCGCGATCGCCAGTCGGCAGAAACCTCCTTGCAAGAGCAAGAGAAAAAATATCGCTCCTTGGTGAACAGCCTGCCACAGGTGCTATTCCAGACTGATGAAGCCGGATATTGGACATTTCTTAATCCCGCCTGGAAAGAAATTACCGGCTTCGCCCTCGAAGAAAGTATTGGTAAGAATTTAATCGATTTTGTTCATCCGAGCGATCGCCCACAACACCTGGAAGAATTTCGCTCCCTCATTGAACGCCAGCAAGAATCTTATCGGTATCAGGCTAGATATCTGAGTGCAAATGGCGACTATCGTTGGCTGGAAGGACACGGCAAATTAACATTGGCTTCCGACGGAACGATTATCGGTACGTCCGGCACCCTGAGGGACATTACCGATCAAAAACAGGCACAAGAAGCCCTATTAACCACAAATCAAACGCTGCAAACCCTGATCGAAACTTCACCGTTAGCGATCGTGACGCTCGATGTTAATCGGAACGTCACCCTGTGGAATCCAGAGGCTGAAAGTCTTTTTGACTGGAAATCGCCAGAAGTTGTCGGCTATCCGTTGCCGATTTTCCCCCCGGATCAACAGGAAGCGTTCCATGCCTTGCTTCAGGCTGACTTGCAGGGCGGAGGAGATCGTGGTAGCGGTGGCAGGGAATTCCGCAGCCAAAAGAAAGACGGCACCTTGATTGACGTTAGCCTCTGGACAGCCCTGCTGCAAGATGTCAATGGCAAGATGAGCGGCAGCATTGGCATCTTCGCCAATATTAGCGAAAGCCTGCGGCACGCTACGCTACGCGAACGCACTCTGGAAGCGCTGCGGGAAAGCGAAACCCGTTACCGCCTCGTCGCTAAAGCCAGCAACGATGCAATCTGGGACTGGGATTTACTGACAAACCGCGTAGAGTGGAACGAATCCTTGCAAAAACTCTTCGGCTATGCGGAAACTGAAGTAGGTTTTGATGCCAGTTGGTGGTACGAAAATATACATCCAGAAGACAGAGAGCGGGTTGTCAGTGGGATTCATGCTGCAATTGACAGTGGAAGACAAATCTGGTCGGATGAATACCGCTACCGTCGCGCCGATAACTCTTATGCCTTAGCGAGCGATCGGGGATTTATCGCCCATGACGATAAGGGGAATCCAGTGCGGATGATCGGCGCGATGATAGACATCAGCGAAAGCCTACGGCACGCTACGCTACGCAAGCAAGCTGAGGCGCTGATCGCAGGGCAAAAACAGGTACTCGAAATGATTGCCACCGGCGCAGCACTGGGTGATGTTCTAGATGTTTTGGCTCGGTTTATCGAGACACAATCCGGTGAGAGCTTTTGTTCGATTCTGCTAGTTGACGAAAAAGAGAACAAATTACGGCATGGAGCTGCTCCGAGCCTTCCCGAAAGCTACACTCAGGCGATTGATGGTATCGCGATTGGCCCTGGTTTTGGTTGCTGTAGTAAGGCAGCCTATTTCGGTAAACCCGTGATTGTCTCAGATATTGAGAGCGATCGCCTTTGGGCGGATTTCCGAGATTTGGCATTAAGCCATCAACTACAAAGCTGTTGGTCTACGCCTATTTTTTCCAGTAACGGTAAGGTATTAGGCGTTTTTGTAATGTATCATCCCGACGCGAGGCGACCGAATCAGGATGAGTTATATCTGACCGAGATTGCGACCCAAATTGCGGGAATTGCTCTGGAACGCCAGCAAGCAGAGGCAGCATTGCAACAGAGTGAAGATCAACTGCGCTTGATTACAGATGCTTTGCCAGTGCTGATTGCCTATGTCGATTCGGAACAGTGCTATCACTTTAACAATCGGGCTTACGAACAATGGTTCGGCAAATCTCAGGCGGAAGTCATCGGACAGCCCATTAGAAAAATTTTAGGGGACTCGGCTTATCAGGCAATTCAGCCGTATGTCGAGGCAGCATTGTCCGGGCAGGAAGTAACCTACGAAAGCCCTATATCCTATGAATATGGAGGGATGCGTTGGGTCAATGCTACTTACCTGCCACATTTTGGGGAACACGGTGAAGTCAAAGGATTTATTGCCTTAGTCAGCAACATCACCGAACGAAAAGTGGCTGAGGAAGCGTTGCGGCAGAGTGAGGAACGATATCGTTCTTTGGCACGCGCGACCTCACAGATGGTTTGGACTTCCAACCCCCAAGGTGAGGTTGTGACGGATCAACCGGATTGGAGAGCCTATACGGGTCAAAGCGAGGCAGAAATACTAAGCTGGCACTGGCTAGATGCCATCCATCCAGACGATCGCGATCGCATTGCCGAGCAGTGGTCTAACGCTATCCAAACGAAAAGCCTCTATGACACAGAGTTTCGGCTGCGGCGTGCTGATGGTATTTACCGCTACTTCAATGTCCGTGGGGTTCCAGTATTATCAAAAGACGGCGATGTGCGAGAGTGGATCGGCACCTGCACCGACATTACCGAAAAAGTCCAGGCAGAGGAAGCAATTCGACAGTTGAACGCGGAACTTGAACAACGAGTCATCAAACGAACCGCGCAACTGGAAGCTGCAAATCAAGAGTTAGAAGCTTTCTGTTATTCCATCTCTCACGACTTGCGATCGCCCTTGCGTGCTATCAACGGATTTTCGCGGATTTTGCTGGAAGAATATCTAGAACAACTCGATCCGGAAGCCCAACGCTACCAGAAACTGGTGCGGGATAATGCTCAGCAAATGGGACAGCTGATTGATGACTTGCTGACATTTTCGCGCCTTTCGCGCCAGCCACTGAGAAAACAAACTGTAGCGATCGCTGATTTGGTACGTCAAGTACTAGCAGACTTATGGCACGAACAGCAAAATCGCCAATTTGAAATAAATATCGGCAATTTACCCGCCTGCGAAGGCGATCCTGCTTTACTTAAGCAAGTAGTTGTCAACTTGCTGACAAACGCTCTAAAATTCACGCGCGGTCGGGAAGTCGCCCAGATTGAAATTGGCTATCGTCATCAGTCATTTACGAATGACCCAGAACTAGAGACAAATGACTTTTCAACCACTGTCGTTTATTTCGTCAAAGACAACGGCGCAGGCTTTGATATGCGATACGCTCATAAACTCTTTGGCGTCTTCCAACGGCTGCATCGTGCGGAAGATTACGAAGGAACCGGAGTCGGACTCGCGATCGTGCAGCGCATCATCCATCGCCACGGCGGACGTATTTGGGCTGAGTCAGGCGTTAACCAAGGCACAACATTTTACTTTACCCTGGCAGAGGGAAATATTCATGAGTGAGCGCACAGCAGAATGTTTGCTGGTCGAAGACAATCCCAACGACCTAGAATTAGCACTTTATGCTTTGCGAAAGCACAACCTTGGCGATCGCATTCAAGTTGCCCGCGACGGTGCGGAAGCCTTAGACTACATTTTCCGGACAGGTGCCTATCGCGATCGCTATCCGGAAAACTACCCCAAAGTCATTCTCCTCGACCTCAAACTCCCCAGAGTAGACGGCTTGGAAGTCTTGCAACGCCTCAAATCTGACCCCCAAACCCGCATGATTCCAGTCGTCATCCTCACCTCGTCAAACGAAGAACGCGACATCGTAGAAAGTTACCAGTTGGGCGTCAATAGTTATATCGTTAAGCCGGTGAACTTTGAACAGTTTACCGAAGCAGTGCAGCAATTAGGCTTGTACTGGCTGCTGTTAAACCAGCTGCCAAGCCGCTAGCAGCTAGCATTCTTGAGGCTAAAAATTCTAAAAACCGCAATTAAATTTACGCTCAACACCTCATAATTCAGACTGCACGCTCTCTAAAAGCGAACAGTGGTGTAACCCCGCCCACGGCTCAATTCCCTTGCTTACAAGAAGGTCATCATGTCCGCTCCGCTCCAGATTTTACTGCTTGAGGATTCCCTGGCTGATGCTGAATTAACTTTGCACGAACTACGTTTGGCTGGCTTTAAACCCGACTGGCAGCGTGTAGAGACAGAAGCCGACTACCTCGCCCAACTGCATCCCGGTATCGAGCTAATTTTGGCTGACTATAGCTTGCCTCAGTTTGACGCCCTCAGAGCGCTGCAACTTTTGCAAGAGCGCGGCTTAGATATTCCATTCATCGTGATCACGGGTACGGTGAGCGAAGAAGTGGTAGTGGAGTGCATGAAGCAAGGGGCAGCGGATTATCTACTGAAAGACCGTCTGATGCGGCTAGGCTCGGCAGTAGCGCAAGCCCTACAAGCCAAACAAATGCGCGACCAAAAGCGGCAGACTGAGGTGGAAAAAACCAGATTAATCGCCGCTTCACAAGAGAGTGAGCAACGATTTCGAGCGCTGATCGAAAATGCGACTGACATCATCATCATTGTTAACGCCAGCGGTCAAGTGACTTATGTGAGTCCCTCTGTCAATCGGATTCTAGGATACGCACCCGATGGACTCATAGGCAAAAATGCTTTGACATTTATTCATCCAGAGGATGTGCTACTGGTTAAGCAAAGGCTGAAAAATTCGATTCAAAATCCCAATGTGACTCAGCGACTCGGTGAGTATCGCGTGCAGCATCGCAATGGCTCTTGGGGGATCTTCGAGGCAGTCACCACTAACCTCCTGAACGATCCGGCGGTGCAGGGGATTGTCGTCAACTGCCACGACATTACTGAGCGCAAGCAAGCCGAGGAGCAACTGCGACACCATGCGTTCTACGATTCGCTTTGCGGTTTGCCAAATCGGACCTTATTTCTCGAACGTCTTGCCAGCCAGATTAAGCATTCCCAACGATACAAAGATAGTTTATTTGCTGTTCTGTTTCTGGATTTGGATCGCTTCGAGATGGTCAAATATAGTCTAGGACACTTGGTAAGCGACCAACTGCTCATCGCTACAGCTCGCAAACTAATGACCTGTCTCCGTCCCACGGACACCCTAGCTCGGATTGGCACAGACGAATTTGCAATTCTGCTGGAGGATATTCACGATGTTAGCGATGCGATTCGCGTTGTCGAGCAGATCCAGCGGGAACTCAATTCGCCTTTTAACTTGGATGGGCGCGAAGTATTCACCACGACTAGCATCGGGATTGCCTTTGCGGGAAAGGGACAAGAGGGATGGGAGCCGGTTCGGAAAGAATCTGCCCCTATGCCGCTTTGTCCTTCTGCATCCTCTCACAATAACCTCTTGCCTCGTCCGCAAGACCTGCTACGGGCAGCCGACACGGCTATGTATCATGCCCGGTTAGAGGGTAAAGGTCGCTATGTTGTCTTCCATCGGGCCATGCATACCCTTGCCGTGGCACATTTGCAGTTAGAAACGGATCTGCGACGAGCGATTATCGCTACGGAATTTCAACTTTACTACCAGCCAATCGTCGAGCTGGCGACGGGTAAAATTAAGGCTTTTGAGGCTCTGGTGCGTTGGAATCACCCGACTCGTGGCATGGTTCCCCCAAGCGAGTTTATCCCTGTGGCAGAAGATACGGGTCTGATTATTCCCTTGGGTACTTGGGTATTGAACGAAGCTTGCCGTCAGCTAAAAGTTTGGCAGCAGCAGTATTCTACGACTCAGGGTTTGGCAATTAGCGTGAATCTCTCTGGTAAGCAGTTTTCGCAACCAAATTTGATTGAGCAGATTGACCGAATTTTGAGGAAGACTGGCTTAGATGGACACTATTTAAAGTTGGAAATTACTGAAAGCTGCTTGCTGGAAAATGCTGAAGCTGCCGCCATCCTGCTTTGGCAATTGCGAGATCGAAATATTCAATTATCGATTGATGATTTTGGTACGGGTTATTCATCCTTGAATTATCTGCACCGCTTTCCCGTTAATACATTGAAAATTGACCGTTCTTTTGTGAACCGGATGGGAGCGGGTGGCAAGGATGCAGAGATTGTCAAGGCAATCGTGGCGTTGGCTCATAATTTAGGAATGAGTGTGACGGCGGAGGGGATAGAAACGGCTCAACAGTTGGCACAACTCAAGGCATTGCAATGCGAACGAGGACAGGGATACTTTTTCTCGAAACCTGTAGATAATGGGGCTGCGGGACAGTTAATTTTGGCACAGTTGCAAGTTAATTCATGATGCGCGTTATTGGTCTGACGGGAGGCATTGGTACTGGCAAAACGACTGTCTCAAATTATCTTGCCAATCACTACAATTTGCCGGTTTTGGATGCGGATATATATGCTAGAGAAGCTGTAAGAGTAGGTTCGCCGATTCTTGACGAAATTGTTGAGCGTTACGGAACCGATATTCTGCTACCGGATGGGACGCTTGACCGTCGAAAGCTGGGCAATATTGTCTTTAATTCGCCCGAAGAGCGGCGTTGGCTAGAGCAACAGATTCATCCTTACGTGCGCGATCGCATGATTGAAAAAATGCAAGCACTCAACTCGCATCCGACTGTAGTGTTGGTGGTGCCTTTGCTGTTTGAAGTGGGGATGACGGCTCTGTGTACGGAAACTTGGGTCGTATACTGTTCCGAACAACATCAACTTCAGAGATTAATCAAGCGAGATCGCCTAACTTTAGAACAAGCGCAAGCCAGGATTACTAGCCAAATGCCCATTCAGGCGAAATGCGATCGCGCTGATGTAGTTTTAGATAATTCTTCTACGCTTGAAGATTTGCTCAAACAGGTAGATACGCACTTAAAAATTAAAAATTAAAAATGTGGGAGTTGTTAGTGTCATGAGTTTTTTATCGCCTATATCTTGACTTCTTCTCTGTCTCTTGAAAGGAAGAATGCCGAGGTTTAGGTCATTCCAATCGTGAAAACTTCATGACACTGACGAAATTTCTAATTTTTAACTATTCTGCATCGCCTCCCACAATGACATTGCGAATGCGGAGACTTGGCCCACCACAACCAACTGGCAAGCCGTTCTGACCTCCCTTACCGCAGCCGCCGGATTCATCCCAGTAGAAATCATCCCCAATTGCTTCAATATCCGCCAAGGTGCTGAAAACATTCCCCGAAAGCGTCACATCCCGAACGGGTTCGGCAATCTTGCCGTCGCGGATCATCCAAGCTTCAGCGGCGGAGAAAGTAAACATTTCCCCATTTGTCATACCACCCAGCCAGTTACGAGCGTAGACACCTTCTTTGATCCCTGCAAATAAATCCTCCACGGGCGTTGTACCCCGCTCAATCCAAGTATTCGTCATCCGAACAAGGGGGGGATAGTGGTAATTCAGACAACGGGCGTTGCCAGTGGGGGCTTCGCTCAGCTTTCCAGCAGTTTCGCGGGAGTGGAGGCGTCCAACTAAGATGCCATCCTTAATTAGCTGAGTCGTGGTAGCAGGCGTCCCTTCATCATCGTATAAGTAGCTGCCACGATGACCGGGAGGAGCAGCACCGTCAAAGATTTGCAGTTCTTTGGGTCCAAATCGGCGTCCCAGGGTCATCACTTCTAAGATATCCGGGTTTTCATAAGCCATGTCTGCTTCTGAAAGGTGCCCAAAAGCTTCATGGACAAATAAACCGCTGAGAATGGGGTCGATGACGACCGTGTAGGTATTGCCTTTCACAGGAGGCAGAGAGAGGGCGTTCACGGCACGGAGAGCAGCACTCCGAACCTGATCGTCCAAATTTGTTAAGTCTTCGTAGGCTTTGCGGGAGCCAGTCGTTTCGCGTCCAGTTTGCACGGTTTCGCCATTCCGCGCAGTGGCGGCAAAGCGCATTTCCATATCTACCCAAGACTGCTCAATCAGCGTTCCGTCTGAGGTGGCGAGGATAATTCGCTGGGAACTGTCGCTGTAGCGCACAGAGGTGGTGGTGATTGAAGGGCTAGCGCTTTTGAGGATTTCAGTGTAGCGATCGCACAATTGCTTCTTGGTTTCCAGCGATATCTCTCGCGGATCGCTGCCTTCTAGGGGAAGTTGGCAAGTCGCCTGTACTGGCTCAATCGGAGCCAACAGGGTTTCTTCATCGCCAATAATCCGAGCGGCAGCGATCGCTTCTTCAATTCGGTCTGCTAAGGTAGAAAGCTGATTAAAGCTGGCAAAGCCCCAGCCGCCCTGGTAACAAGCCCGGACTTGTCCACCAATGGAGATGCCTTCAGTGAGGGTTTCGACCTTATCGCCGCGCAAAAAGATATCAGTTCCTTCGGCTTCTTCTATCCGAACTGCCAAATAATCGACTTGAGGTGAGTAACGAGCGATTAAGTCGGCGAGCAAGTTTTTGGCATCAGCCAGTAAGGTCGGCATTTGTCTTGCAGCAACATTGATAAACTGCTTCCATTGTGCAATTATTTGGTCTCACCTTGCCACTGGAAGCAGGAAACGAGGAGCGGGGGAGGTTATGGTAATCAATAGAGATACAAAATACGAAAACCCCTTTTCCCTAGGAAAAGGGGTTTTTAAAGTCAGATGCACCTGTTACTACCTGGACAAGAATCTCTAATATTAAAGAGGCATTTCATTGATGGATGGCGGTGGTGATGCCGCAGCATCGTAAATTCTTAATTCTTGGACGTTCCAACGGTTGAGAATTGCTTCAGCTTGACGCACCTCTGCTTCTGTGCCCTCAACGATCAAGAAATAGTCCCCATGATGAATGCGATCGTTGTAAATTGCGGCTTGCTCATCAGGAATCCCGTAGCCAGTCAAGGCACCTAATAAGCCGCCTGCGGTTGCACCAATCACACCACTGGTTAAAGTAGTCGCTAAAGCCGTGGCTGCCACCCCAATAATGCTAATTGGCCCTAATACGGGAATGGCGGCAATGGTGCCTAGTCCCAGCGCCAAACCCAAGACGCTTCCGGCTGCACCACCCGCGATCACGCCAAGGGTCGTTCCTTCTTGCGCTTTAGAAGTCGGTGGCGGGGATACTTGCTCAGGCTCTTTGTTGATTGCAGAAACCTGATTCATTGGAAACCCACCGGCTTTTAATTCCTGAATTGCGCCTTCTGCATCTTGCAAGCTTGAGAACACGCCAAAAGCTCGTTTTGGCTGAGTAAGCACCATTACCCTTTCCTCTCTAACTCTTTAGGAATCTATTCGTGATTTTGCCACAAGCGAAATCAAATTACAGTTTCACCGTTATTACACAGGACTTATCCAGTTGCCCTGAACTAAAGCCCACTAAAGTTCCGGCTTCATCGCTCAAAGCCATGAAATGGATTGGTTTGAGTTCTTTTAGTCAGTTTAAACTGACTTAGGCTTTCAGCCAGGAAATTGATTTCCTGGTTTCCAGGCCCTAAGTCCTAGTAAAGTTAATTTTTCTGGGCTGGCGCAACTTTCGCTTGAACAGCTACTGTCTTAACCCCCTTGATTTCCTTCGCCAACGGTTCTATTTTTGCCACTTGATCTGGCTTTTCTACAGTTCCTACAACTGTTACAGCTCCGTCTTTAGCATCAATTTCTAATTTGCTGCTGGGCAAGTTCGCTTCTAACTTGCTACGAACCTCGCTTTCCAAGTCGCTATCAGCTCTTTTTAGGGGGTCGCCAGCAGCATTATTACGTTGCTCGCGTGCCCGAATATCAGATTCTAGCTGTCTTTTGCGGACATCACTCGATGCATCATTCTTCGCGCCTTGATCGGGTTGTGCTGAAGCATCAGCCGAAGGTGATGCTGGGGCACTGGCATTTGGACTGGCGGCTCCGGTTGCAGCAGGCGAAGAAGTCTGACTTGAATCAGAATCCGCTCCACCAGCCGTTTTCTCATTGTTGTCGCAAGCAGCAACACTGACTAACAAGACGCCACTAAACAGTAATGTTAAAAACTTGTTCATTTTTCAATTCCTCACTTCGAGCAGATAAGAGGTGGAAGTATTTTTCCTTCCACCCCATTCAATCGTTCTCAAATCAGCCTAAAGAGTCTGTTCCCGACGGTCGATAATTTGAACCGGGGTATCCGTGCGTGGAGTTGTATCAACTACTGGAGTTTGATAGGTACCACTGGGATCGGCAATATCAGATGTGCGAGTTGTCGTTGTAGTGGTTGTATTGGTGGCAGGAGCATCGTAGATACCCCAATCTTGAATTCCCCGATGACTGAGAATCGCTTCGGCACGACGGATATCGTCGTCGCTGCCGTCTACCATTACTAAATAATCCCCACGGGATACTCGATCGCTATAGTGTCTGGCTCTTTCTTCAGGAATTCCCAAACCGATTAATGCACCTAAAAGACTTCCTGCGGCTGCACCAATGGCACCGCCAGAAAGGGTTGTAGCAATAGCGGTGCCTGCTGCTCCCGCTAGCATGACAGGGCCAAGTCCCGGAATTGCCAAGGCTCCCAGACCAACGAGCAAGCCTGTTAGACCGCCCAAAGTACCGCCGGTGACGGCACCTGCTTTCGCACCTTCGTCGGCTTTATTGCCAACGCGATCGCTTACATCGGCACCAGCAATGTCGTTTCCTTTGTCCGCGTCACGAGCTACTACGGACACGTTGTCCATAGAAAAACCAGAATTTTTTAGTTCAGTCAGTGCTACTTCGGCGTCTCGATAGTTTGAAAATACGCCAACAGCACGCTTATGTTGTCCTAACATCAGTGTTTTCTCCGATTGCCACTGAACCTAACCAAATTGTGTTACTAACACAGCAGCATTAGTCTGTCAGTAACAGTTCAATTCTTGCTTTTTATTTGACCAAAGCCATCAATCTTCAGATATAACTTCAATCTCCAATTTTCTGTTTTTTTGCAATTCCCCATCTTCCTTAGGAATTAGATCGTTACTAATTGAGGGAGTTGCACTTTGACCGTCTACTCTTTATTAACAATCTTTTTAGGGGTCTTCAACTAGCAAGCACAGTAAGAGTTTGAGAAACAAAAGCTTATTTTCTTAACAAAAAAACATATATTAGGAAACGCTAGTAAAAAGAAAACAAATAGTTAGAGTTCTGTAGACTGTTAAATAGGAAGCGCAAGAAGTGATAGACAAAAAAATTTTTCTCCTATTCAATGATTTTATTAAAAACAGAGGACTTTAATTTTTGGGTCAAAACAGGGAAGTATAAATAAGGTCTACTGGGTTGTTTTATCAAGTTGTCAGATTGAGGAGTTTCAGATGCGGTACTTATTATTAATTTTTGTGTCTTCCCTACTAAGCTTGGTGTCCGGACAGGCGATCGCGCAGGCAGAGTCCCAAAGGCTGGGTGTAAGCCGCCAAATCCCTTCGAGTTCAGCTTCGGATCAAAGTTTCTGGCCCCAAGCTCAGCGATTGGTACAAACTCAAATCAATTTAATTAATCGAATCGAAAGAGCGAGTGGGTCTCCCGAACCCTACCCGGCTTTTGCGGCGGAGGGGCAAATCCTCCTCCACCAGGGAGAAGTAGACCGCTTTCTCAAGAGCCAATATCCCAATCCTGCTTTGCTGTGTACCCGCACGAACGGCGTTACCCCGGCAGGCTCTAATTTAACCTTAGAGCAGGCGCAGGTGTACTGCGCTCTCTATGCTTCGACGCAGCAATTATTGCCCCTGCGTCCGGTGCTAGAACGGCGACAGTCCATTCTCGCTCCTACCAGAGGAAATCCTTTGGCAATTGGTCAACCGTCGATTTTGACCGTACCTCCTCAGCGTTTGGCGGTTCCAGTGCCCAGATTTCCCGCTCCGGAACCGCCAGTCGTTGGTGTAGCGGCAAAGACACCGATTTCTGGCTATCAGCCGCCAATTCAGCCAGCGATCGCGCCCTCCCAGCAAACAGTGACAACCCTACAAACTGCCAAAAAGTTCTTGGGGCAAGCTGTGGCAGCATTTCCCCCCTCCGCCCGTTTTACTGATATCGCGGAAACGTACCAATTAAACGAACGCAACTCTTACGCCCTATATCGGCAAGAGCCAAGCCTGTATAGCGAATTTCTTTCTCAACCCAACACCGGCATTGCCCGCGTTTTACCCTCTGAGGCTTACCGTCAACAACTGAATCCGCTAGGAAATCGCCTCTCGCCCAGCGTAGCAGAGCGTTTCCCATTTCCAGCCTTGCTGCGGGGAGTTGGCGGCGGTAGCGATGAGGAATCTACTCCCTCATCGGTGCGAATTGGTCCTGGGGAAGAATTTACTCCGCGCTTTGCGGTTCGGATGGAAGGGGGCAACTTTGAGATTGCCCAGCAAGGGCTAGATTATGGCTTTATGGTGGATTTGGGAGAAGTCCCCTTAGAAAACCTCGATCCCACCTTGAAGAAAGTCCGCGCCTTATCGCCGCAAACACGCCAGTTTTTCCTGAATTATCGTCCGCAGAATCAATTGGCATCGATTCAGGTAGATCGACAGCGGTTTATCACGGGAAAGCTGGGTCAGGTGGCTTTCAGCGAACCCGTGCAACAGACGAGAGCGATCGCATCCTCGATCGACCGCCTCTCCCCAAATGCACCAGCGATGCTGAACCACACCTACTTAATGCGATTAGTCCAATTCCAGGTGCCGGAAGTGGTTCAGACGGGAGGTATCGTTTCCAGGGAACAACGCCGCTATCTTGACCAAATTTTAGAATTGCCCAGTAGCGATGTCCTGGTCGCCTTCCGTCCCGTCAGCCGCCGTGCTGATGGCAGTTACACGGTTTTATGGCAAGTGCTAACTCAGTTTCCAGATCCCCAGATTGAAGATGTGGAGAAGTACATCAAGTTGCAGTAGTAAGTAATCGGTGATTTTATTTCGAGCCAAGACGCAAAGAAGTTATTCTTTGCGTCTTGCCTTGACATTATTTTTTCCCTTGATTCTGAAGGAAATCGTCAACTACTGCTTGCGCTTGGGGCGGAATTTCCGTGACGAGACGAATCGGGAAAGCATCGGTTGAAGCCAACTGAGCATATTCTGGGGTGAGGAAAATTGCGTACTTGGCAGCATCATCGGTGAGTTGTCCTGCCATTGCCAGCGCGATCGCTTTCATGTAGCTGCGGATGGCAACTGCTTGTTCGCCGACGATTTCCCCGCCCGTGTAAAGTGTATTTGGTTGTCTCGCTTGATCTTGGGTAGTGCTAGGATCTTTCACACTTAAATGGGTGCTTCCCACTACACCCACCAGCCATTTTGGAGCGGGTATTTTAGAAAATCCAATAATTTGTTCGGTTAAAGCCGGAGTCGTCTTATCGGCGGAAGCGGCTTCAATTAAAGTGGGGACTTGCACAGCGCTTAAACCTGTTTCGCCAAAGAGCAAAGACGTGGTGGGATTGAACGCGATCGCTGCTTTGACTCTGGGATCTCGCAGTTGATAGCGGTCTTCTGGAAGTCCGCTCGCAAAACACTGGGAAGCTTCCCCAAGATTGAAGGAAATTACATTCCCTTTACAGCGCTCTTTTAAAGACGCTAATTGCAACTCGGCACCCGCAACCGATAAAGCGGTACTACCCCCCAGAGAATACCCGATTACCATGACGCGATCGGGTGCCAGTTTCCCCTGAAGTTCCCCGGCTTGATTCAGCTTTTCTAGTTCGTCGATAACAAAACTGATATCCTTGGGACGATTCAAAAACTCCTGAGCATCCAATAAGGGAGCTTTGCCTCTAACTACCTGCTTCACATGACTTTCGTTACTCCCAGGATGTTCTAAGGCTGCCACTACATAGCCATAGGATGCCAAATGCTCTGCCAGGTAGCGCATATCAGTGCGAACCGAACCTAAGCCATGCGATAGAACAATCATCGGCTTGGCAGGAGAAGCCGCTTCCGACCAGTAAACATCAAGGGGAATTTCCCGGCGGCGCTGGGTATCATTGAGTTTCAAGTTCAGCACCTGCACGGATGCAGTTCCCGGTAGCGTCGGATCGAAAGGTAAATTAAGTTGGGGGCGCTTGACAGTCAGTTGGGGGGCAATCTCTGCCATAAACCACTGAGTTTGCCAAAAAGCGCTGTTAAAATTTTCGACAACTTTAAACGCCCGACTTAAGTCTATATCAAGCGTTTGACGGGGATAAGCTTCGATAAAGCTGAGTAAAGACAGTCCTTCTGGTGCCCTAGCCCCTAATACGAGTCCCGATCGTACATCTAGCACCCCGACATTATCCTGACGCGATGTTGTGCTAGCCAAAGAAGATGCGATCGCGCTGCCAATCTGAGTATCGAGTAACCGACTCACTTGCACAACATCAATATCAAATTTTGCCCTCAGCGCTGATAGGATTTGGCTTCGTTGTTGAGAAGACAGGTTTCTTGCAAAACTTCTCAGAGACGATGGGGTCGTTCCCGTTTCCGCAAGCTGGCGGAGATCCCCGATATTAATGGATTCAGTAGAGGAGCCTTTCCGAACCACGATGGTTTGAGCGGCTTGTACAGAAGGGGTCGCGCCGCTGATGTAGGCGCAACCACTGAGGACGCTGATAACTGACAACAGCCATCTCAAGCGCGATCGCATGAATATTTCTCCTTTCTTGTGCTTTTTGGCTATCTGCTTGCAATTATTGTAGGGGCGCGCGGCTGTACGCCCCTATAGATGTATACCGTGCAATTTATCCTTCACAGGCACGAAGCGGATGACGTTAGGTTGTCGCCTTTGTCTGTCTGGGTGTGACTTTATTTGCATCTGTGACGAAGAATCGGCGCAGGATTGACACGAACTTGCCTGCACAAACCCTCGCGTCTTATCAGACTCAGAATCGAGTGTCGCCATTGCCTTCCAGAGGTCTTCTGCTTTCACCCAGACTGGAGAGGATTTGTAGCAGGAGACATCCAAAATCAAAAAGCGATCTGATTTTTCGTTGGAAGCAGCTACCGGAGAAATGCATCCTCCCTTTTCCTAACCGATTGCTTTACGCAGGTAGTTGATTAAAACAAAATTTGCCTTCAATTATAGAAGAATCTCATCCTCACCTTATCAGCCTTTTTTATGAGAGTGTAAAATTTGACCTTATGCGGTACATATACTGGGTAGAAAACGATCGCCTTTGTACCACTTGATGCCTTACGATAAGGGTTGATGAAAACCGATACTCTCTTTTATAGCCTTTTCCAAGAATTTCCCAGCATCTTCTTTGAACTAATTGGTCGTCCCTTTGAGGATGCCAACACTTATCAATTTTCTTCTGTTGAACTCAAGCAAACAGCTTTCCGCATTGATGGATTATTTCTCCCCGTTCCCGATTCTCCAGAACGACCGATCTACTTTGTAGAAGTTCAGTTTCAGAAAGATCCAAAGCTATACTCTCGCCTGTTTTCTGAAATTTTCCTCTACCTCCACCAGTCCGTACTAACTAAAGATTGGTGTGCTGTCGTTGTGTATCCCAGACGCAGCTTAGAACCCACTGAGATAGTGCCGTATCGCACATTGCTAGCCAGCGAGCAAGTGCAGCGAGTCTACTTGGATGAATTAGGAGAAGCCGCCGACGAGTCTCTTGGTATCGGCATTGTGCAATTAGTCGTGGAGAGAAAAGCAAGAACTCTTAACAAAGCTAAGCGGTTACTTGAGCAAGCGAGACAAGGGATTGAAGATGAAAACAGCAGGCAAAAGTTTATAGAATTAATAGAGACGATCCTGTTGTACAAATTTACCCAATTGAGTCGTGAGGAATTGGCACAAATGTTGGGAATAGATGACGAATTCAGACAAACAAGGATGTACCAATCAATTAAGCAGGAAGGCAAGTTAGAGGGCAAGTTAGAAGGCAAGTTAGAATCTGTGCCTCAGTTTTTGGCAATGGGATTGAGTATAGAACAGGTAGCACAGGGATTGGGATTAACAATAGAGCAAGTACAACAAGCGGCTCAGAAGCAGTAAGACAATTAAGAACCATTTAGTCTTGCGAGTGAATTTGCTGAAGACAGCAAGCAGTAAAAGCAGCAGGCTTGAGGGGCGATCGCTTGTGACTGAATTTTATTGAGAGCGATCGCATCTGGCTTTGTGTTCTTTCTGTTCCCAGCTAAGCTTTTAGATACTCTACCATCAGTAACCTAAGCAAATGCCTCAGATTCAACACATGGTTCTGCTCAAATTTAAACCAGAAATAACGTCGGAAAAGATTGCAGATTTGTTAAACAAACTGGGTGAACTTCAGCAATTAATTCCAGGCATTACCTACTATGCTGGGGGAGCCTATTCTAGTCACGAGGGGCTGAACCAGGGCTATAACCACGGATTTTTGATGGCATTTGAGAGCGCGGATGCCCGCGATTTCTATCTGCCGCATCCCGAACACGAACGAGTGAAGTCTGCGATATTAGAATGCTTAGATGATTTCATCATCTTTGATTTTGAAGCTTAATAGTCTTTGAAGAGATTGGGACGATAGGGAAGCGATCGCTATCTTTTCCTCACGCCTCTGTTTCCCTTTCCCAAAATTTTAAAGGCGCACAATTCATTGTGCGCCTCTAAATCTTGATTGCGATCGCGCGAGTTACTGCTTGTCTTTTTCGCTGGATTTCGGCTTGTATGTCGAAGCAACGTGCAATTCCTTCAACTGCTTTCCATCAACACCAGAGGGCGCATCTGTCAATAAACAACGAGCCTGCTGTGTTTTCGGGAAAGCAATCACATCCCGAATCGATTCTTCCCCTGCTAAGAGCATCACCAAGCGGTCTAAACCGTAGGCAATTCCCCCGTGTGGCGGCGTGCCGTATTCAAACGCCTCTAGGAGAAATCCAAACTTGGCATAAGCTTCCTCTTTCGCCAAGCCAATAGCTTCAAACACTTGCTCTTGAACCTCGCGCTGGTAAATCCGCCGACTTCCACCGCCAACTTCCACGCCGTTGAGAATCAGGTCATAAGCTTGCGCCCGTGCCGTCTTCAGGTCGTGCAAATCATCGGGATGGGGAGCCGTAAACGGATGATGCAGTGCTTCTAGGCGCTTCTCATCCGCATTCCACTCAAACATGGGGAAGTCTGTCACCCAAAGCAGGTTGTTTTTGTCAGGATCGATGAGTCCCAATTCGCGACCAATCACCTGGCGCAATCTGTCGAGGGTTTTATTAACCGTATTCGTATCGCCCGCACCAAATAGCAAAAGATGACCGGATTTTGCACCTGTGCGACTTAGCAATTCTTGTTTTTGCGCTTCGGTGAGGTTGTCTTTAATCGCGCCAATGGTGTCGAGTTCGCCGTCATCTCGCACGCGAATATAGGCAAGACCCTTAGCACCGGCTTCGCTAGCTTCTTTAAATAGGTCACCGCCTGGTTTAATCCGCACGTTGGAGAAGGCGTCGTTTCCGCCAGGAACGGGCAATACTTTGACGATACCGCCAGAGGCGACAGCGCCGGAAAATACCTTAAACCCAGAATCTTTCAGCAAATCGGAAACGTTGACAAGTTCTAAGCCAAAGCGGGTGTCTGGTTTATCGCACCCGTAGCGATCCATCGCGTCTGCATAAGTCAGGCGCGGGAAGGGACGGGGTAAGTCGATGCCTTTGACCGTTTTGAAGATATGGCAAACTAAACTTTCGTTGAGCTGGAGAATCTCTTCTTGAGACATGAAGCTCATCTCCATGTCTAACTGAGTAAATTCTGGCTGTCTGTCTGCGCGTAAATCTTCATCTCGGAAGCAACGAGCAATCTGGTAATAACGGTCATAGCCGGATACCATCAGCATTTGCTTAAATAGCTGCGGCGACTGAGGAAGCGCATACCACTCGCTGGGATTGACGCGGCTGGGTACGAGGTAATCCCGTGCGCCTTCGGGAGTCGATTTGGTGAGAATCGGCGTTTCTATTTCGATGAAGTTTTCGGTATCTTCTAGGTAGCGACGGATGGCTTTGACGACTTGGTGACGCAACTGGAGGTTGCGAGTCATGCGATCGCGTCTTAAGTCTAGATAGCGATACTTCAGGCGCAAGTCTTCGCGCAGGGATTCTGTGTCTCCCGCCCCTACTTGGAAGGGCAGCTGCTTGTATACCTGATTGAGCAGTTCAATTTTGTCTGCGTAAATTTCAATTTCGCCAGTCGGGAGGCGAGGATTGAGCGAGTCTTCGGGACGTTTGCTGACTCGACCTGTAATTCTGAGGACGTATTCGTTGCGCTGATTTGCCGCCTCTGCGTAAGAGTCAGGCGTCCGCACTGGGTCGCTGATAATTTGAACGATGCCAGTGCGATCGCGCAAATCTAAAAATATCACCCCCCCGTGGTCGCGGCGACGGTCTACCCATCCACACAAGGTGACAGTTTGTCCAATATGTTCGCTTCTAGGTTCGCCGCAGTAATGGGTTCGCATGGTTGCCGATCGAATGCTTGCTGAAAGATTGGGATTTAAAGGTAACAAAATGTGAAAGCTTTGCCCATTATCCTGCATTCTTTGTAATTCTGTTCAAACTGCTAGGGGCTGAACCTAGCGAACCTCTAACAATTCCTGACATTGGTACCAAAATAACTAAAGCTCAACCAACGCTTGGTTGAGCCATATTTTTGCATTTTGAGCGATTGGGATACGTCGCAGTGACCCTAAACTAGGCAAGATCCGAATCATTGCGGCATCGTCTACGCGATCGCTATCCTGATTTTTTTTAGTGAATACGGCTTTACTTCCCTGGTTTACCCAGTCCTATCGCTTTTTCCACGATTTATCGCTTTTATTGGCTGTTTTTTTCTTAAGCTCTAGGATTGACATCCTTCGCCATTTCCCGGAAGTCGTCCGGATTGCTATGAGCCTCTGGTGAGGATTTCATCTCTGTTGGCTGGGGCATTTTCCGGGCAGCACCTGTTGCAGCTTCAGCCGCTTGGGCACCAGCACCACTCTGGTCAACTTCACTAACGCTAAATTCTTTTGATGCTGCGTAGTCAGCGTCGAAATCGACACTTTGCGTTGCTTCTTCACCTGCAACCATGCGTTCGGCAGCTAGCTGGGCATCTTGAGTTGTCGCTTGATTCGGATCGGGTTTCACTTCTTCAGTCATAAGTAACTCCTATTTATTTAGACTTTTTTATCTGCAATTTAGATTTTAAAGGAGCGATCCCCGTTCCTCTGACCCTCTTGAGATAGATCCTTAGCCAACTCTCAATCTGCAAAACCGAGTGAGTCAAACTCTCTCTCTTGGAGGGCGATTTTAACCCACCAAGTTTGCAACTCTTGGAAATATTAACCTCATTCTTGGATAAAGTTTATGACTACAAACCAAAAATCTCAAGCTCTTTCCAGTGAAACTCAAAAAGTGGTTGAGGCTTTTGAAGCGTTGAACACGGATGACAAACTAGCATGGTTTTATTACGTTTATGAAAAGATGGGAGATTCGATTACTCCCGCTGCCCCAACTGCAACCGATCCAGAACTAGCTCCGAAGCTGTTAGGAGAATTTTTTGATTTGGATGACGATCGCCAGTTGGCAATTATGCGAGAAATTGTCAATCGCGAAAACACAGAATATTCCCATGCTTATGGGGCTTTGAAAGAGAATAATCAGTTAATGGTTTGGTATGCTTGGGCGCAGGGTATGGGTGATACGGTCGTAGATGTACCCTCGGACTACCAAGCAAATAACCCCGTTAACGACCTGATGGGTCAAATTGAAGGTCTTGACTTTGAGGGACAAATTTCCATGTTCCGGACAATCGTGAGCAACATGGGCTATACGGACGTGAAGCCAATTCCCTCTCAAGCTGAAACTGGTAAGACTGCCAGCCTGTAAATTATTTCCTTGTGCGATCGCAGGGGCGTATAGCCGTGCGTCCCATGATTTGATCCGAAATGCCATAAAAGAAGAGCGTTCTTGGGATTGAACGCTCTTTTTTGAAATTAAGAAACGGCGACTTTTCCAATATCGCCTGGAGTCAGATGGGAATGCAGCACTTGTCCATCACGAAACCAGACGATGCGTTTCGTGAGACGAGCAACTTCGGGTTCGTGCGTAACCATGACCACAGTGATGCCGCTGGTATTCAGTTCTGTGAAGATGTCCATCACTTCTTCGGTCGTTTTGGAATCCAGTGCGCCAGTGGGTTCATCAGCAAGCAGCAAGACGGGTTTGTTGACAATCGCACGCGCGATCGCGACCCGCTGCTGTTGTCCCCCAGACAGTTGATTCGGTCTGTTATTCAGCCGATGCTCTAAACCAACGCGAGTTAGAGCAACTGTTGCACGTTGGCGTCTTTCAGCACTCGGAATACCCGCATAAACCATCGGTAGCATGACATTTTCTAACGCTGTTAGTTGTGGCAAAAGATGGAATTGTTGAAACACAAAACCAATTTTACGATTGCGAATTCCCGCTAAGTCAGCGTCTTCTAGAGACGATACATCCACGTTATCTAAGTAATATCGTCCGTCGGTGGGTCGGTCGAGACAACCGATAATATTCATCGCAGTGGATTTGCCCGATCCAGACGCCCCCATAATCGCGCAATATTCGCCTTCCTCTACAATTAAGCTCACACCAGCCAGGGCGCGAACTTCTGTATCGCCGACGCCGTAAACCTTGGTAACATCCTCTATACGAATGACGACAGGTTTTTTTGAAGGATTGAGGGCTGAGGACTCAGGAGTGAGTTGTTGATTGCTCATTGAAGGATGGAATAATGGCTAATTGTTCAAAAGCTTTAGCGAGGAACGAGGAATCCTAAACATTGTTCGTGCATTTTAAGCACTCCGCAAAGCCACAATTGGATCGAGTTTAGCGGCTCGTCGCGCCGGGACGACGCCAAAGAATAGCCCAATCCCGCCAGAAACACTGACAGCAATAACAATTGCCACGGGTGAAATGCCAGCTTTCAGAGGGGTGAAAGCGCTGACGAGCGAGATCCCGCCAACGCCAATCAGAGTCCCTAATAAGCCACCCGCCGCTGAGAGAATTACTGCTTCGATGATGAATTGAATCAGGATATCTTGCTCCCGTGCGCCAATCGCCTTGCGAAGTCCGATTTCTTGGGTGCGTTCGGTGACGGAGACGAGCATAATGTTCATGACGCCAATGCCTCCGACAAACAGGGAAATAGCAGCGATCGCGGCTAACATGAATGTCAAGCCGCTGGTAATCGTGTTTACAATGCCCAAAAGGTCTTTTTGACTGCGAACTGTAAAGTCATCTTCACCGTTGATTTTGTGCCGTAGCCGCAGCAGATTTGCCACCTGAAACTGAGCGGCTCCAATGCTGGCTTCGTCTTTGGCGGAGATAGAGATTGCTGTCACTTCAAGACCATAGGGAGACGTATTTCCCACGATCCGATTCGCTAGGGTGGTGATGGGTAAATAAGCCGCTTCATCCGGATTATCTCCCAGCGCCGAACCTTTAGGTTTCATCACACCAACAACTTGAAAGCTGATATTTTTAATCCGCAGTTGTTGCCCAATCGGATCTTGATTGTCAAATAATTTATCTGCTAATTCCGACCCCAGGATGACAATTTGATTACTCCGCTTAATATCAAGCTCGGTAATAAATCGTCCTCGATCCACATCAAAACTTCTCGCTGAGAGATACTCTGGTGTTGTACCGAGAATCAATGTAGTCGTATTTTTGCTGCGGTAGGTAACTAATTGTCTGGAATTGATCTGGGGAGCGACATCTTGGATGGAAGGCACCTGAGACGCGATCGCTCTGGCATCTTCAAGAACTAGCGTTTTCGGCACCTCAAAGGTCGTATTCCGAGTTTTCTGGGAACCAGGAACCACAAATAGCACGTTTGGTCCCAACGACTCAAACTGCTCGGCGGCTAGCCTTTGCGCTCCTTGTCCAATTCCCACCATCGCAATCACCGAGGCATTGCCAATCATAATTCCCAGCATGGTGAGACTGCTACGCAGTTTGTTTGCTACCAGCGTCGTGGCAGCCATTTTGACGCTTTCTACAATATCCATATTCGGTAATCGGTAATTGGTAATCGAGAAGGGGTAATCAGAAACCTGACTAATGACTAATTAGCTATTACCCATTACCAACTCTCCTTATTCCTCTGGCTTGGGTTTGCTATCTTTGGGCAAATCGATGAATACGCGATCGCCTTCGTTGATACCATCTAAAATCTGCGTTTGGTTTTCAATCGATGGGCCAATCGTCACCGCTTTAAACTGCGGTTTGTTCTCCTCATCAGGGACTAACACACCCGTCTTTCCTTTCTCGGTGACAATTGCCACGGTGGGAACGACCAAGGCATTATTCGCAGGTTTCCCCAAAAAAGTCAGGTCAACATTCATTCCCGACCGCAGTTGTTCCTTACCCGTTTCCAGAGCGACCCGCACCTGAAAAGACGTGACATTTTGCTCGACCACCGCTTCCGGCGCAATCAGCTTGACCTTGCCTTTAAACACTTGGTCGGGATAGGCATCTGCCACAATCTCAACCGGCTGTCCCTGGGTAATCTGCCCAACATCTACCTCTGGGACTTTCGCCAGAATTTCTAAATCTCTGGCAATAGCAACAATTGAAGTTGAAGTGGCGGAAGCCGTAGTGGAAGCAGAAGTTGTGGGAGTGACGAAAGCGCCTTCTGTGGCGTATTTCTGCGTCACAATCCCCGAAAAGGGAGCGATGATTACCGTGTCGGAGAGCTGGACTTGCACCGCCTGCATCGAAGCTCTGGCGGCGTCAGCGGCTGCTTTTAACCCAGCAATCTCCTCTCGGCGCGTCCCATTTTCTAACTGTCGTAGAGCCGCCTGCGCTTCTGCGACATCCGCTTCTCGCTGAGAAATTTCCTCGCTGCGACCACCCTTTTGGCTTTGCTGTAAGGCAGATCGCGCTTCTGCTACTGCCGCTTGACGCTGCTGGATTTCTTGGCTAGTGCGGTTTTTGAGTTGCTCCAACCGTCGTTGGGCTTCTCTCAGGTTGGCGCTGGCATTGCGGTACTCTGTCAGCACCTCATCCAACTGGTCTTTAGAAATGGCTCCTTGAGAAGCGAGCTGTTGATTGCGATTGGCTCGTTTTTGTGCCAATTCTACCCGCGCTTCCGCGGCAGAGATTTGAGCTTCAGTCTGGGCAATTTCTTCAGGACGACCAATTTGTACCGATGCTAGATTCGCTTCGGCTTGCTCCAGACGAGCTTTGAATTGGGCAATTTCTTCGGGACGACCCACCCGCGCCGCGGCTAAACGAGCTTTCGCTTGCTCTAGACGGGCTTTTGCCTGATTGATTTCTTCAGGACGGCTCCCAGCTTGAGCTTGTTGCAGTTTGGCTTGAGCTTGCTCCAGATTGGCTTTGGCTTGAAAAAATTGAGCCTGAAGCTGGGAATTCTCCATTTGGGCGATTTTTTGCCCTTGCTGGACTCTATCTCCCTGCTCGACGTATAACTTTGCCAAACGCCCAGATGTTGGAGGGCTGAGATTGACGCTTTGAACGGGCACGACGGTACCGCTAGCGATAATCCGTACTTTCAAGGTTTGCGATTTAACAGGTACGGTCAGGCTCTCAATGTCTAGTTTGGGCGTTGCCCGACCCATGATGAAATAAGTGGTAGAGCCAACTACCAAGATGCTAGACGCTATCAGCCCAATGACCCACCGAGAAGGGTTCTTGACTTTGCTTATTAGTGGAAGTTGCATTCGCGTAGTTTTTAAGTCCGGTAGTACGAATGAACAGACTGCTCAATGAGGGTATTTTTAATGACGATGGGATTCAGCTTTAGCACCAAGGAGTCACACTCAACTGCATTTATCTACAGCAAGTTGCTTATTGTTTCCCTATTTTAGCGAGTTTGAACTTCCTGACGGATCGAACCTTGTTTAGTGTTTCCCGTCAATCCGTTATAGCGATCCCCAAATTGACGTGTAGCTTTGCTCTCGATTTCTGCTACGGTCAGTTAAATTATTGGTAAGGTTGCTGAACATTTCTTCTCTTCGCATTATTTCTTTGAGGCTGCACCGTGCCTAAACGTTTCTCGATATTCCCTCTTCTTGTTTTCCTTGGTTTAGGGAGCGTTGCTCTCCCCGCCTCTGGGCAAGCGCTTGTGCCCTATACGCTACAAATGGAGTCAAAAGAGCTAGAGCAGCAGGGCTTGAACCTGGCACAAGATGCGGCTCAGCTAGCGCGATTCCAACAATACGATTTAGCATTGCCCAGAGCGCGATTGGCGACTCAGCTGGCTCCCACCAGTTATCAAACCTGGTTTTTACTGGGGAGTTTGTTTTTGCAAGCGCAGGAGGTAAATAATGCCATTGATGCCTTGCAACGGGCGAGAACCCTTCAACCCAACGAACCGGGGATTCTATTTGCTCTGGGAAGCGGGCACTTTCAGCAGGAAAAGTATCAGGAAGCTGTTAGTGTTTTGCAAGCTGGGTTAAAGATCAAACCCGATGTCCCGGAGGCTTTGTTTGATTTAGGCAATGCCTATTACAAACTGAAACGGTTTCCAGATGCGATCGCTCAGTACCAAAAGGCGGTTGCTAAGGAAAAGAAATTCTGGCCTGCAATTAATAATATTGGGCTAGTTAAGTACGAAATGGGCGATATAGATGGGGCGCTTGGTCACTGGCGTTCCGCTAGCTCTCTCGATAAGGAGGCGGCAGAACCCCGGTTGGCGATGGCGGTGGCGCTGTATGCGAAGGGCGATCGCGAACAGGGTTTGTCTTTGGGAGAGGCTGCGATTCGGTTAGACAGTCGCTACGCCGATGTAAAATTTCTCCAAGAAAATCTTTGGGGCGATCGCTTACTCACAGAAACGAAAAAGTTCCTGTTAACTCCCAGAATTCAGGAAACAATTGCCCAAAATGACAACGAACCTCGACAACCGCAAAACGCCCCTGAGTGAAGCATGAAGAATAAAGGACGAAGGATAAGATTTTATCCTTCGTCCTTTATTTTTTTGCGGGTAGTTTTAAACGTAAAGGCATAGAAGCTCAAGACAAACCCACAGACACTAGATAGGGTGTAGGGTCTACGCCAAATGCATCGAGAGGCTCAACAGCTTGCTGTTTACTGTGAATGCCCGATTGCTTCGCTGTTTTACTTCCACAGTGCGATCGCGCTTAGGAACATCCCTGCGACAATACACTAAATCCAGTTAACCCTCCGCAGCCAAGGCCAAACGCCTGTCTGCCTTCTCAAGATGACACCTTCACTATGTTCTTTGACGACATCCTTCAATTCTTCAGTGGTCAAGGCGTAGCCTAATTCACGAGCAACTTTTACGAATTCCTCTGGACTAGCTACTTCTTGGAATTTTTCGCGTAAACCTGAATCGTAGGCAGCAGCTTCCAGAAATTGACAGGCACTTTCTTTAGACATTTTGACAATCCCCCTACTCTACTGTGTCTTTTTTAGTTCATGCACTATAGCCATTTTAATCGTGCACTATACTGCTGAAATTCTTTTTTAATCCTATGTTACAGACAGCCGCATCTACCAACCTGAATATTCTTTTAGAAAACCTCCTTTTCCTAGCAATTGTTACGTCTTTTCTTGTCTTTGCGGGTTGGCTTTGGAGACATTCACCTCCCTTCACGATTCCTCAACCACTTCCGCCTTGGTTTAGAGCCTGGTTATTTGTTGTACTGCTAGTGGGAGTGGCGCTTCCCCTAGTAGCAATGGTTCTGTGGGGTGTATGGTGGAATCATCCCAGCGTATTTCAGGTACTGGTGCCGTACTTTGTCATTTTGGGGTTACAAATTTTATCCGAAAGCGTGACAACGAGACGGTTTCAATCCTGTACGTTCGTGATGGTTCCTTGCTTATACCTTCCTTATCGCGTTTGGCAATTATATAGTGGATTGACGCTTCTGAATTGTGAGAGTGGGACAATCTGGATACAGAGATTATTAGTGCTGGAAATTGTCCTTTGGATTTTTAATTACGGCGTACACTTGTCGCAGATTCCCCGGCTTCTTAATTGGGAATTAAAACCTCAAAGTGATTAAAATTTAGCGGCAGTTCTTGAAAGGTAAAAGTATGTGAATAGATGAATTATGGCAGCGTATTCACATCTTAATGTAAGGAATTTATATTAATAATACTTAGTAATTATTTTGATTGGTAGATGAAAAGCACAAACTAGAGTACGATAACGGCTATAGCCGTCCTAAATAATTCGTGAATTATGAGACCTCAACTTCTTAGAGAAGCTGGGGATATGAAGGGTAGCATCTCGCAAATCCAATAGGATTACTATGGATTTAATTAGCAGGAGATTTATAGGATAAATATCAAATTATTATTTTTATAGTATTTATTTTTAGTTTATAAAAAATTCTGGTAAAATTTAATGGCTGCTCTAAATATTCAATGTTGTATATTTGTAGAATCAAAGCGCAGCAAAATACTAAAAAAATTAACAATAAAGTAATAGTAAATTTTAATCACCGGCACTATTTATATTAGGGCAGAAATTTCATCTACAACTTTCAGCCGGTTCTTGCGGACAGCGTAAAGTAGCCGATCAATTGCTCGCTGGTCTTCTTCGCTGATTGCATCTTGCAACAGTGCAGCCATCAGCCCATATCGGTCAGCCAGGGTAATGCTACCAGTGTAGGTAGCTTGAGCAAATAGTTCAGCGATCGCAGAGTCGAGAGGGCAGATTTGAACGGGCATTGTTACGGGTATTAACTCGATACTTCTAATATCAAGCTTTTGCCCGTCTTACTGAGTGATAAACCACTGTAAAAAATGTGACGATACCCTAGATGATCATGCGATCGCGGGTTTAAGTAAAGGTGATGAGCAGCTAATTGCTGAGTGATATAAATCACACAACTAGCCCTGCGGCTGAGACCGATCTGGGTGCGATTCTACCTTGGGCTGAACCACGACCGAAAGATACTCGCGGTAACGACAAATCTTGTCGCCACGAACATCGAAAGCGATCGCCCCTCGGTTTTGATAAGGCTTCCCCCGCAGATGCCCTTGAGAGCGAATCTCGAACACAACGGTCGTCTCGTTACTGGTGAAGCCATCTAGCGTCACCACCAGCTCATTGTTGAAAGCTTCAGACGCATACTCAAAGAAAGCAGCTGCCCGTGCTTTACCGACATTTTCCCCCTGATATTGCCCCACTGGAAACCAGAAGCTAAAGTCATCCGCAAGCATTTCCAAAAACGGTTCCCACTTGCCGGTTCCCATCCCCTGAGTGAAGTGCCCAAATGCACGCTGGGCAGTTTCCATCGTGCTTTGTTGTGTTTGTGCCATGTTTGTAAGCTGCTGCAACTAAATCAATTGTGGCAAAAACAAGCGGAGAGAAGCCGTAGAAATCTCATCGGAACCGCAGGATGCCTGCTTGCACGCTTCGGATGCCGCTACCAGCTACTAGCACCCTCGATATATTGTCCCACCGATAATTAGTGCAGAGGAACTTTCAAAAATGCGGCAAAATTGAGATGCGAATCTTCGGAGACAAGCAGGGATGAATAGCAACCAAAATGAGGGGCAGGCTTCGATTCTGCCCTTACCTGAAGATAGTGACACAATGCGGATACGACCTTGGGGCACAGTCACTGTTTTAGAAGAAGGGCAACGCTACCGGATTAATCGCATTGAACTCAACCCAGGTCATCACATTAGTACCCAAATGCACTATCACCGCAGCGAACACTGGATCGTTGTATCTGGCACCGCCAAAGTGATTTGTGATGGTAAAGAGACAACCTTAATTCAAAAACAGTCAACCTACGTGCCGATGTCTACAGCTCATCGGGTTGAAAATCCAGGGTGTATTCCTCTCGTGATGATTGAAGTCCAAAATGGAGAATACCTTGGAGAAGATGACATCATCCGTTTCGACGACGCGGAAACCTAACATCGCAAAATCAAAGGATATCGTGGTTCTCACTTGAATCAAATACAAGAGCGAACCCCTAGCCTATTCTCTATAAGGGAAGGGGCTAGGGGTTTTATACAAACACAGAAATATAGAAATACTTCTTGAAGGTTCTTTAAAATTGACGAAAAATCTGGATGAACATTACCCTTGCAATTGCAGCTTGACAAGAGTGGAATCCCTCCTATAAACCTTGCAATTGCAGCTTGACAAGAGTGGAATCCCTCCTATAAACCAAAAGGTCTATCACAAATCGTAACTTGATTTGATCTAGCCCTGCCGTCCTGCCCTAGTAAAGATAGCCAAAATCTATTAAATTTGAGGCATTCATTTTAACGAAATTCTGGGAATTTAATTTTTGAAAAAGTCAAGTATTTAATTAAAGTAAAACCTGAAATTTTACGATACTGTAATTTGTTCTCGTATCCAAGTTCTAAAAGCTCTCATTGTCTTATTCCTACCAATAGCTTTTACCTGCCTCAAATACTGAGGAATCACCTCAATAAGCGGTAAATTAGGAAAAATCAGACTAAAATCTGACTCGATATACTTACCGTCTCGTATTATATTAATTTGTAACTTCCCTTTTTCAAATCGCCAAAGCTCAGGCACTCCTAATGCTTCATAAATACTCGGATGAGTGCGAGAAGTTATATCTATCTCTAAGGCTAAATCTGGAGGTGGGTCGATGGATAAGTCTAATTTTTCTTTTCCTCGTACTGCTGCTTCATTTTGAATATAAAAACAGTTATCGGGTTCTATCCCTTTCAGCATATCCCGGTTTTTAAAAGTAGTAGAACCAAGAGGATAAAAATCAATATCTAGTTCTTCTAGAATAATTTCAATAAAGTTGCTGATAAACAGTTTATTGGTTTCATGCTCTGACAAGGGTGTCATGATTTCTAATATTCCATTGTCATAAGCTACTCTTGACGCACGATGTTCGCCTAACTCTTCTAAAATGGTTTCAAATTCTTGCCAGGTTATATCTTCTAGAAAAACTTTATGACCAGGCGGGATATTAAATCGCTTTAATTCCAATAGCATCTTTAAGCCTCATCTTCAATATTAGGAAAGTAAGGTGGGGAATGCCCACCCTACTTTAATTATCGACTAGCGCAACGCACCAGAGGGAATACCCAAAATATCCTCAATCTTGGGCATATCTTCCAAGGAAACTACGCGACCTTCATCCTCAAAATTAGCGATTTGGTCGAAGTTGAGATAGCGATACAAATCACCTGCAAAAGGATGAATTTTCTTCGCCACAATGTCCATGTATTCTTGCACTGTGGGAATGCGTCCTAACATCGCACAAACAGCAGCTAATTCAGCCGAACCGAGATAAACTCGCGCATCTTTGCCCATGCGATTATTGAAGTTGCGAGTGGAAGTTGAAAATACGGTTGTACCGTCATCCACACGCGCCTGATTTCCCATGCAGAGACTACATCCCGGCATTTCTGTACGCGCACCTGCGGCATCAAATACGCTATAAACACCTTCTTCCTTGAGTTGGTGTTCATCCATTCGGGTTGGGGGACAAATCCAGAGGCGAGTTTTAACTGCTGCTTCGCCTTCCAACACTTTCGCAGTGGCGCGATAATGACCAATATTCGTCATACAAGAACCGACGAATACTTCTTGTACGGGGTCATTCTGAACCTCGGACAGCAACTTAACATTATCTGGGTCATTGGGTGCGGCGACGATTGGTTCCTTGATTTCGTTCAAGTCAATCTCGATAATTTCCGCATATTCTGCATCTGAATCGGCTTCCATTAATACGGGATTTGCCAACCATTCTTCCATTTTTGCAACGCGGCGCATGATGGTACGGGCATCTTGATAACCCCGCGCTACCATATTTTTCATCAGCGCTACGTTGGAACGCAGATATTCAGAAACTGTCTCGATACTTAACTTAATTGTGCAGCCTGCACAAGAACGTTCGGCACTGGCGTCGGTAAGTTCAAAAGCTTGCTCAACTTTTAAATTTGGCAAGCCTTCAATTTCCATGATTCGCCCGGAGAAGATGTTTTTCTTATTCTGCTTCTCTGCTGTTAGCAAACCTTTTTGAATTGCTACGTAGGGAATCGCGTTCACAATATCCCGAAGCGTCACACCGGGTTGCAACTCGCCTTTGAACCGCACTAAAACGGATTCTGGCATATCCAAAGGCATCACGCCCAAAGCTGCTGCAAAAGCAACTAAGCCGGAACCGGCGGGGAAGGAAATTCCCAAGGGGAAGCGGGTGTGGGAGTCGCCGCCCGTTCCTACGGTATCGGGTAGCAACATCCGGTTTAGCCAAGAATGGATAATGCCATCGCCAGGACGTAAGGCGACGCCACTGCGAGAGGCAAAGAAATCGGGCAGTTCGTGGTGGGTTTTGATGTCAACGGGCTTCGGATAAGCGGCGGTGTGGCAGAAACTCTGCATCACCAAATCTGCACTGAAGCCGAGACAGGCGAGTTCTTTCAACTCGTCGCGGGTCATAGGGCCAGTGGTATCCTGAGAACCAACCGTTGTCATCAGCGGTTCGCAGGAAGTGCCGGGACGCACACCATTGAGTCCGCAAGCTTTCCCGACCATCTTCTGCGCTAGAGTAAATCCCTTGCCGGTATCGATGGGCGGTCGAGGACGGATGAAGATTGGGCTGGGTTCTACTAATCCGAGGGCAATTCTGGTTTTATCGGTGAGGGTGCGTCCAATCAGGAGGGGAATTCGTCCGCCTGCGCGTACTTCGTCGGTGATGGTATCGGGTTTGAGGCTGAAGGTGGATATCACTTCGCCAGATTCGTTGGTAATTTCACCTTTGTAGGGATGAATGGTGATTACCATGCCGGTTTCCATCTGGGTGACATCGCACTGGATGGGTAATGCACCGGCATCTTCGGCGGTGTTGAAGAAAATCGGCGCGATCGCATTCCCTAATATATATCCCCCTGCCCGTTTATTAGGTACGAAGGGTATATCGTGCCCGATGTGCCACAAAACGGAGTTAATCGCAGATTTCCGGGAAGAACCCGTTCCGACGACATCCCCTACATACGCTACGGGATGCCCTTTTTTCTTCAACTCGACAATCGTTTCCAAACTTCCCGGTTGCCGAGATTCCAGCATTGCCAAGGCGTGCAAGGGAATATCCGGGCGGGTTGTGGCATGGGTTGCGGGAGATAAATCGTCGGTGTTCGTCTCTCCGGGCACCTTGAAGACGGTGACGGTAATCGCTTCTGGCAAGGTGGGACGACTGGTAAACCACTCCGCCGCCGCCCAAGCGTCAATGACTTGCTTGGCATAGGAATTCGTCTCGGACAATTCCAAGACATCGTGGAAGGCATCATACACCAGCATGATTTTGCTTAAAGCTGTTGCGGCGGCTGATGCCAATTCATCGTCAGATTTGAGTAAATCTATCAACGATTGCACGTTGTAGCCGCCTACCATTGTTCCCAGCAGTTCTACTGCATAGATGGGAGTCACTAGAGGGCTAATGGTTTCGCCTTTGGCGACAGCGGTGAGAAAGCCAGCTTTCACGTAAGCAGCTAGATCGACGCCTGGAGGAATGCGATCGCGCAGCAATTCCAACAACGTCTCTTCTTCACCCGCTGGAGGATTTTTCAACAAGTCGCACAATTGAGAAGTCTGCTGGGCATCCAACGGCAGTGGTGGAATTCCGAGTGCCGCCCTCTCAGCGACGTGTTGACGATAAGATTCAAGCATTTTCAAGTCTCCTAATCTCAGCAAAATTTGGGGGCGGTAGCGCTTTTATCGCATCGCTTTTGTGTTCTCAATCGGAAGGATGCGATTCACACGCTTTTGCCCTCGATAGTTAGAAGTCAACACAAGGTATGGCGCTACTACTTAAGTCGCAGATCACCTTTATTAATTATTGTGAAAAAATGGAATAAAATTTGTAGGATTCGCTGCAACTACCCTTACCCGTAACGGTTGATCTGGCAGGATACATTCCCATAAAAAAAGGGCGATCGCTCTCTATCGCCCACGTAGCTTTATAAACCAGGAATCCGTCGTCTTCAGCTTTGAAGATTTCGTGCTTAGATAAGATTTTACACCTAAAGGGGGAGGAGTGCGCTCCTTCACTCTTTACGGTTGAGTCAGCAGTAATTGCTGACTCAACCGCAAGCACAGCCAGATATTCTGGAAACTCCTAGAGGCACAATGTCAGTTGCTTCGACTCTGCTTCTAGAAGACGAATTAGATTTTCATCACCTTTGGCTTTAGCAACCTGTATCCGATGTTCCAGGCTGCGGTGGATATTCGCTAAGTGACTTTTAGCCGCGTTATCCAACACTTTTCGACGAGTTGTATCGGTTGGCAATTTCCGATCGCCTAGAGGTGCGATCCCTTCGCATGAGATTTGCCTCTCTAGAGCATCCCTAGTCGTGCCGGTTTTGCCGATAAAGTAGGGGACTCCCCGATAGTTCAAGTTAACAATCGCATCGGGAACTGCAATATGTCTGGGATATGCAACGTTGTAAGTCTGTCCCCGATACTTACCCACAATCTCGCTTTCGGTTACTTCCAGCGTGGGTGAAGTTTTTTCGTAGCTGACGCCGCGATAAGAGAGTTTCATAAGTTTCGCCTCCGATTGAGTTTCCTGAGTATTTGTGACTAAGCAAGGCACGCTGCTTCGCGATCGCGCTCTACTTTTATTCCCCAGAGCCACTGACGGCTATGAATACTCAGTCAGTGGTGAACTAGCTAATTTATTTCTGTATCTATTTTTACATTTTTCCTTTTAAAGTGTCAATTTTTAAGAGATTTTAAGAAAATCTTTTGAGCGATCGCTAGGAAATCGTCCAACTAGACTCTACTGGCTGCTGATGCCTATTGCTTTACCTGATTTAGTTGCCGGGAGAAGCGAAAAGTAGCTGTACAAATCGGGAAACAATCAATGGTTCATCAACGACACTAAAATTAGTCAAGAACCCTCTATCGGAAGTATTAAACTTCGTCTACCTCCTCAGAAGGATAAACAACTCGATTTTAGTGGTGCCAAGAAAAATTATGAAACCCAAAAGCTTTTCTGCGTTACAAATTTTAATCAAAAGAACCGCCATTCTAATCATTGCGGCTTTCGTGCTGGTTGTGGTTTTTGTGAATCGGGCAAATGCAAACGGGGCGGAGTTCCTGGTAAGTAACGGCAATAATTTCGATGTCAATGAAATTCAATTTAAGCGAGTTGAATATGTCGGACAATGTCCGGGAACTGTGATGAATCCGGGCACTAGAAAAGCTCAGTTTGTTTCCAAATCAACTCCACCCGCACCTAAAAGGAAAGTGACAATCCGAAACGTGACTCAGGGCATGAAGAGTAATCCTTATCCCTACACGAGCAGAGGTTACAGTGAAGGGCAATATTCTCAAGGCGTTGATTTGAGTTTGGGAAATAGCCATCAAACTCGTACTTTTGCAGTTTTAGAAGGCGAAAATAAGTTTGAGTATGAAATTAAAGAAGGAGAAAGAATAATTGAACAAGGCACTTTTACAGCGGAAGTTTCTGTCAAAGATGTTGGAGTTTTTCCCCGCGATACCATTTGTGAGGAAAAATTAGAATGTCGGGACGATGGAGACTGTTACGACAGAAACGGCAAGAAGAGAGGAAGTCGTCAAAGATGCTATACAACGAATACCTGCCATTGTCCTGACTGATGAGACTTATGCAGCTGGCAAGTCACGCAGGAAATAGAAGCGATCGCCTCGCCACTGGTAGATTGACGTTTCAACTCAATCCGTGATGAAAATAGGTATGCAGTTCGATAGATACACATTTGCCAGCACATGCAACAGCTGTCTCTCCCTTTGAATCTACCTGGTATTGAGCCAGACAAGGTTGTTTGGTTTAAGGAAATCTTGCGATCGCTCGGCGTCAGCCGTTGCCCAGCTTGGCCCGATCAATTTGGCAAATCTCTTCATAAATGGTTCACTCAACGAGGAGTTTCTCCCATCAGAACCTTGAGCTTGTTCTCTGGTGGTGGTGGCCTAGATATTGCCTTTCATGACGCCGGGTTTGATATTGTTGAGATGGTTGAGCTTGAAGCCAAATATGTACAGACATTAGAAAAGAACTCGAGGTCAGGGAAATGGCTAGAAAATTCCAAACCAATTTGCACTGATATTAAAGAATTTATTCCTAGCCCCGATCTAAAAGTAGATTTCATCATCGGCGGACCACCGTGTCAAACCTTCTCAGCAGCAGGTCGTCGAGCATCTGGCGTCGCCGGAACGAGCGATTCTCGCGGCACTCTTTTTCAAGAATATGTCCGTTTATTAAAGATGCTTCAGCCAAAAGGATTCCTGTATGAAAACGTCTATGGAATCACTGGAGCGCAAAAAGGAGAAGCTTGGAAAGAAATCCAAAATGCTTTTAAGGAAGCAGGCTATATAATTCATTTTCGCGTTCTTGATGCAGCTGATTATGGTGTTCCGCAACATCGAGAGCGTTTGTTTATTGTTGGAATTCGTGAAGGTAATTATTTATTTCCCTATCCAACTCATGGCCCAGATTCTCCCAATCAAGAACCTTTCTACTCAGCAGGAGAGGCAGTTGAAGGCGCTAATAAAACGGATGTAGACTTAGGTATTGGAGGGCGATACGGACACCTTCTTACAAATATACCACCTGGTCTAAATTACAGCTTTTATACAGAGGAAATGGGGCATCCAAACCCAGTGTTTAGCTGGCGATCAAAGTTCTCAGATTTTCTCTATAAAGCTGATCCTCAGATGCCGGTACGGACTATTAAAGCGCAAGGAGGACAATACACTGGCCCCTTTAGCTGGAAAAACCGTAGATTCACACTTGAAGAGCTGAAGCGGCTACAAACGATTCCTGACGATTATGAAATTGTTGGTAATCGTCAAGTTTGTATTGAACAGATTGGAAATTCTGTCCCGCCACAGCTTGGACGGATTTTAGCTCTCAGTATCTTAGATCAAGTCATGGGTATTAATTTACCTTTTCCCATGCACTACTTACTACAAACTAAACAACTGGGATTCAGACAGCGCAAGCGTCAGCTAACCGACATATACGCTCAAAAGGCTAAAGTGGCGCTCGCTAACTTACATATTGCTGGACAAATTACCTCCACATCCCCAAAAAACTATATAAAGGATGAGCAAGCTGTGCGCTTTTTATCAACAGATTTTTCTTGGGATGAAGAAGAAGCCCCTAACAGCATAAGAATTAATCTGCAATATCATCTAGATCCTTCTTCCTGGATAATTACAGCATCAAACAATCAAAAAAATAAAGATGACAATCAATATGTAATTGAAATATATCCAGCTTGGGATAACCAAGATTGGATTTTAAATACGGGGAAGGTTAAACTATGCGCTAAAAATTTAGATAAAGGTATATTTACAGCTTTATGGAAAGCGTTTGAAGAGAAACTTATTGAACTAACAGGCATGGCTGATTTAGTTCAACTTTCTGGGTATTACCAATACGCCGCCCGAATTACTGGAGTTATTACTTTTAATAGTAGTTTAAATATTGAGCCGTTTTGGCGTGTTGTTCAATGCATTGTTAGAGGAATAGGAGTGGCAACTCAATTACCAGCTCAAGGACTAGCTTGCCAATGGGGAGTTAATAAAGATGATGTGTTTTCTTACCTAGAATCTTTACGCAGCATGGGGTATGAAGTTAGGAACTACAACACCAATCCTCAAATCCCTAAAGGAGAATATTTAATTCCCTATGCGTTTCCAACACTGACGCCCAGAAGTGTACAACTCCGCAAGAACTTGAAATAAGGCAATGAGTGAACTACATCTGCGGGTATTCATTGACAAGAGTGAGCTAGTGCTACCTGATGGTACAACACAAGTTTTCTTAGAAGGAGGTATGAGCCAGACAGCCAAGCTGAAATATCAAAAAATAGCGCTAGAACTCTCTCAGGGTTATCTAGAGAAGCAAATTATTCTCTGTAGAGACAATTTAGCTGCTCTTAACTTATCACAACTCAGTCAAACTCATATAGGGATTCTACATAAACTTGTAGAATCAGTAACCAGTGAAGTTGGAAGAGCGCTGGTAGGTTTGACAGTTCTACAGTTATGTGTAAAAGCGGTGGAGCCAATGCAAAGCATAAGGCTGCATAAAGGTAGTGCAGGTACAAGAGATTTTTCATGGCGTGATGGAATATCAATGCGATCCTTGGATAGGCAGTATATAATCCCAGTGCTACGTAAATACGAGCTGCTTAGGCTGAACGCAGATGGATTTATGATGACGCGCAGTTTAGCAGAAAATTATCCTTACTCACCCGTTTATAAAGCTAATCTCAGAGGCGCTCGTCAAGAATGGCTCAGTATTGTTGAAGGAATTGAGACTAACGAAATAAATCCCGAAGCAGCTCTGCATTACTTACTCTCGCAGCTGCTAAATCAGGCAAATTCTTTCATAAACTTATCTTCCCAAACAATAGAAAATCTCAACAATGTTTTTGAGCAAGCTGAAGAGGTGGATAGGGAATATATTACTAACATCATCTTGAGGCATATCAAGGAGTCTGATTATGCAGCACGAATTATGGAGATCAGTATGCATAGTCTTATGCAAGCAATGCAAGAATGTCAGGTTTTTCCAGATGGAGCATTGAAACCTCTATCACAGATGCGTTCAGCCAATAAGAAACACGGGAATATCGGTGATATTGAAATACTACAAGCTAGACAAATTATTGAATCGTGGGATGCAAAGTATGGAAAAGCTTACTTGCGAGATGAACTTGAAGAACTTGCAGATAAGCTTGCAGCACACTCAACTGTTGCCTTAGCTGGTTTTGTAACCAGTGTAGAACCTGAACGGCGACAAGAGATGTTATATCGATGTCAAGAAATAGAAGATTTATTTGGTATATCTATAGAAATACTGACCTTTAGAGAGTGGATTAAAAAACAATTTAATCGAGCAATGGAAGATGGTCTAGTGACAGAGCAAGAATTAGCTCGCGCCTGGATGACAGCATATACCGAATCATTGGCACAAAGACGCCGAGAGATTGCTCCAATTGATGAGCCTTGTCATCAGTGGCTTACCACTTTAAAAGAAATATTGGAAAACTTGTAAATATCTTACATAACAGTCTGAATAGTCAAGTTAGGATCTGGTTGCTTGTGGATATCAACTCAATTCTTCAACCGTTTCAGCGCTTTGGTGTTCATCTGGGTTTAGAGCGCATTCAAAAATTATTGGCAAATTTGGGCAACCCGCACCACAAAGTGCCAGTGATTCATGTTGCTGGAACGAATGGCAAAGGCTCAGTTTGTGCTTATCTTTCCGCAGTGCTGACTGAGGCAGGTTATCGCGTGGGGCGGTATACTTCCCCTCATTTAGTCGATTGGAATGAGCGCATCTGTCTAAACGAACAGCCGATATCGCTAGAAACGCTAGAAAAATTGCTGCTACAAGTCCAAGCGGCTATCCAACCGGAAGAGGAGTCACCGACGCAGTTTGAAGTCATCACCGCCGCCGCTTGGTTGTATTTTGCTCAAGCTCAGGTAGATGTAGCGGTGGTGGAAGTGGGTTTAGGAGGGCGTCTGGATGCGACGAATGTATGCCCTAATCCTCTCGTCACAATTATTACTTCTCTCAGTCGAGAACACTGGCAGAACCTTGGCCCTACTTTAGCGGATATTGCTAGAGAAAAAGCCGGTATCCTCAAGCCGGGATGTCCTGCTGTGGTAGGGCAGTTGCCAGGGGAGGCAAGAGCGGTGGTACAGCAGCGGATTATTGAACTGGGTTGTCCGGTTGTTTGGGCTGAACCGGCGGTGGAGTTAAGAACCGCGAAGACGCCAAGGACGCAAAGAGAAGAAAGAAGGGTGGAGTATCAGGGGATAAAGTATCCTTTGCCGTTATTGGGAGATATTCAGCTGAATAATTCGGCGTTAGCGATCGCATCTTTCCAAATTCTTCAACAGCAAGGTTGGGAAATTTCCGAAGACGCGATCGCTTCTGGTATGGCAAAAACTCAATGGGTTGGGCGTCTTCAGTGGACAAGTTGGCAAAATCATCGGTTATTGATCGATGGTGCCCATAATCCAGCCGCCGCGATCGCATTGCGTCAATATGTCGATACCCTGGAAACATCACCGATCCATTGGGTGATGGGGATGCTTTCTACAAAAGATCATGCGGATATTTTTAGCGCATTACTCAGAAAGGGCGATCGCTTGTATTTAGTCCCCGTCCCGGATCATAGTTCCGCCGATCCAGAATATTTAGCTACCTTGGCTCAAAATATCTGCCCAGAATTAGCCGATTGTCGCACCTACCCGGATCTCACGGCTGGATTAGAAGCTGCGATTTCTCCAGAAAGTTTATTAGTTTTGTGCGGTTCACTTTATTTACTAGGTCATTTTCTGGAACAAAACCGCTCTGCTGCATCCAAATAATCCTTGTATTTTCAAGGCAGAGGAACGCTAAGGTAAACGCAAAGTAACGCAGAGGAAGAATCCCTGGATTACTCAGCACTCGCCGCCAAGTTTTTGCACAAAATATCGTGCTGCACTTGCTCTGGGGTTTGGTTTCCGTTGACAGTCAACAACCGTTGGCGATGTTCGTAGTATTCCAGGATAGGAATCGTGCGTTCTTGGAATAATTCGAGGCGGCGTTGTACGATTTCTGGTTGATCGTCTGGACGCGATCGCTCTAGGGAACGGCTCATCAACACTGATTCTGGCACCTCTAGCCAAATTGCCCAATCTAGATGTTGCCCCAAATCTTCCAACAAAAAATCTAATTCTTCTGCTTGAAAAGCAGTGCGCGGATAGCCATCTAACAGCCATCCACCCTTGATATCCGACTGTTGGAGACGCTGGCGCATGAATTCGATCATCAGGGCATCGGGCACTAACTCACCCTTTTCTACATAGGATTGTGCTTGGATACCGAGGGGAGATTGGGATGCGATCGCTTGCCGCAAAATGTCGCCCGTGCAAATTCCAGGAATCCCCAGGTGACTACATAGCAATGCAGTCTGCGTTCCCTTACCTGCCCCAGGCCCTCCTAGAATGATTAGTCTCACGGCACCTTGCTCCTGCTGTGATTGAATCAAGCATCGCCGGAAGCTGAACTTTGATCCAGCTTTCAACCAAGCCTATGCTGGCTATTTTGCCATTGATCGGTCGCTCAGCGAGACTGACGAAGCCAAGAACTAATACAAGAACTAATACAGGATAGTCAGCACTTAACGGGCTTGACGGATGGATATATCTAGTGTTTGATTATGAGGCAAAATAAAAAAATACACTACATATCGTTTGCCAACCCAACTCTTCTGGGGCAAGCGATTCGCTCTTCAAGATTCCTCACGATTAAACTTCGCCTTATGGTTGCCCAGCTAGAAACCCCAGCGCTTCATTCAGATCGTCGCCTGCTCCCCACTATTGAAGGACTGGTGCAAGTTTTTACCGGCGCTCACCGCAGCTTTTTTACCGGAGTGATGGCGCAAGCGCTGCGAATTGCCGGTCAAGGAACCTCAGTTTTAGTGATTCAGTTCCTCAAAGGCGGAATCAATCAGGGACACGAGCATCCCATGCGCTTAGGGCAAAATCTAGATTGGGTTCGTTGCGACTTACCCCGTTGCATCGATACCCCGCACCTCGACGAGGCGGAAACTCACTCTTTACTCCAGCTTTGGCAGCATACCCAAAAAGTAATATCCGAAGGCAAATATTCCCTCGTTGTTCTGGATGAATTGAGCTTAGCGATTAACTTTGGCTTAATTCCCGAATCCGAGGTATTGGCGCTGCTCGAAAAACGCCCTGCTCATGTAGATATCATTTTGACTGGCCCAGAAATGCCCCAAGCGCTTCTGGATGTTGCCGACCAAATTACTGAAATACGTCGCAGTCACCGACCGTAGGGAATGCACTCACTTCACGCTATCCTAGTATTCCGGTTGGGATTACTTGTGAACCTGTGATTAAGAACGATATCTGGATTACTGAAATGGCTCAAAAGGGTATGATTTCGCCCTTTGAGCCTAAATTAGTTCGTCGTGTGGACGATTTACCTGTTATCTCATTTGGTCTGAGCAGCTTTGGTTACGATATCAGGCTCTCGCCTGTGGAATTCCACATTTTTAGGCATATTCCCGGCACAGTCGTCGATCCCAAAAACTTTAATCCTGAAAATTTAGAGCCGACAAAACTGCATACCGATGCGAATGGTAGCTATTTCATTCTGCCAGCTCATACCTATGGATTAGGTGTGGCATTAGAAAGACTAGAAGTGCCTGAAAATATTACTGTATTGTGCATTGGAAAAAGTACATACGCACGATGCGGGATCATCTGCAATCTAACGCCTGCTGAGGCTGGTTGGAGAGGACATTTAACCCTAGAGGTTTCTAATTCATCAAATGCAGATTGCCGTATTTATCCCAATGAAGGCATTGTGCAACTGCTATTTTTTGAGGGTAAACCTTGTGAGGTGAGCTATGAATCTCGTCAGGGTAAATATCAAGATCAGCCGGAAAAAATTGTTATAGCACGGATATAAGGAAATACTCAGGTGAAATACTTTCGTGTTGAGGTAGTTGCTGCCACGCCGAATCCCCAACAAGTTATCTGGGCAGCAATGCATCAAGATTACTCTGAAGAGTTGGTTTGGAATAGTTGCGATCGCTGGCCTGATGAGGAGCGAAGCGGCGAACTGATTATTAAACATTTATTATCAGGCGATCGCGGACATTACGGCCCTCTAGAACATCCTCAAATTACTGTTAATGTAGGTTATTTCCCGCATTCAATGATGCAGCAACTCCGCACTCATCGCGTGGGCGTGAGCTTTGATGTACAATCCTTCCGTTATACCGGACAGAGAATTGTTGATGTAGTAGAGGGCAAATTAGATATAGAAGAAGCTTTCTATTTACGTCCGGTTGGTAACTATACGAACCGGCAAGGAAAACGCTATTTGTATTCGGAGGAACAACGTCAGGCTGATTTGCAATGGTGCGAAGAAGCCTGCAAACATTATAAAAAACGCATAGATGAAGGACTTTCAGAAGAACACGCTAGAGGAATTATTCCTTTTGATGCCAGACAGCATTTTGTGCTGAGTTGTAATGTGCGATCGCTCATGCATCTTTTAGACTTGAGATGGAAAAAAGATGCCCAACTTGAAGCGCAAAAGTTTTGCGAATTGCTCTGGGTTCATTTTGAACAATGGACACCGGCGATCGCTCAATGGTATTTGGAAAACCGAGCAAAAAAGGCAAAATTAGCTCCATAGCTTGCCAAAATAAACTTTATATGGTTACGAAGACCATGACCGCCTGAAGTTAAAAAAGCCTTCTAAGAAGTCTTGCAAACGGGTATTTTTCTGAAATCGTTGTTGGTGCCACTCGTTAGCAGTTTGGTGAATAATTTCTGATAGGGTGGGAGAAATGGCAGGCAGTTGGCTGAGAGCATCCACTTTTATTTTCTGTCGCATAGCGAGAGCGATCGCCCCCATTAACTCAGCCGCTTCCATCCCCACCAGCGTTGCGCCCAGAATTTCTCCATTGCGACGCACCAGAATTTTACACAATCCCGTGATTTCCCCTAATATCTGGGCTGCTGCTACTGCCTTGAAATATTGCCGCAACACTAAGACATCTTTACCGTACTGGCGTCTCGCTTGCGCCTCGGTTAAGCCAACCCGCGCCAGCATTGGTTCAGAAAAAACGCCTGTAGGAATGCCACGATAGTCTACTTTGAAAATGGGTGCAAACAAAGCATTTTTTAGGGCGATGCTGGCTTCGTACTTGGCAATATGGGCAGCTTGATAACCCCCAGCAACGTCACCACAAGCGTAGATCCGGGGGTTTGTTGTTTGCAGCTTCTCGTTCAACTCCATCCCACGCCGGTTCATCTTGACGCCAACGCCTTCCAAGTTTAAAGCTGTGACATTCGGTTGCGGTCGAGTACATAGCAAAATTTCATCGGCTTCAATCGCTTTGTTGCCAGCTAGAACCCACTTTTTGCCGTCAATTTGTTTAACTTGCGTCACCTCTGTTTGAGTCAGGACGCGGACACCCTCAATTTCTAGCTGTGCTTGCACCACTCTCGCCGCCTCTGGGTCTTCTTTCGGCAGAATGTGGGAACTGCGTACTACCAGCGTGACATCAGCGCCCAACCGAGATAAAGTCTGCGCCAGTTCGGTGCCAGATGCGCCACCGCCAATAACCACCCAGCAGGGGCGAGGAGATGCGTCTACAGCTATCTGTTCGGGGGATTGCTGCCAAATATCTATCGGCGTCTGATAGCCAGTAGCTTCGAGTCCGTCAATTGCTGCAATCCCCGGACGAGAACCCGTGGCAATCAGGTAGGCACGCGATCGCAATCTCCGTCCATTGACGACAAAAGCGAGGTAAGGTTTACGGCAAAATTCACCTTCCCCAACAATGACATCAACACCCAAAGAAGCCAAAATCGCTGGGGAATGTTGTTCTTCTAAGGTGGAGACGACGCCATCCGCCCACTGGATTGCCTCAGTCAATCGCACCCCTGGAACGGGTTGCTGTTCTGTAGAATCAGCCAGATCCCAGGGAATACCGAATCGATTGAAGTCACTTTGCGGGTGAATCACTCGCCTAACCTGAGTCAAAGCTTTGGTATAGAGAGACCCTAACTGTAAGGACGATTGCCAGCGTCCCTCAGGAGGCGGCTGGGGTTCGACTAAGGCGACGCGGGCTTGCAGGTTGGCAGCCGCAATTGCGGCATGACGCCCTGCCTCCGTGCCGCCTATTACGACTAAGTCGTACTCAACTGCCATGATTTGTTCTTTGTCAGTTGTTAATTGCTGATTGCTAATGGTTTATTGCTAATGGCTAATCGGAAAAAATGAACAATTAGCCATTAACGATTAGCCATTACAAAATTGCCGCTAGACCGTCGATTAGGCGCTGGTTATCAACTTCAGAACGCACCGCGACTCGGAAGTAGCGATCGCCTAATTCTGGAAAGCTCAAGCAGTCACGGATCAGAATTTTACTCTGCTTGAGAAGTTTTTCCTGTACTTGCGAACTGGGTTGTTCTGACTCAACCAGCAAAAAGTTAGCAGCACCCGGTAACGGTTGCAATCCCGGTATTTGCGCCAAACCTTGAAACAGGTGGGACTTTGCCGGTTCCAACCAATCCCAGGTTTGCTGTTGAAATTCTGTATCCTTTACCACAGCGACACCAGCGGCTGCGGCTAAGATGTTGACGGGCCAAGGATCTCGCCACTGTTGCCAGCGCCGCAGGCGGTCTGGGTGAGCGATCGCATAACCTAAGCGCAGCCCTGGCAGACTGTAGAACTTGGTGAGCGATCGCAGAATCACCAAATTTGGGTAGTCTTGCACCACTGGAATGAGGCTTTGCTGCTGGGAAGGCGGCAGAAAATCCATAAAGGCTTCATCCATCACCACCAGCGCAAATTTCTCCAGATAAGGTATTAGAGTCTCCCGCAAAAACATCTGACCCGTGGGATTGTGCGGATTATTCACCAGTAGACCAAGGGGATTTTGGATTTTGGATTTTGGATTTTGGATTGGGAATCGTAAATCCAAAATCGAAGATCGAAAATCGGAAAGCGGGCACTCATGTACGTTGGCGCTAAACGTCCGGAGTGCCCGCCAGTAATCGCCGAATGCTGGTGTCACCAGACACGTTCTTGTCAGTTCTGATAAATCCCAACTTGCCCAGGTTAGTAACTCTGCCGAGCCGTTCCCAGGCAGAATCCAGTCTGGCGGGAGTTGGTGCAGCTGACCCAGAGACACCCGCAACTCGGCATAATCTGGGTCAGGATAGGCACGTAAGCGCTCTAGATGTGCCCCAATCGCCGCGAGTGCCGACTGGGGAGGCCCCAACGGGTTAATACTGGCAGAAAAATCAACAATGAGGTCGGGGGAACAGCCTGCCAGTGCAGCTGCCCAGGCTAAGTTACCCCCGTGAACAGGCCGAGTCAAGGATGATTGCCGCTTTGGATGAGTGGTTAATCTTCGGGCGCAACTTTTTCTTTAAACAACTTACCCGCAGAAAATGCAGGAACCTTCGTTGCGGGGATTTCCATTTTGTCCCCAGTTTTAGGGTTGCGACCCTCGCGGGCTTTGCGTTCCCGCGATTCAAAAGAGCCGAAGCCCACCAAAGTCACTTTATCGCCAGAAGAAACAGCTTCCATGATAGCTTCCAAGGCAGCCGTCAAAACAGCATCTGCTTGCTTCTTAGTGACAGAAGCCTTGTCTGCCACTGCATCAACCAATTCACCTTTATTCATGTTTAGTCACTCCAAATGGTTTGTACGGGCGTGATTATGACTAGCTCTAAAGTCCCAATCGGGGCTTTAGACACGAGCCTTTGAGGGCAATTTAGCCTCAAAAAAGCTGAAACTCTCGCTGTCTCGAAGTTTCACTGCATTATTCTAAAGTCTGCGTGCTGGATATGGATCGTCGAAAGCTTTAAGTTATGTAGATTTGAAGAGTTTTTTGATTAATTTTTCGGCAACGGGCACTTTTTAAGAGTTGCACAGCCTAGTTTCCTAGGCAAAAACTCCGTCTAGGGCACAAATAAGCCCCCTGTCGGAAGTCGAACAGGGGGAAGTTGTGTTTTGTCTCCTGAAGGCTCAATAGCTACTTTTTACTTACGCCCCTTACTTACGCTCCAATATCTGACGCGCATTTTGTCCTGGGGTGTAGCTGTAGCCAAACGCGGAACGCGACGAGTCATCGATAATCTGAGGGGTCAGCAACACGATTACCTCTTGCCGTTGATTCACCTTGTTGGTACTTCTAAACAAGGCACCTAGAAGCGGAATATCGCCCAAAATCGGCACTTTGGATACGGTCGTTCGCTCTGAATCTTGAATAATCCCCGACAGAATCAGCGTCTGACCATCTCGCAGGCGAAGTTGTCCAGAGTTCAGGTTACGCACCGTCAGCAAAGCGATTTGGTTGACATCATCACCAACGACTATATTTTGCTGACCCCCAATTGCAGTTACGGTGGGATTTACCGCTAAAGTGACGAAACCATTATCGTCAATCCGCTCGACTCTGATATTGAGGATTAAACCTGCCTGTTTAATTTCTGCGGTGACGGTTGTATTCGTCGTATTTTCAGTTGTTTCCGTTTCCCGCCGAATATTACCCACAACCTCTTGAGTCAAGTTGACGGTAGCCGACTGTCCTTCCTGGACAACCAGAGTCGGGTCAGTCAAAATCTTGGCGTTGCCACTTTGAATCTGCGCCCGCAATGAGGATAAGAACCGGCTGGGGAACTGCAATAGGGAAGGGAGAGCTGCCGTAACCGTCCCAACGGTTCCCGCTGTTGCAGTGGATGTTACCCTTCCAGTAGCGGGGTCAACGGTTTGAGTAATGATATTGTCTGTAGCTGGAGTAATGGTTACGAAACCACCCTGTAGCGGATTATTTAAATTCACAACAGGTCTAGGAAAAAGCCCAGCTCCTGAATTCTGTGCCCTTGTAACACCATTCGGACCCACTATGATGGTACCTGGTACAGTTCCCGGTACGCTGATGGGATTGTTTGGGTCAAGGAAAACATTGGCTCCGCTAAAGGGATTCGGGATGACAGGGGGGCTAACCTGACTCGTATTCACCTGCTGGTTTGTCGGGGGTCTGACACCGCCGTAATTAAAGGCTGCTGCTCCCTGGTCAACACTGAAGAAGCTATCCCCGATCCCGAAGGAGAAGCTAGTGTTAAAGTCCTTGGTGTTCAATAGGTTGACATCAACGACCTTGACATTCACTGCCACCTGGCGACGACGGGCATCTAACTGGGTCAAGAGGTTTGTCGCAATTTCAACTTTGCGAGGAGAACCAACCAGGGTGATGGCATTGAGTCGCTCGTCGGCTGATACTGCTAACCCTTTGAGTAGTAAAGGGGCATTTCCCTCAGTAGCTCTCAGTGCTAAAATGCTTGGCGTTCTGATTTCTACGGTTCGAGCGGCGGCTCCCTCTCCAATGGTCTGAATTTGAATTTGCTCTGTAGGGATTTGCGTCTCTGCCCCTTGGGTCGTCAAGAAGTTTGCCGCTGCCGTGACAGGGACTTGATTGAGTCGCAGGCTGCGCGTGATGATATTTCGAGCATCGTCGGGCAGTCTGGCACCCACAAAAATTGTTCGTCCAACTCGGTTGGCTTCTAAGCCGCTCAGCTGAAGGACGTAGTTGAAGACATCTTGAACTGGCTCATTTTCGATATCCAGGGAAATCGTAGGTCCCCCCTCGGTAGCACCACCTGGGCCTGGAGCGGCTGCTGGTTGCCCCGGAGTCCCACCTGCTGCCGCGCCTCCCGTAAAGGCAAGGTTGAGACCAGCCGAACGGGCAAGTAGCCCTAAAACTTCTCGGACGGGGGCATCCCGCAACACTAAGCGGGGTACGCGCTCAGCCGTACCGAGATCGATAACAGCGGGGGCAGCATTGGTGTTGGAGGTAGTAATATCGCCGACTGGGGGCGCGATCGCTCTCGGCAAGAAAGGCGGTGCCGGACTGACGGGTTGCACTGTCCCCGCCGCTGGAGCCGGAACTCCGTCAATGGTAATGCGCGGGTTTGGCACCAGAACATCTGGGTTTGGCGGGTTGATGACTGGTTGAGGCTGAACCTCTGGTAGACCGGGCGCAGGAGTTATGCCACTGGGTGCTGGAACCTGAGGGATTTGACCGGGTGGCGTCTGGGGGAATACACCGCCCGGAACTGGCGTTTGAGCGAGCCGGGTTGGAGTCGGTGGCGTCTGTGCCGTTGGTGCAGGTGCAGTAGGAGAAGAATTAACAGGTGCTTGGGAGGAGAGTGTCGGCGGTGTTGCTTCAGTCGGCGGTGCAACAGAGTTAACGTTTAAGGTGATTCCCCCTTCCTTGTTCTGGCTAATCTGCCCGGTCGGTTTGCTGTTAGCAGTGCTGACTGTTACTCGGACGCTATTGTCCTCTCGCTGGCTCACAACGATTGACTGAATGCCAGGAGCCGGATTTTCCTGACGGAAGCTGTCTCCCTCAGGTAAGCTCAGTCGGGCATTCAACACGTCTGCCATTAACTCATTGCCACGGCTGAGTGTGAACATCTGAGGGCGTAGGACAGTGTCCTTGCCGGAGCGATCGCCCTCAGATGTTTTTAGCATTACTTCAACACCGTTATCCGTGGGATTGAGTTGCACAGCGGTTACTTGCGTGGCAGCTGCTAAGACCCGTTGTGTTCCGGGTAGAACCAGTGCTGAACCGAGCAAGATTCCACCCAATATTGATAGCTGTTTCACCGTTTCCTCCTCACACAAAAGCAATTTTTGCACCTGAACAGCTTTCAGGTCGAATTCTCGACACCTACTCGCTGTCTCCTACTGGGGTGGTTGAGCTGCTGCTGCCGCTGCTGCTGCCGCTGCTGCCGCCTCTTTCGCTTCCTGCTCCGATAATGGCAGCAGCACCTCTAACCTAAAAGAGGTATTAATCAAGGTTCGCTCTTTTGGTTTGCCAGTGGGGACAATTTGACCCTGCCGGTTTACCGTAATTTTCTGGCTGGTTGCCGCGTCCTTTAAATCTGATTTCAAGTCTTTTACTACTAGCAGTTGCTGGAGTCGCTCTAGACTTCTCAGAATGGATTGGGTTTGTCCGTAGTCGCCTTCAAAGCTTACATTGTATACCTTACGTTTGAGCTTACCATTGACTTCCGGCCCCAAAGACCCATCAGTAATAATGTCACTACTGCTGGCACCAGCGGCATCGTTTCTTCTTGGCTCATACTTGGTCAATTTACCCTGTCTTGCCTTAACAAAACGATTGATATCTAGCATTAAGGTATCCAGGGTTCTGGAGCTACCAAACATGGAAAGGACAGCAGCTCTTTGCTGTTTTGCCTTGTTTAGGTTTACTTTCGCCGCATCAATTTTTTGCTGGAGTTGTGCCTGTTGTTGAATTTGCTGCTCGGTGTTTTCTACATCAGTTTGCAGTTGTTGATAAGAAGTCCACGCAGGCAACAACAGGTTAGCGACCAAATAAGCTGCTCCTGCTAAACCCAACACTGCCAGCAAGGCACCGCTAACTGTTGGCGTGAAAGTAATACCAAAGGCACTGGGATAGGCAGCTTCATCTTGGCCTTCATCGGATGGTATAAAGTCTTGACTTACCGTCATTTTTGCAGCGCTCCTGTGTTCTGAAGGTTTCTAAGCCGAGTCGCTAATCCCACTGCACCTTTGCGCTCCCACTCTCTAAGTAACTGGGAAGCCGGGGCATCGCTCAGGCTCGTTTTAATGGTGTATTCCACCACTTTTGGCAATTTAATTTCTACTCTAGCGTTGGAATTTCCTTGATCCTGGGGCTGTTGCACCTGAGTTTGATTGTCTTTCAACTCAGCCGCCACAATTTGGGTATCTTCGCTATCGAATAACTTAGATCGCTGTAGCGTTAGCAAAAAGTCGTTCACTTCATCAAAGGAGCGAGCGTACCCTTTGATTGACACGTTAGAACTCGGAGGGGCAGCGGCAGCAGTGGGGCTAGGGGCTGCTGCGGCGGTGGCTGGATCTGGAGCGGTTTGCTCAATGCTGGTGATTTGCAGACCTGGGGGGACGCGATCGCGGATATCCTGCAAAATCGCTGACCACGGAGCCAATTGATTGAACACGCTGGCGAGTGCCTGCGTTTCTCCTTTCACTGCCTGAGTTTCGTTGTTGATTGCTTGAATTTGCTGCTCTTTGGCTTTGCCTTCATTGAGCCGCTGTTCCAATTGAGCTTTTTTGGCGGTCAATTGTTCGGTTTGGTTTTGCAGCAACAACCACAACGCCCCAACTCCTGCTGGCAACAGCAGACCGACTGCCAATCCCGCCAACAGCGGCGTCATGTTTTTATTCCCAGAGGGAGCTTTGGCACCGGGGACATCGCGGCGGATGATGTCCGGGCGATCCTTAAGAAAATTAATATCTAGGCTATACATCGCTTTAAACCTCTCGTAGTCCTAATCCCAATACCACTCCCAATCCCGGTCTTTGCACTGGTGAAATTTCCTCTATCACCTCCAAGGAAAGGGCCGCAACTGGGTCTACTTGTGTCGTTGGCAAGCTCAACCGTTGCGTGAAGAATTCATCCAGTTGTCCAATTCCTCCTCCTGGCCCAGCGAGTAGCAGCTGCGCCACTTCTAAATTTTCGCTCTGATTTAGATAAAAATCGATAGAACGACGCAGTTCGTCGGCAAGCTCTCCCAATACTCTAACCAAAGCCGCCATACCGGGATTGATCCCTGTTGCACCTGTGCGGACATTATCGACGGGGGTATTGGGAATTGTCATCCCTTGCAGGATTTCAGTGTTTCTCGATGTCGGTAAATTCATCGCCCGATTGAGGGCACTCTGTAGTTGATATGTCCCAATCGGCACGGTGCGCGAGAATTGTGGCACCCCATCTACGATGATGGCAATCTCGGTGCTGTCGAACTCAATATCTACCAAAACGGCAGCTTCTTGAGGACCAAATTGCCGCAACTGCTCTCGAATCGTCCGAATCAAAGAAAAACTGCTAATCTCTAACACATCGATTTTTAATCCAGCTTCGCGGAAGGTTTCGATATAGGTATCTGTCACATCCTTGCGGGTGGCAACTAGCAGCACCTGCACCTTCTCGATTCCATCCTCATCGGTGAAAAATCCCAGCTTCTGGTAGTCTACATCTGCTTCCTCCCGTGGAAAAGGCAAGTAGAGACCGGCTTCGTGATCCAACACCATTTCCCGCAACTCTTTGTCATCAAGTTCCGCAGGCACTGGGATAACGCGCACTACGGCTTCGCGACCCGATACGGCAGTGGCGACGTTCTGGACTTTTATCTTACTTTCAGCGATCGCTTCCTTAATCAGTTCTGCTAAAGCTGGGGCATCGATAATCTTGCCTTCTTGAAAAACCCCTTCCGGAACTTCTTTCGAGGACAGCATTGTTAATTTGAATCCTTGTCCCTGCTTGCGTAGCTGAGCAATATTAATTCGTTCAGGGGCAATTTCTATACCAATTCCTTTGGTACGTTTCGATAATAATCCTTTAAATCGGGTGAACATATCTTTAGGTTTGCTGAGGGGAGCAGCCATAGAAACTTTAGTTAGGTAAGAGAGATTGCGTATAGGGAAATAGAGACAGATTCATGGTACCCAATCTAGCTGACAAACACATCGGTAGAGACAAAAATACACCCTGATAGATTCCGTACCATTAGATATACCTCATCAGGTAGGATGAGTTACTGCTAGCTGGGTTACTGCTAGCGCTGAAAGTGGAATTGCAATTTACATGATCCGTAGGAAAACCTGGAGACGATTGGGCATCTGTACCCTATTAGGGTTCATTTTCAGCTGGGTTATCAGCTGTAGCCCTGGATCTGCCCCATCCGGAAAAGGGGAAATTGAGTTCTGGACGATGCAGCTGCAACCGCAGTTTACTGAGTATTTCAACAAACTGATTGCCAACTTTGAAGCGGAAAATACCGGCGTCAAAGTCCGCTGGGTAGATGTACCCTGGAGTGCGATGGAAAGCAAAATCCTGACGGCGGTTTCGGCAAAAACAGCACCCGATGTCGCGAACCTCAATCCGGACTTTGCCTCTCAGTTGGCGTCGCGCAATGCTTGGTTAAATTTAGATACTAAAGTTCCCCAGGCGGTGCGTCAGCAATATCTACCTAATATATGGAAGGCTAGCACGCTCAGCGACCAAAGTTTTGGACTTCCCTGGTATTTAACGACGCGGGTGACGATTTACAACCAGGATTTGTTTAAAGCTGCTGGGGTAAGCAAACCTCCGGCGACTTATGCCGAACTGGCACAAGTTGCTCAACAAATTAAGGAAAAAACCGGCAAGTATGCGTTTTTTGCAACCCTAGTTCCAGAAGATTCGGCTGAGGTGCTGGAATCGATGGTGCAGATGGGGGTTCAATTGGTGGATGCCAATGGAGAGGCGGCTTTTAATACACCCGCCGGGAAAGCGGCGTTTCAGTATTGGGTAGACCTTTACCAGAAGAAGCTGTTGCCCCAGGAAGTATTGACACAAGGGCATCGACGTGCAATTGAACTGTACCAAGCAGGTGAGACGGCGGTGCTAGCAACGGGCGCAGAGTTTATGGCGACGATTGAGAAGAACGCCCCAGCGATCGCGCAAGTCTCCGCTGCGGCACCCCAGATTACCGGCGAAACGGGTAAAAAGAATGTAGCGGTGATGAATCTGGTGATTCCCCGCGACACTCCAAATCCGGATGACGCCCTCAAATTTGCTTTATTTGTCACCAACGATCAAAATCAGCTGGCTTTTGCTAAGGCGGCGAACGTGTTGCCGTCTACAGTTCAGGCAGTGCAAGAGTACCAAAGCCAGATAGCCAGTAATCCGAAGGTATCGCCAGTAGAACAAGCTCGCGTCATTAGTGCCAGCCAATTGACATCGGCAGAGGTTTTAGTCCCGGCGATGAAGGATCTCAACAAGTTGCAGAAGGCAATTTATGAGAATTTGCAAGCAGCAATGTTAGGGGAAAAGACGGTAGACAAAGCAGTTGGAGATGCAGCTTTAGCGTGGAATCAACGCTAGGGATTCACGCTAAAGCTGCCAGACCTAACTCCCAACCCCTTCCTGGAATCGGGAAGGGGAGCAATATTCAAGAGAAATATTCAAAACCCCTCTCCGTTTCGGAGAGGGGTTTGGGGAGAGGTTTGGAGAGGCACTTTTTTCTCTAGATGGGGAGTTATCACACGATTACAGCAGTATTAGAGCTTGATGTGACTTCACGGGGCAACTCTAGGCGGAAAGTTGAACCCTCTCCCGGCTGACTTTCCACCTGTATTTTCCCATCCATCATGCGAACTAATCGGTCAGTAATGGCAAGCCCTAAACCCGTACCCCCATGAGTGCGCGTCAGGCTTTGACTGAGTTGTCGAAATTCTTGAAAAATTTGCTGGACTTCCGACTCCTCGATCCCAATGCCCGTATCTTTGACCGCGATCGCAATTTGGTCGGGTGTCGGTTCGCAAGCATCCACAGTAATGCTACCCGAATCGGTAAACTTAATCGCATTGGAAAGAAGATTAACCAACACCTGCCGCACGCGATTACTGTCATTCACAACACAAGGATTATCAAGACTAACGTGAATATGCACTTCCAGGTGCTTCTGCTGAGCCAAGCTCTGGAGTTCTTCCACCGTTTGCGTGACTAGCTCGACTAAGTCAAATTCTTCCAAATTTAATTCCAGCTTTCCCGCCTCTAGCTTAGAGAAGTCCAGAATATCCTCAATCAGTTTGAGTAGGTGTTTGCCACTATTAAAAATGCGCTCCAGCATATGTATTTGGCTTTGGCCCAGCTGATGCTGAGCTTGGCGCATCAGCAATTGCGAAAAGCCTAGAATCGCATTCATCGGAGTCCGCAGTTCGTGGGACATCAGCGCCAAAAACTGCGACTTCAGCCGGACTTCTTCTTGAAGGCGCAAATTTTGTAAATGATAATAGCGAATTTTCTCCTCCGCTTGCTTGCGGGCGGTGATATCACGTAGCATCCAGCGCAGGGAAGACCCCTTACCTTGCTTATCTGGGACGCTGGCGACAGTCAGCGCAGCATTAAAGAGTTTGCCTTGACGCGATTTTAGTCGCACCTCCCACTCCTGAACTAAGCCTAATTTTGGCACCTGAGTCAGTTGGGAACGAAAGGCTCGACGAGCTTCTTCAGGCACAAATATGATTAGCGGTTTGCCCACTAGGTAAGTGGGCAAGATACCGAGAAGCTCAGCGGCGGCGCGGTTGGCTTCCCGAATCGTTCCCGCCGCATCTGTTACCAGGTAGCCGTCTGGAGCAAACTCGAATAGGTCTAGGTAGCGCTGGCGTTCCGATTCCAATGCTCCCCTCGCCCCTAACAACTCCTCATTCTGCTGGCGCAGTTCTTCTTCGGCTACGTGTAATTCTTCCAAAGCGGTTTTTAATTCTTCCAGCGATCCCGCTAGCAGCTCTGGCTGTTGCTGAGGCGATTCGGTGACACGCTGCTGTAACGCCGCTGCGCGTTGGCGTGCCGTCTCTATTTTCTCGGTAAACCGCTCTCCTTTTAGGTGAAAAGTCATGAAATTCTTGATTACTATCTTTTTTTAAACTTTTGTTAAGCTCTTGAATCACCCATTTTGCTTTTTGAGCAATTTGGAAATCAGATTAGCTGTAAGCGCCCTAAGCAACTAGACAAATCACACAAAGTTTTTAGCTTTTGGCAGCAAGTGCCGTTGAACTTAACTTTAATGAATAAATTCCCGTAACACACAAGGTGTGCAAAATCTTAGTAAAGACACTATGTACATACTTTGAGTTAACTGTAAGAAATTTATGTGTAAATCCTCTTTAAGGCTGATAAGTTAGGTGAAATCCATAAGCCGTAACCAGAGCTTTATCCACATACCTTTCCGTTCCTTCTCGAAACCAAACAAACCCGATCCCCCAGCCTTCTGCCCACTTCACGGTAAGCGTTGCCTGGTTAGAAGAAGAAAAAGATAAAACATTCTAGCTTTTTTTAGGGAGAAAGCGGCTAACTTTAACTTTTTTTTATATTGTCGGATCGAGGTTTAGAAAGCGGTTAGTTTTATACCAGTAGGGTTGAGTTTTTACACATACTTAGAAAAGATATTCCAAGACAGACTGTAGCTTTGAGATTTTTATAATATTGGCATAGCGCTGTGCAATTCTTGCATTAATACAATCACTCCCTGAATATCTTTTTTTAAAATAAATAGAGGCATACAGGTGACTTTACACTGAATTGTCCTCCCACGCCGGTTGATAGCATCTAGCGTTTCTTCGTGGTATTCCAAGTCCCCGGTTAAACAGCTTTGAATCGGCTGTCTAAGCTGCTCTACCGGCAAGCCAATCTTTAAATTTAGAAAGGGCTGTCCCTGGACTTCATCGCTTCGTAGTCCCCACAAATCTTCAGCTTGAGGATTCCAGATTTGGATGTTCAGTTGTTGGTTTAATACGGCAATGCCGCCCGGTAGGCTGGTAAAAATAGATTTGAGAAAGGCGTTGGCTTGGTTAACCTGGTTGCTGGACAGCCGCAGTTTTTCTGTTGTTAGGCGTAGCTCTTCGTTACTTGTATCTAATTGTTCTGATTTTATTTGTAAATCTTCGTTACGCGCCTCTAAGCTATCAGCAGTGGTCTTAATTTGGGCGATCGCGCTTTGCAGGTTTTCGTTGACGACAAGCCAGTCGTGGTTTTTATTTTCTAAGGCGCGATCGCTCTTGGCTAATGCTTCGACAGTCGCTCGCAGTTGCTCATTGAGAAGTTGTAGCCTCTGTTTAGAGTATTGCACCTGGAACTGTCGAGATTGGTTCATGTCTTGGCGATCGCTCTCCATCGCTGCCAAACGCTCGTTGGATTGAGATAGCTCCTCGTGCGCCACCAGCAAGTCTTCCAAGACGAAGCAAAAGTCCTCAAACGCTGCCGTCGCCAACACGATTTGCTGCAAGATTAATGCCTGTAGGGGCGATGAATCAATGGCTAATAAATATTTGTGCAGGATTGCCAAGTGTTGTTGTAGAAGGATTATCTGCTGGGAAAACTTGTCCTCATTCATTCAGGAACTCCTTCTTGCTCCTCCATGAATAAAAGCACTTCTCGAATCTCTCCCTCCTTCCCTAACAAAGGTTTACAAGAGACTTTACACTCAATTGCCTTGCCGCGTCGGTTAGTGGCATTGAGGATAATTTCTTGTAAATCGTTCTCCCCAGCTAGACAGTTGCGAATCGGCTGTTTGAGTTGCTCTACTGGCAAGCCAATATCTAAATTTAGAAAGTGTTGTCCTTGGATTTCATCGCTTCCCAGTCCCCACAACTCCTCAGCTTTGCGATCCCAACGCTGGATATGCATATCTCGCCCGACTACGACGATGCCGCCCCGAAGAGTGCCTAAAATCGACTCTAAAAAGGCGTTTGCATCGTTGAGTGCTTCGCTGCGGCGGTGCATTTCATCGTTAAGAGCCTGCAATTCCTCATTCGTGGATTGTAGCTCTTCGTTCATGGTTTCTAGCTCTTCGTTAGAGGATTGGAGTTCCTCATTTGTCGTCTCTAACTCTTCGTTAGAGGATTGGAGTTCCTCGTTCGTCGTTTCCAACTCTTCATTCGTAGACTGGAGTTCCTCATAAGCCATTTCCAGTTCTTGGTTGGATTGTTGCAGATCGTCCTGTAGCCGTTTGTAGCGGCTGACATCAATGAAGGAAATAGTGACGCCTAAAAGATTGTTGGATACCTCTACGAGCGGTACCACCAGCACGTCTAGAGTAATCGTTTCGCCTTTCGGAGTTTGCCACGGCACATCCCTGACAGTAATCTGTCGGCGCTCCGTATAGGCTTGATCGATACAAGAGCGTAATTCCAGGGGACGATAAGAAATTTCTAAATCTTGCAAGGGGCGACCCAGATCCTTCGGACTCAAGGGAAACATTGCCCTAGCACGTTCGTTCACCAGCACTAAAAAGCCATTGACATCTATCACTATCTGGGATGTTGGGCTGCTGTCGAAGGCGACTTCCCGAATGCGGACATGAGTGGCTAGATTGTTCACTGCCTCCTCGCTGCCAGACTGAGCCATAAGCAACAACCGTTCGCGTATTCCTATTTTATGGGCTTTGGTAAAGATACGCCGCTTCAAATCCACAGGTGTGAAAGTGTGGCTGTGGCTGAGCAACATCTCCGCCTTCCCTAAAAAGATAAAGCCACTGTCATTCAGGGCAAAGTGAAAGCGGGAGAGGATTTTAGATTGAGTTTCGGCATTGAAATACATCAAAGTGTTGCGACACACCAGTAAGTCAATGCGGGAGATGGGAGCATCAATCGTCAAGTTGTGACGCCCAAAAATCACCGAGCGACGCAGATCCTTGCGAAAGTTATAGCCGCGAGCGCATTCCTCGAAGTACTTCTCTACCATTTCCGGAGCCAGATCCGCGACATCCTTCGCTGAATAGGTCGCTTGGCGGGCTAGATTGAGGGCTTCCTCGTCTAACTCGGTGGCATAAATTTTCACCCGTTCTTTGAACTGTTCCACTCCCAGCGCTTCAGCGAACGCCATCGCGATAGTATAAGCTTCTTCTCCAGAGGCACAGCCAGCACTCCAGATGCGGATCGGTTCGTTGATTTGTTTGCGGGCGGCAATGGTGGGAACGATTTCTTCAATAATGTAATCCCAGGCTGAGCGATCGCGGAAGAAGGCAGTTACATTAATCAACAACGTGTTAAACAGGTGAATAAATTCTTCTGGATATACTTCTAGGTAATCCATATAATCGTTGTAGCTTTCCAGTCCTACTATCTGCATCCTTTTCAGGACGCGACGCATCAGAGAGGAACGTTTGTAGCCAGTAAAATCAAAGCCACGGCTGCCTTTAAGATACTCTAGCAGCGCTTCAAATTCAGGGTTGAGGATTGAGCGATCCATAAGTAGTTGTTAGTTATACCAGTTTTCCATAAGTGCAATACGGTTTTGACCTCGCTTCCATTCCTCTAGAAGAATCTGAGAGAGGCTTTGAATTGTCCGCCCACAACCGCGTTGGGAAGAGGGTTAGCGCTTAGGTTTTCTCTGTATATCTTACCCGATCGAAAATGACTATAATAGCTACTCGCTTAATCGAATATTTTTTTACACAACATCAATTAAGTATATTAGCGTAATTAGATATCACGCTTTGGGAGTGGTAGAAAGGTTAGTTGTCAATCGCAGCAAGCTGAGGACTTAATGACTACAGAGGATTTCCGATTCCCAGTCTTCAACAAAGTTACATTGATTGCTCACAGTTTGATTAGCGATTCGTGGTAGATCGCTAGCTTTTTGCCCTATTTTTATTAGCAAACTCTATCTATAAATGATTAAAGTTGGTGACAACAATTTGCCATTTGCAATTAGCTATTTACCAGATTCACCAAAGTAGCAGCAATTTCATTTAAGGGGAGTATCCAATCGACTGCTCCAGTTTCAATTGCGGCTCCCGGCATCCCAAAATACTGCGAAGATTCCCGATCTTGCGCGATCGCGATTCCGCCCATTTGTTTAATCGCTCTGATGCCGGTTGCACCATCCTTACCCGTCCCGGTGAGGACAACCGCGATCGCTCGTTCTTTAAAACTCGCCGCGATTGATTCAAAGAGTAGATCAGCGGAGGGACGGACAAAATGCACCAGTTTCGTCTGGGTGAGGGAGAGAGTAGCGTCAGGGTCGATCAGCAGGTGATGATTCGGCGGCGCGATATAGATTGTCCCCGGACGCATTTGCTCTCTTGGTTCTGCCTGCTTGACGGGTAGAGACGTGCGACGATTCAGGATTTCTGCGAGTAGGCTGGGGTGTTTGGGGTCTAGGTGCTGGACGATGGCGATCGCTGCCGGAAAGTCTTTTGGCAAGCCAGAAATCAATTCGGTGATGGCTTTTATCCCACCGGCAGACGCTGCCACTGCCACGATGGGAAAGGTAATCAAAGGGTGAGAATTTTCTTCGGTTTCTGGGTTCGATCCTGCTTTTCTCCGATTCTCCTTTTCTACCTGCTTCCCATTTTCCGGGTGTACCTCGGTATCTTTCTCTTTGTCCCCATTGCCATTTAAAAGCAGTTGCCGGATGATGGTAGCGTTGTGCTGAGCTTCGTGCGCCTGCTCTTCAAAGCGTTTGGCTGACCGAGTTTGGTTACGATCGCGTGCCCCTTGATGCATCCGACGGGACAAAGCGGCACGTTCTTCTAGTGCCCTAAACGCATTCCACAGTGCCGTCTCTAGTGCCTCAGATTGCTCTGCCAGCAGAGTCTCGCCGGAATAGGCGTGACCCGTGCGGCAGCGGAACCGAAGCAACTGACCGTCGTGCAGTTCCCACAGGGCACCCCCGCAATCTGGACAGCCGAAGCCGGAGGGCGTTCCGGGTCTGTCATCTTTGTGTATGGAAGCCATATTTAATTCTGCGCTCTCGGATTCCATTTCCATCTCATCAGTTACAGGCTCTTTTTCCTCGGCTGTCACTGACTCTTGAGCCAAGCTTACCAGGGTAGGAGCGATCGCTGACAAAGGCAAAATATAATCGACTTCTACGTTCTCGATAGCGCTACGGGGCATTCCGGGAAACAAGGCGTCGTTGGGATCTTGAACCACTGCGACACCGCCTCGCTGCTTCACCGCTGCGAGTCCCGCCGTCCCATCGTCAAGATTGCCTGAAAGCACCACACCCACCACTCGCCGTCCATAGAACTGGGCTGCCGTGCGAAATAGGGGATCGATGGCGGGTCTGTGACCGTTCTCCTTAGGACCACGAGCCAGGTGGATGTATCCGCGTTTAACTAATAAATGGTAATTGGGGGGTGCCACATAAATCCGCCCATATTGAATCGCCTCGCCGTCCTTGGGATGAGATGCTTTCAAAGAGCCGCAGCGATTCAGGATACTTGGCATGGCGCTGGTGCTGTGGGCAGGGAAGTGTATGACGACAAAGATTGCAGCTGGCAAATCCGGCGGCAAAGCCTTGACCAGTTGAGTCAGCGCTTCTACCCCGCCGGCAGAGGCACCGAGGACGATAATATCGTGACCAGACATTTATTTTCTCAATGCAGCGGATGAATTAAATTACCCAATCAAGCGAAGACCGAATTCTCAAAACTCTTTTCAATCGAACAAGTAGCTGAATCATCGCCGCAGACGCTTCGAGATCCTGTATTGGTTACTTTAGGCTAACATCTGTCACTCGTCATCAATCCTCGGCATGAAAGCGCTTACTGAGTGTAGAGCAATTCTATTTGAATTGTGAGGGTGTAGGGCACCCTTGATTGAGAACTGCCTCGACACAACTGATTCGATGAAAACAAGCTAAATACTGACTCGGCGGGGAAATTTTACATTGAAGGTAGATCCGTGACCTAAATGACTTTCCACTGATATTTTTCCATGCATTAATTGCACTAATGAGTGAGTGATGGCAAGCCCTAAACCCGTACCCGGATATTTTTTGGCGAGGGACTGATCGACTTGCCGAAATTCTTCAAAAATATGCTTTAAGTTTTCCTCAGCAATTCCAATTCCGGTATCTTGAACGCTTAGTAACACTTGATCCGGGGAAATTTCTTGTACTTTGATGCACACACTTCCGGTGTCAGTGAATTTAATCGCATTGGAGAGAAGATTTACCAAAATCTGCCGCAGCCGAGCGCTATCATTCAATATCTGAGGGTTTTGTAAATTTGCCTCAACTTGCAGCTCCAAATGCTTTTCTGAAGCAAGCGATCGCAATTCTTCTGCGGTTGTTCTCACTAGCACTGGCAGATTAAATTCTTCCAGTTTGAGTTCCAATCTTCCGGCTTCAATTTTTGAGAGGTCAAGGATGTCATTAATCAGCGTTAGCAGGTGTTTCCCATTGCTGAGGATGCGATCCACCATGTCCAATTGTTGCGGGCTAAGCTGATTTTGCCGCTGGCGCAACAGCAGTTGAGAAAAGCCGATCACGGCATTCATCGGCGTCCGCAGTTCGTGGGACATGGTGGCGAGAAACTGCGATTTCAACCGCGCTGCTTCCATCAATTGCAGATTCTGAAGTTGAATTTGCGTGGAAAGATTTTCGAGTTCCTTGTTTTGCTGAGCCAGGATTTCGTTTTGTAAAGCTAAGCGTTCCTCTCGTTCTTCTAAAGCATTGATCAGACGGGCATTATTAATCGCGATCGCGGCTTGTTCTCCCACCGCCGCCAGCAGATATCGGTCTTCTTCGTCAAACGCATGAGAATTTTCCCAATTACCGATTGCCAGCACGCCCAACCGTCCCGCTTGCGCGGACTCAATCGCCACCACATAAAGTGAAGCTGGCAACTCTGAGGGCTTTACGGTGTCGGATGTCGAGTGGAGGAAAGCGGCTTGTTCCCCTTCGATAAGCTGAGAAATCCCAGTCAAAAACACCTGAGAAAGCAATCCTTCCCCCGAACTAAAACCATCTTCCAGGCGCAATTTTTCCGTACCGATTCCCGCCGTCACCGTCAAGACCAGGCGATTGCACTGGGGGTTTTGCAGCATGATAAAGCAAAACTGGGCACCCGCGATCGCATCGCAAACCGCTTGAACCATCACCCGTAACAAACCGGGTAAGTCACTCAGGCGCTGGTTTAGTAAATTCGTCAGCTGCTGGAGTGTCCGGAGTTGTTGCTGTTGTTCGCCCAGAATAATGATCGCCTTGCGTAAGTTCTCGGTCGCCGCTTGCGCTTCTCGGTATAATTTTCCATTTTCGACCGATAAGGCAGCACGACGGGCAAGTTCCTCTGCCAGAGCCAAGTCCATCGCATCGTAGCGGCGTTTCTCTTGAGTGGACACCAAGGAAATTGCCCCCAACGTGCGATCGCGCACCAACAGGGGCACCACCATGTAAGACTGAAAACCCAGCTCCCGAACGATTTGCAGATGTTCGGCATTGCGGGTCGCAGCTACGAGCATTTCGTCGTCAATTTCAACGGCAAATTTTGGTTTGCCCGTGCGTAATACAATGCTTGCGGGGTGTTCTCCATCCGGGTCGGGGGGGAACAGATGCAGCACCTCTTGCACCAACTTCTCTGGAGAGGGGTTTGGATAAGCCGTCCCCATCCGATGAATTGAGCCGTCCGCTGCCAGAATATCTACTATGCACACGTCGGCTAAGTGGGGCACTGCCAATTGAGCCAGATTCTCCAGGGTTGTTTTGTAATCTAGAGAAGCTGAAAGGACAGCACTCGCTTCTGCCAGAAATCGCTGGTTTTCTAATGCCCGCTTGCGCTCTGTAATATCGCTAATAATTCCAGACATCCGGAAAGGCTTGCCGTTCCCATCTCGCTGGGCTTTGCCTCTGGCAATGCAGTAACGATAATGCCCAGAAGCGTGCAACAGCTTAAATTCCACATTACATTCAACTTGATGCTCCAGGTGATCGCGGATGCTCTGGACGATGCGGTATCGATCTTCTGGATGCAAAAGTTGGCACAATGCCTGGTAATTGCCGACAAATTCTTCACGGGACAAGCCGCTGATTTCAAAACAGCGGTCATTCCAATAAACTGTGTTGGTGGTGATATCCCAGTCCCAAATTCCGTCGTTCGATCCCTCTAGAACAAATCGATAGCGTTCTTCGCTTTCTTTGAGTAATTGGTTGGCTTCTGATGCCTGTCTTTCCGCTCGATAGAGGCGAAGCGCATTGTGCAGGCTGCGAGAGAGACTTTCTGGAGAAACTTTGCCTTTAGAAATATAGTCGGATGCTCCGGCTTTCATCAGTTCGACGGCAGTTTGCTCGTCTCCCTGACCCGTCAAGACGACCAAGGGGATTTTAAAACCAGACGAGCGGATATCCTGAACGAGGGTGAGTCCATCCCCGTCAGGCAAGCGATAGTCGAGGAAGACACAGTCAAAATGGTCGCTGTGTAAAGTAGCGATCGCTCCTTGGCAGTCGCTGGTTTCTACTAATTCCATTTGCACGCCAGCCGTTTTGAGCGACCGGCGAACCGCCATCCGGTCTACTTCATCATCATCGACTACCAGGATTTTTAACTTTTCTTCCATAACCATTCAAGGACGGAATTCGTAAAAAGCTTTGAGTTTTAAATTTTAAGTTTTGAATTAAAGAATTCTCTTGTAACTCACCACTCATCACTCATCACTCTTACAATCCATTACCCATTCTCCAAAATTAGGGCATTTCACTAAGCATCCAATATTGATTGAGCGTTGCCACTACCTCCACGAATTTAGCAAATGTTACGGGTTTGACAATATAACCCGCTACATTGAGATTGTAGGCTTCCACCTTGTCTTTATCTTCATTGGAAGTCGTTAGTACAATCACTGGAATTGCTTTGAGTTCTGGGTCTGCCCGCAATTCACGCAAAAATTCAATTCCACCCATTTTGGGCATATTCAAGTCGAGTAAGACCAGCCGCCGCTCTCGCGGAACCTTTGTTGAATCGTCAGTCCCCCGCAACATAGCCAGTGCTTCTAGCCCGTTATTGGCGACATAGAAGGGATTTTGAATATTATTTTTTTTGAATGCCCGTTTTACGGTCATCACATCAACTTCGTCGTCATCAACTAGCAAAAGGTTTGTCATCTTATCTACCATGATTTAAAAAACTATTGATTATTATTTTTTTATTCATTTTTTTATTAGTGATATCCATATCTAGACAAAAAGCGAATTGTTACTACTGGGTTGTTTGGGCCAGGTAAAGTAGAAAGTTGACCCTTGATTGACTTGAGATTCCAGGCGAATGGTTCCTCCTTTGTTTTCGATGATTTTCTTAACGATGGCGAGTCCCACGCCGGTGTTTTCTACCTTATCTCGTGCCTCCAGAGTTTGAAACATGACAAAAATTTTTTCATGATATTCAGGAGCGATCCCACACCCATCATCTGCCACGGCAAATTCATAGAATGTTTCTTTATCTTGTACTGATATAGTCGCGCTTCCATCCAACCGAGGGTGGTGTTTGAAGGAATTGCTGAGCAGATTTGCAAACACTTGTTCTAAGGGCAAGCGCTCGGTGTGGAAGGTAGGCATTCCGGGCTGGATGGTGATAGCGAACGTGGGTGGAGGTGCAAGCGTGTTGATAACTTCTGCCAGTAAGGTGTCAACGTCCACAAGATCCACAAAGGTCTTAACCCGCCCCACACGAGAATACTGCAAAAGACCGTTGATTAGAGCTTCCATCCGATGAACGCGCCCCCGCAGTAAATTCATATTCTGCTGGGTTTCCGGATTTAGAAAGTCGAGTAGGTCTTCTTCAATCCAAGTGGAGAGGTTAGCGATCGCTCTTAGAGGTGCCTTGAGATCGTGGGAAACAATATAAGCGAAGTGGTCGAGTTCGGCGTTGCGTTTTTCTAAAGCGGCGTTAGTTTTGGTGAGGATGTTACTCAGACGGGCTAATTCCGCCGCGCGATCGCGCAAAGCTTCTTCGGCAAATTTTCGCTCAGTAATGTCAATACACGAGCCAATATAACCCGCAAAACTCCCATCCGCCAAAAATCGTGGCGTTCCGGTATCTAAGACCCAGCGATACTGCCCATCTGCCCGCAATAGACGGTACTCCATTTGGAAATTTTTTTGGACATGAGAAGCCGCCCGATAAGTATCCAAACAGCGCGGCAAATCCTCTGGATGCACGCCTTCTGCCCAACCTTTGTCGAGTTCTTCCTCCAAGGTTCGCCCTCGGAAGCTCAGCCAACGCTGATTGAAGAAATGACATCGCCCATCCCGATCTGCCACCCATAACAAGACGGGGGCACTATCTGCCATCGTGCGGAAGCGTTCTTCGCTTTCCCGCAATGCCGCCTCCGTTCGCTGACGCTCTGCGAGTTCTTGTTGCAGCGTTTTAAACAGACCCGCGTTGTCAACAGCTAAAGCGGCGCGACGGGCAAGTTCGCAGGCAAAGGTCAGGTCAGCTTGACCGTAGCGACGACCCGACTCGGCTGAGGTAAAGGTAATTGCCCCCAAGGTGCGTCCGCGAGCTACCAGGGGCACCACCATTGCCGATGTAAAGCCTATCTGTCTCAAGATTTCTAGGTGTTCGGGATCGCGAGCCGCCTCTACCAGGAGGGAGTCGGGAATCTCCGCGTATAACTCCGCCTGACCCGTGCGTAAAACGTTGGGGAGACCATAAGCTTCATCGGGATCGGGCGGGTAGCGCTCCTGCAATTGGTAAGCCCAATCGACCTTCGATGGGTCTTGATGGACAACTGCCAGTCGGCGAATTGTTTGATTTTCGTCGAGCATATCGATAGAACACCAGTCAGCTAGCTGGGGAACTGCTAGATGAGCCAGGGTTTCTAAGGTAGTTTGATAGTCAAGGGAGCTAGTCAGGAGGGTCGTCGCTTCACCCAAAAAGTGCTGTTGTTCGTTAATTCGCTGGCGTAGCGTAGCGTGCCGATGGCTTTCGCTGATGTCCGTACCCACCCCAATCGTGCGTACTGCCTTGCCGGTTTCGTCGCACAAAACCTGACCTTTTCCAGAGATCCAGTGGATGCTACTGTCAGGCCAAACGATGCGAAATTCAAGCTCAAAATCAGTCTTCTGCTCGACTGACTGAGCGATCGCCTTTTTCAAGGAATCCCGATCCTCTGGATGCACTACTTCTAGGAAGGCGGCAAACGTACCGGCAAAAGTTCCGGGAAGTAAACCGTGCATGCGTTCTAGAGTCTCTGACCACGTCAGCTCGCCAGTAAGGATATTCCAGTCCCAGATCCCCATCCGTCCTGCCTCCAGGGACAATCGCAGTCGCTCCTCGCTCGTATGTAGCGCTGCTTGCGTTTGCTGCCGACTGGTAACATCCAGAACCAAAGATAACACTGACATCAAGCGACCCGATTCATCTAGCAAAGCGGAGTTGTACCACTCGCAGTAGACAATCGAGCCATCTTTTGTATAGTTACGGTTTTGGGACACGCTGCGCCCTTCGCTGCCTTTGAGCAACCGTCCGATCTCATCATTGACTACTGCTACATCTTCGGCGTAGATAAATTGCCATTCCTGAGGATGTTTACCCGTTACTTCGGCGCTTCGCCATCCGAAGAGCGCTTCAGCTTCCCGCGACCACCTCGCCACTCGAAAGTTGCTGTCCCACTCGATGAGCGCTAAGGGTGAGTTTTCTAGATGGAAGTTGAGTTTGTGCAGTTCATCTCCCGATGCCGTTGGAGTTGGCTGTAAGAAGCCGCGATCGCTGAGCATTTCCTCCCAGGAGCGATCGCGGCTTCGGTCTGGCGTTTTTAGAGACATCTGAGGATAATTGCTAACAGCACTACTCAGCCTCGTTTCCAAAACGGAATTTTCGCTTGGGCTTCCCGCCTCTGGGTACTTTTTTACATTGGCGAAAGCCGCTAAAACAGCGCTCCACAGACCGAGTTTCGTGCCACCGTACCAGATGCCCACCAATATGGCAGCAAAAAGTATTAGAAAAGGAGTTTCTTTTCCACCAGTTAGAATGTTTAGAATCAGTTTAATTAGCAGTGCTAGTGTCACCGCTAATAGAGCGATACCGTAACGCATTACCTGGAAGCCTACCCCTGGCAAAAGTTTCATCCTTCTAAACACAAATTGCCATAAAACCACTTTCTCAGGCATCAACCACTAGGAAGGTGATCGATTGCCTAGGGTTTTCCGCTGTGTTCAGTCGGATTGCATCCAGTATTATAGAACTCGCTCCAGAAAGTCCGCGCAATTGAGTTGGAGTTGCGATCGCGTGTCTTCGGAGCGAGGCGTTAGCCTAGCCCTGGCTTGTTAATTCGCGCCAGAGTTTTTGTAGTTGCTTTTTAGTAGAATCAACCCTGACGTAGCATCAGCCATAGGGACGATTATAGAGATTCGGCATCTACAATTTGCACCGTTACTCTATCGAATCTAGATTAAGGAATCCTTACTAAAGGCTTGAATTTAAAAAAAAGTTTAAGTTTTAACGAAAGTAAAAAAGTAAGTTTTAGTACCAATCGAAGATTTAAAACTCGCATTAGATGCAGACCAAAAGTTTTTGAATTGGTACTTTTGTACGCCTAAGCAAGGATGGTTTTGTTTATCGCAGTTCTCTCTTGAGTGCAAGAAGGAACCTCACCCCCAGCCCCTCGACCTTCACGGAGAGGGGAGAAGATTGAACGCCTCTGGGATGTTTAGACGCGCTTTCAACCGCCAGCTTAAGACGGGTGCCTGAGATGAGTTTAGGTACTCAGAACCGATTTCGACCAGGTAAAGCGAAAGGTTGCTCCTTTGCCTGCTTGAGATTCTACCCAGATGGTTCCTCCTTGGGTTTCAACAATTTTTTTGACCAGGGTTAGACCGATGCCCGTGTTTTCGACGATATCGCGAGCTTGTAAAGTCTCAAAGATGGCAAAAACCTTCTCGTGATATTCGGGGGCAATTCCTGGCCCGTTATCTGCCACGGCAAACTCATAAAAGTTACTTTGGTCTTGAACAGATATTGTCACTTGTCCCTCTGTTTGGGGGTTGTGTTTAATCGCGTTGCTAATCAGATTGGCAAACACCTGTTGTAGGGGCAAGCGTTCGGTGCGTAGGGTAGGCATTCCAGGGTTTACGGCGATGGTAAAAGCCGGTGGCGGTGCGAGGGTGTCAATGACCTCTGCGAGAAGTTTTTCCACATCCACCAATTCCACAGACGCCTTTATACGCCCAACGCGGGAATATTGAAGGACGCCATTGATCAGCGCTTCCATGCGATGAACGCGCGATCGCATTAAGTCCAGATTGTGCCTAGTTTCTTCAGTCAGTTGGTCGGAGATGTCTTCTTCAATCCAAGTGGAGAGATTAGCGATCGCTCTCAGCGGTGCTTTGAGGTCGTGGGAGACAATATAGGCAAACTGATCGAGTTCTTGGTTGCGTTTCTCTAAAGCAATATTGGTTTGGGCAAGGATGGCGCTTAAGCGGGCTAATTCCCCTGCACGCGATCGCAAATCTTCTTCTGCTTGTTTGCGTTCGGTGATGTCGCTGTTGATTTCCAGGGTCGCTAAGGGTTCGCCCTCATCGTCTGTCTGCAATGTCCATCGGCTAGAAACGCGAATCTGCGTACCATCGCGCTTAGTGTCGAGCAGTTCGCCTTTCCAATACCCGTCGTGAAGAAACATTTCGTCGATTTCTTCGATATTGGGGGGAAATTCGGTTCTCAAGAGTTCGTGGGCGTATTGACCGAGGGCTTCTTTCTTTGTCCAACCGTACAGCCGTTCTGCCCCCAGATTCCAATAAGTAATCCGATCGTCGCGATCGCGCACCAAAATCGCGTCATTTGCCAGATCCAGCAATGTCGCTTGTTTTCGCAGCATTTCCTCAGCTTGCTGGCGATCCGTAATGTCCCGCATAATCCCAATCAGCAAGCGCTGATTGTAAGAATGTATCTCGCTAAACGCTAACTCCATTGGGAACGTGGTGCCATTCTTGCGGCGTCCTACCGTTTCTTGCAGTTGCCGCATTTTGACTGGGTTGTTGCCCACAAAGTGGTTGAGCGCCTGGATGCTATCACCGCTGAAGGGCTGCGCCACCAAGAGTTTCAGGTTTTTGCCAATCGCTTCGGCGGGTTCGTACCCAAACATTAAGGTAGCAGCTTGATTAAAAGACTCAATATGACCTTGATCGTTGATAGTGATAATCCCATCTACCACATTGTCTAAAATGGCACGGATGCGAATGTTACTTTCACGCAAACCCGTTTGTTGTCCTGCCAGTTCCCGGTCGAGCTGATCGAACAGATACACCGCTGCTAGCGATCCCAGAAGACCGAGTGTTGCTGTGGCGCTGAGTACGCCAATGGTAATTCGCTGCTGATGCTTTAAGTCTCGGCTGCGCTGGTCAAGCAAACGAGCTTCCTCGGCGGAGAACAGGGCAATTTGCCGACGAATGGCATCCATCGTGGTTTTGGCTTGAGGCTCCAATCGGAAACTGCCAGCATTTCCCTGCTTGACGACTTTTATCCGAGCCACATTCTGGTTCATTATGCTGACTTTTTGCCGTACCAGCTTTTGAAGCTGCTGGACTCGTTGCAGCTGTTGCGGCTTATCTTTGACGGAATTATCCAGTTCTTGGAGGAATTGAGGAATGCTTGCGATCGCTGCGTTATAAGGTTCCAGATATTCCGGGCGGTAAGTTAAGGCATAACCCCGAACCCCTGTTTCGGCATCCACTATCGCTGTGAGCAAGCGATTGGCTTGTAATAGCACCTTCTGCGTTTTGTCAACATAATTTTGCGCCGTTGCAGTACTGCGTTGCAGCCCAGCAAATACCACCACCGACGTTAAAAGACACATGATCGGGATGGCGATGATCAGGGCACCTCGCCGACGCACGGGAAGATCGGACCAAAGAAGGTGTAGGTATTGAGTTCCAGAAGGAGCCATTGCAAGCTTTGACTTTTAGCTTAAGCTTTTAGCTTAACTAACTTGGGTGCTGTCCCAGTGAAAGTGTAGATGGTGGCTGATAACGAGTGAGTGGCTACTGATGAAGAAAGCGATCGCCCAACTTGCCAAGTCCAAAGCCGACACAATCCGGTTCTGTAACAGGTACAGTCCTGGGATCGGGGTGTAACTGAACGAGCTATCTATGCTCGCTGCTTCGGCTCTAGACGGTTTGGCAAAGAGATTCCTTTAAAGAATTCTCCAGCCCGGATGATTCTCATGCTGCCAACCCGGTATACTCATACCAGCGGTAGTTGAACTCTGGGCTGCTCGTGCTGCCATTGGCAAGTAAAAATCTGAGATTCTGCTGTCTGCCACGTCTGGTGATGTTGAGCAAGGCATTTTCCCAGTTCAGCCACCTGACTCAACCAAAAAAAACCGCATTGTGCGCTCCAGCAGAAAGGTAAAATCCAGATGGTTAGTGGTTTGTTGCAGTTATCGATCGTACACTCGTACTAAAATTGACCAATTGCCAAACTGTCCCCTTTAAAAGACTGCCGCGCTCAAGCTTTGGTTTATGGTTAGGTTTGCCATGTCCCCGCCAGTAAAAATATCACCTCAAACAGATGAGGAGGGTATAAATTACTAATACTAGAACACGCAAAGAATGGCAGTAGATTGACGACTGCAAACTCTTTAGGAAATCTTTATTTTTAGAAAGTCCATAGAATTGCAAAGTGTGGAAGAGAAGATGAGTCAAATTCGCGTCGCTTTAATTGAAGACCACGACCTGACTAGGGTCGGCATCCGGACAGCGCTGCAACAGCGCGGGGAAATTGAATTTGTAGGTGAAGCCGCCAATGCCACTGAAGGTCTGAAATTACTGGAAACGACCAAGCCAGATGTGGCGATTGTCGATATTGGCCTGCCCGATATGGACGGAATTGAATTGACGAGGACGTTTAGGGAATGGCAGGTGGCTTCGGAGGATGGGGGTCATACCAAGATACTGGTGTTGACTTTACAAGATGACGAAGAAGCGGTATTAGCGGCATTTGCAGCAGGTGCAGATTCCTACTGCATGAAAAACATTAGTTTTGATAAGTTGCTCGAAGCGCTGCAAGTGACGCACGAAGGCAACGGCTGGATCGACCCAGCGATCGCCCGGATTGTCTTGCAGCAAACTCGATCTAGTCAGACAGGATTGGATCAAGCAGCCATATCCAAAACGGTGATTATCAATGCCACCGAACCGGAATACAGCCAGCTAATTGAAGCTTATCCGCTGACGGAACGGGAATTAGAAGTTTTGCAGCTGATTGTTGAAGGGTGCAGCAATGCCGCGATCGCGGAAAAGCTCTACATCACTGTCGGAACTGTCAAAACCCACGTCCGGAATATTTTGAACAAGCTGTGTGCCGATGACCGCACCCAAGCGGCGGTGCGTGCTCTACGCTCTGGCTTAGTCGGATAAATACCTTTGCTTGTGGAGGATCGGGCGCTCGGTATGAGTTGACTTCTGCTTGGCTTGACATCGGTGAACCCTCTGTAGCTGCCACAACCTGGCAGCTATGCTCGCCTCTATATCCTGGCAGCGGTATTTAACCCGTAGTCAGTTGGTCGAGTAACAAACCTTAGTCAATGGGCGTCTCAGAATGCCCTCAAAGCTGTTATTCTATCGAATCATCAATCAGCAGCATCACGAGAAATAAAAGCGAGAACCGGATTTTGCTCCGGTTGGCGATATGCAGGCAAGGGATGAGGAGTGAAAATCCCCTCAAGCTGTCGATGATCTAATTAAGCGGGAAGCGGAGTGTGCCGATGAGTCAGGCAGAAGGGAGCAAACTCAAACTGATGGTGGTTGATGACGAGCATGACAACCTAGATTTACTTTATCGGACATTTCGGCGAGATTTTCGCGTCTTCAAAGCCGACAGTGCCTTCAGCGCCATTCAAGTTTTGGACACGGAAGGGGAAATGGCTGTGATTATTTCTGACCAGCGCATGCCCCAAATGAATGGAACCGAATTTTTAAGTAAAACAGTTGAGCGCTTTCCCGACACCATCCGGATTCTCCTAACCGGCTACACGGATGTCGAAGATTTAGTCGATGCGATTAACTCCGGTCAGGTGTTCAAGTACATCACCAAACCCTGGAACCCGGAGAACTTAAAAGCAGTGGTTCAACAAGCCGCGGAAACTTACCGCGTGCTGAAGCAAAGGACGAACGAACTGCGCCGCGCCTTGCGCCGAGAAGAACTCTTGAATGCGGTGACAACGGCAATTCGGGAGTCGCTAGATTACCAGAGTATGCTGCAAACCGTTGCCAATACCATTGGGCAAGCTTTTGAGGCGAGTTATTGCGTTCTGCGACCCGTAGAGAGCGATCGCTTGACCAGCGAAATTTTTTTCTATCCAACTCCAAATGAGCCGAGCGAGGATACAGAACCCCCAGTACCGGAACACGACTCAGACTCCTTACTCCAAGCAGCCCTGGAAAGTCGTAAGATCCAACTTGCCCAAGGCGAACAAGAGGGAAGGCGTTCCACTCAGTTAGGAGTGCCGCTGATCTTCCAGCAGCAGGTGTTAGCGGTTCTCTGCCTCTATCAAGAAAATAGCGATCGCCTCTGGGCACCCGACGAAGTTCAGCTGATAGAAGGCGTCGCGGAACAAGCCGCTTTGGCGCTTTCTCAGGCGAAACTCTACCAGCGCACGCAGCAGCAAGCTCAGCAAATGCGTGCCGAACTAGAAGTCGCTCGTCAAATTCAAAATAACCTCCTCCGCCAAAGTTGGCCTGAAGTAGAAGGGATGCAGGTGCAAGCCTGCTGCGTCGCCGCTAGAGAAGTGGGGGGTGATTTTTTTGAAGTGTATGTCCATCCCCAAGGCGATGTTTGGCTGGCAGTGGGAGATGTCTCTGGGAAAGGCGTCCCCGCGGCTCTATTTATGGCAAGTGCAATTTCTATTCTGCGCCGGGAACTCGCTCAGGAAATTTCTCCGGAGCCAGATGTCGTCATGCGGAATCTTAACAGCATTATGTCCAACGATCTCGTCAGCACCAACTGCTTTATCACGATGGTGCTGGCTCGTTATACCCCAGCCACTCAAGAGCTGGTATATGCCAACGCCGGTCACATCTATCCCTTAGTCTGGTCTAATCGGGAAGTCGTGCAACAAAGAGCGGCACCTACTTCAGACTCGGCGCTGGAACCAAATTTTCTCAAGACTCGCGGCATCCCTTTGGGAATTTTACCCATCTGGAAAGCTAAGCAGGGGCAACTGACCTTAAATTCAGGTGAAATTCTGCTACTGACGAGTGACGGGATTACCGAGGCGACTGTCACCCAAGAAAGTAGCCTTCGACATACTGCTTCGGAGATCGCGCCGACGGCAGAAGTTACCACTGGCAGCTTTGAAGGTACGAGTAGTATGCTGACACAAGATGGGCTTTGGAAACTTGTATGCCTTGAGCCAGTACCTTTCGATTTGAATAACTTACTCGCGCGGATTCGAGAACACACCAATAACGTTCAGGAAGACGACCAAACTATACTCTCTCTGGAGGTTCTTTAAGTACATGAAAACGGAGCTGCACATACCAAGTGATTTGAAGTTTTTAACAATTGTTGAAAGCTGGCTACTGGGATGTTTGGAAGTCGAACTGACCGACTCGGTGGATTGGCCTCGTCAATCGAATCGCTTGCGATTGGCTTTGGTGGAAGCATACTCGAATGTGGTGCGTCATGCTCATAAGGAGCAACCAAATTTGCCCGTGCTAATTCGCCTAGAACTAAAAAATCGGGATATTGCTCTCGAAATTTGGGATCACGGTCAGGGATTTGACTTATCAACTTATCTCCCGCCTACCCCGAATGATAAACAGGAAAGCGGTTATGGGTGGCTGATTATGAATAGGTTAATGGATCGAGTAGAGTATCGCTTACAAGTAAACGGTCGTAACTGTTTGAAGTTAGAAGCGAGTTTGCCAGAAGCGACAAAAGCATAGCATCGTGGGATTGATGGTTTTTTATGCCATCAGGGTGCCCAAAAAATAGACATAATTAGGAACCAAACAGAGCTTTTAACCGGGTATTTTCTGACCTCATGAGCTGGATAGCCTGAGGTTTTTTAATAGGAACCAGCACATCGATCTAGGCGAGCCGGGTCAATGGAGTGGCATCGCCTCTTTTTGTTAAAAAAAGTAAAGCGAATAGCGATCGTTTTACAGGAAATTTATAAGTTTCACAAAGAAGAGTTGACTTATAAAATGACTCGATCCCAGGCTAAACCTGGGATCGAGGTAAAAATCCTTATCTAAGCGCGTAATCAACGGCGTAAGTTCAGTAACTCTTGGGGAGATGCTAATAGTTTGATCCGGGTAAAAATAATTTGACGCTGTGGATTGAGGATAAATATCCAGGAGACATTGACGCCAAAAACGAGAGTTTGTACCTTACCACCAACCTGAATCTGCGTGTTGCCGTCTTCTAGGGTTTCGGAAATTCCTTCACGGGGGGAGAGAGTCATGCCCTTGGCTTCTGCTTGCAGGTAAGATGCGATCGCATCATGTCCCACAATCGGCGACTCAAATGGGGGATTCATTTCCCCATCCTCTGCAAACAAAGCAGCAGTTGCTTCAAAGTCTCCTGCATTCATCGTTTCAAAATAGCGCAGCACGACAGGCTCTGTTATTCCGGCAATTGTCAGCTCAGTGGTAAATTCAGATTCCGAAGTTAAAACTAGATCGTCAGCTGGTGTCATGGCATTTCCTACAAACCACACCGATCAGTATTAAACAAAACAGCAGGTTCGCACCTGCGCTTCTGGAGGGATTGTTCAGAACTTTCCTGCTTTTGCATCTGTGTTGCTGCGGTTTCAACCGCTAGGTGCAAAACCGAAATCCGAGAAACTATAATGATTCGAGTCAGATGCGATCGCCATCAAACCTTGTGAAAGTACCCATCAGTAGTCGCGAAGTGAAGCAAAAAGCCTTGGAGTTGGGATTCCACAAGGCAGGAATCGCGGCTGTAGATGGGGCAGAAGTGGAAGTACAGCCGTTGCAGGCATGGCTGGCACAAGGCTATCAGGCGGACATGGAATGGATGGCGAATCCTAAGCGGCAAGATATCCATCGAGTCATGCCAGAAGTGCGATCGCTAATTTGTGTGGCCCTCAACTATTACACGCCTCACCAGCGTCCCGAAGGTAAGGAATACGCCAAAATCTCCCGCTATGGCTGGGGAAGGGATTATCACAAGATCCTGCATAAAAAGCTGAAAGCACTCACCACTTGGCTGCAAGAGCAGGGAGAAGGCATCTCTGCGCGTTACTATGCTGATACTGGCCCCGTGCAAGATAAAGTTTGGGCACAGCAAGCTGGAATTGGTTGGATTGCCAAGAATGGAAATGTCATTACGCGCGAGTATGGTTCTTGGGTATTTTTAGGGGAAGTATTGACCAACCTCGACTTAACGCCTGACTTGCCCCATACTGAACACTGTGGCACTTGCACTCGTTGTATCGATGCTTGTCCCACGGGTGCAATTACCCAGCCCTTTGTCATAGACGCTAATCGGTGCATCGCTTACCACACAATTGAGAATCGGGCTGAAAAGTTACCAGACGCGCTAAGCGAAGCGAAACCGTTAGCGAAGCAGGACGGAGTGGCAGCGATCGCATCTCCTCTGCAAGGCTGGGTTGCTGGTTGCGATATCTGCCAGGATGTTTGCCCTTGGAATCAGCGTTTTGCTCAGCCTACGGATGTTGCCGATTTTCAGCCGTATTCTGAAAATGTAGCTCCCCTTCTAAGCGAATTAGCGGAAATTTCCGATGAAGAGTGGGATCGTCGGTTTCCCGCCTCAGCGCTGCGGCGGATCAAACCAGAGATGTTGCGGCGCAATGCTAGGGCAAATTTGGAAGCAAAAGCACCACTCGACGTATGACATAGCGCCAGCAAGTAGGCACTACACAAGACAAAATTCAGCCCAAGTTGAGATAACACCCAAAACAATGACCGTAAAAGTCATAATTTTTGATTTCGATGGCACAATTGCTGATAGCCTTGATGCCGTCGTGAATATTACTAATCGTTTAGCCGTAGAATTCGGGCATCAGCCAGTCAGTCTAGAAGATATCGAAAAGATTAAAAATTTAAGTTCTAGCCAAATTATTAAATTTTCTGGGGTTTCTATCTTTAAGTTACCCTTTCTACTTAGGAAAGTTAGAACAAGATTACATAATCAGGTTCAAGATTTAAAACCTTTTCCAGGGATTAAAGAAACTTTTACAGAGTTAAAAAATCTGGGGTACCGATTAGGGATTATAACATCTAATTCCAAGGAAAATGTTTCGATTTTTTTGAAACAGAATGATTTTATAGACTTATTTGATTTTATTTATTCAGCCCCAACGATTTTTGGAAAACACAAAGTAATTAATAGTTTTTCTAAAAAACAAGATATGCAAATTAATGAGATGGTTTATGTTGGAGATGAAACAAGAGATATCGAAGCGGCAAGAAAAAGCCGGATAAAAGTAATTTCAGTTAGTTGGGGTTTTAATTCAAAAGAAGTTTTAGCCAAACATCACCCAGATTTTTTGATTGACAAACCTAGCGAACTATTAGAAGTGATAGGAAGTTTACAAAAACAGCCAGTGTAAAGATGGAAGCCGCTTTCTAAAGTTAATTGAAAGAATACGCGAGCGTGCTGCCATAGCTCAGATAACTACTGACTAGCCTATGACTTTACAGATAGCTTTGAGAACTTGTAGTAATTGGGTTAAACGCTCAGAATCAATCAAGTTTAACTCTGGCATTAGCAGATAAGTCGGGGGATTTCCCCGCTGAATATACACTAATTGATATCGCAGCCCGTTTGTCGTTAGTCCCCAAACGGATGTTTGATGTTCTAAACTTTTATGGGCATAGGTAAGGAGTTGAGGAAGACCCGTGAAAGCTTCAACCTGACTGTTTTTAGCTTCAATGACCAAAACCCAAAAAGACCCGTTAGCTGTTGTCTGGTGAGTTTTCTTGACGGCTAAAATATCCAACCGTCCTGTAATGATGGTGTCTTCATCTGTGATATTGATATCTGCGATACCCTCTTCCAAGCTAATGTGGATAGGGTAGCGGTAAAAGCCAGCTAATCGCAGTAACGGAGCAACGGTAAGAAGCTTTACCTGTCCTTCCAGCACTTTTCCTGCTGTTAAATAGTGGCGAAAGTCATCCCAAATTTGTAATAGTTCTTGCTGTTCAAACTCTGTTAGAGGTTCTAAAGATAACAACGGTGTGAAAGAACCATTGTACTGCTCCTGAAAGTTTAAAAGACGATGAACATCATCTAGAGATAAATTGCGGGCGTTGAGAGTTGTCATGGGGTTATGTGAATTTTGGATTTTGGATTGAATGAGTTCGGTTGTTAGGGGTAAAAATTATTTTCTGAGTTTATGCCTATAGCGGGGGAAGATGCTCTTTTGGTAAGTGGTAGATGAGCGAATAGTACCCAACAGCTTATTGCCGAAAAAAGTCTTGCTAAATCGCAAAAATCCAACTAACGCGAGAGAATTGCGATGCCAGTCTGTGGATCGAAGAAATGAATTTTCTCTGGCATCAGCGATAACCACAAGCGATCGCCAATTCGCACCGCTTTGTCTGGAGGAATGCGTACCTGTAAGGGATATGCGATCGCTGACTCTAGGAGAGTGGCAGATAAATAAGTTTCGTTGCCTAGTGCTTCCACCAAATCTACTCGCACTTGGAGATTTTTGGGGGCGGGAACGCCAACGATCAAGTGTTCGGGACGGATGCCTAAAGTCAGGGATTGCCCATCGTATTTTTGCAGTGCTGACGCCCAAACATCGGGGAGAGTGAGCCGAAATTGAGAATGGGTAATGAGGAGAGGTGCTTTCACTTGCACCGGCAAAAAGTTCATCGGCGGCGAACCAATGAATTCTGCCACGAAGCGGTTGGCTGGCTGGTTGTAAAGTTCCAACGGTGCAGCGATTTGCTGGATTTTTCCGTGATTCATCACCGCGATGCGATCGCCCATCGTCATCGCTTCCGTTTGGTCGTGAGTAACGTAAATGGTTGTTGTGCCAAGCTGTCGCTGCAACTTAACAATTTGGGCGCGAGTTTCTGCCCGAAGTTTGGCATCTAAGTTTGAAAGTGGTTCATCCATCAAAAATACTTGAGGATTGCGCGCGATCGCTCGTCCCAATGCGACTCGCTGCTTTTGCCCTCCTGATAGTTGTTTTGGCAACCTGTTTAGGAGCGGCTCAATTTGCAACAATTGAGCAACCGTCCGCACCTGCTCGTTAATCGCTTTCTCGCGTTCGGGTATGTAGCGAAGATGCTTGGGAAGCGATCGCGTCATTTCCACCAACAGATTTTCCGCCCAGATGGGCATCTTAGAAGTAGGGGCGGGGTCCCCCTGCCCATCCTGAGGACTCTCCCCCGCGCCTCTGCGCCCCGTGCGCCGCAACCCAAAGGCAATATTGTCATACACCGTCATGTGGGGATAGAGGGCATAGTTTTGAAACACCATTGCGATGTCGCGTTCCTTTGGCGGCAAATCGTTCACGAGAGTGTCTCCCACTCGGATATTGCCCCCCGTTAATTCTTCCAGTCCCGCAATCAGCCGCAACAGCGTACTTTTGCCACAGCCAGAAGGGCCTACCAACACCATAAACTCGCCATCTTGCACCGTCAGGTTAATCCGTCGCAAGACATTTGTTGCTCCAGAGGGAGACGAAGGTTTGTCATCTACAACCAGCGATCCCTCATCGACTGGCGTCAGCAGAGGTTCAGGCGCGATCGCTGCGACGACTTCCCCTTGACGACCGGAAAAGCTTTTGTAAACGTTTTCTATAACAACTTGTGCCACGGCTATTAATACCCACTACTGAATCTATTTTCAATCACTTACTCGCAGCACAGAACTCTTAGGAAAATCGGAGAACCAAAGCAGTAGGGAATCTTGTGGCGGAAAAGAATTAATGGCTTTGAGTTCGGGATTCATCGTTCTCAATAAATCCCGAACGCCGAACTACGAACAAAGGACGACAGTAATAATTTTTTCGTCCGGGTTTAATTCGAGGATGCGATCGCCTGTTCCATCTTTCCCTCGCAACTGCACTGAATTTACTGGCATTCGCACGACTCGCTGGGCGCTGGTCAGAAGGACGATCTGAGACTTTGCTGGAGCCGCGACCATCGCTGCCAAAGCATCTGTTTTGCTGGTAAAATGCAGTGCCTGAGTGCCAAGGTCGCCAAGATTTGCCAGTCGGATTGTACTCATCGGCAGGCGTTTGGCATACCCCAACTGGGAAACGATTAAAATATTCTCATCATCCCCCAGCGTTAAGGCTCCTACCAGTTGCTCGGAACGCCGCAGCCGCATTGCCTGCACCCCCATCGTCGTGCGTCCCATCAAGGGTAGATGATCGTCGTTGACTTGAAGCCGCAGCAAACGTCCGCCCCCAGTCGCCAAAACGAGCTGTTCGCCGGTTTTAGCCAGATTGACGTACTTTAACCGATCGTCTTCTTTCAGTTTCATGAGCGTGATGCCGCGACTGGTAAGGTTAGCCAGTTCTACCAGGGGCAGGCGCTTGATTCTCCCCTGTTCGCTAAGCAAAATTAGGTCGGCACTTTGCGGATTTTCAGGCAGAAAAAAGTTGGAGACAATCGTTTCTGCCGCAGTTTGAGCTGAGTTGGACAGCAAGCCGATTAGCGGCGTTCCCCGCGATTGCTTCCCGGTTGGCGGAATCTCACCCACCTTGACGGGGTAAGCTTTGCCGCCGCTGCTGAGTACGACTAACTCGGCTTGGGTGCTAGTTACCTGAGTTTTGACTACAAAATCATCTGGACGACTGCTGCTATCGCCTTTTCCAGACGCGGATTTATTTCCATTTTTAGGGATGCGCCGGACATATCCGCGCTGGGTAAACTCCAGAACTGCCTCTTCTTCCAAGTGTTCAGGAGTTAGGAGTGCGGCTTGAGTAGATTTGGCCTCTGACTTGTGACTTTTGTCTTTTGAGTCGGGTTTTTTCTCTGTTGGCTGAGTCTTTAATTCTTTCGCTTCCGTCAGGATCTTGCTACGGCGCGGATCGGTGAATTTGCGTTTGAGCGATCGCAAATCTTTTTTCAAGGCTTTCAGGAGTTCGCGGCGATCGCTTAGCAACAGTTGCAACAAATGAATTCTCTCTGACAACTCGTTAAACTCACCTTGTAAGTTTTGCCGTTCCAAGCCAGTGAGGCGTCGCAAGGGCATTGATAAAATAGCATCCGCCTGAACTTCACTGATATTCAAGCGTTCTTGTAGCCTTAACTTGGCGGTGCTACCATCGGCAGCATTCCGGAGAATTTCAATCACCGCATCCAACTCGGTTAAAGATGCCAGCAACCCTTCGACAACGTGAATGCGTCTTTCTGCCTCGCCCAATTCGTAGGTATACTGCCGAGTCAGCGTCTGTTCTCGGAACTTGAGAAACTCCTCCAACATCTGGCGCAATGTTAGCTGACGCGGTTGTCCATCTACCAACGCCAACAGAATCGCGCCAAAATTCGTACACAGCGCTGTTTGTCTATAGAGGTGATCGAGAACCTGGTGAGGATTGGTGTCGCGTTTCAGTTCAACCACCACGCGCATTCCTTCGCGATCGCTTTCATCCCGCAGATCCGCAATGCCTTCGATTCGACCCTGATTGACCAGTTCCGCTACCTTCTCAATCCAACCCGCCTTATTCACCTGGAAAGGCAATTCCGTCACCACAATTGCCGCCCGCTTGTGCCGTCCCCGAGTTGCCGCGATTTCCTCAATCTGGGCGACTCCCCGCACGGTGATGCTACCGCGACCCGTGTTGTAAGCTTCCCGAATTCCCTCTGTCCCGACAATTTCGCCCCCCGTCGGGAAATCTGGCCCCGGAACTAGCTTCCATAGCTTCCCGTCTGGGAGATCGGGTTGATCGATTAGGGCAATTAAACCATCCACGACCTCACCCAAGTTGTGCGGCGGCACATTCGTTGCCATGCCGACGGCAATTCCGGCGCACCCGTTGAGTAATAACACCGGCAGCTGAGCTGGCAGTACGGTTGGTTCTTGTTGGGAATTGTCAAAGTTGCCGATGAAGTCAACTGTGGCTTCGCCAATTTCACTCAGAAGCGCTTCATGACTAATTGCAGCCAGTCGCGTTTCCGTGTAACGCATCGCCGCAGGTGGGTCATTATCCACCGAGCCAAAGTTACCATGACCGCCGAGGAGGGGATAGCGGCTGGAAAATTCTTGCACCAGACGCACTAAGGCGTCATAAACCGCCTGGTCGCCATGTGGGTGATATTTGCCCAAAACATCCCCAACCACCCTCGCACACTTGCGGTAGGGGCGGTCTGGCGTCAGTCCGAGTTCGTGCATGGCATACAAAATCCGCCGATGCACCGGCTTTAAACCGTCGCGGACATCGGGTAATGCACGCCCGACGATCACACTCATGGCATATTCAAGGTAAGACCGTTGCATCTCCGCGTGTAAAGGCGTGGGGATGATCTGTCCGGTTGCCAAAAGGTTCAGTTGTTTCGCCATGAGTTTTATTCCCTAGTTCCTGAAAACGTAAAATTTTTTTGCATCTTGAGGTTGATGACCGATCGCGTCACAAATGGCAACGTGACAAAGAACCTTTCACAGTAGTATGGAACCGCAGCTATGACCACGACTCTTCCAAAGAGCGCCATTGAAAGGAAAAACTCGATGAAAACCGTTTTGATTGTAGAAGACGATCCGATTAATGCTCGGGTTTTTTCTAAGATTCTGAGCAAGCGGGGCGGTTTGGCAGTTAAGCATACCGAAAACGTGGAAGAGGTGATGCAAATTGCCCAATCCGGTGAGGCTGACATTATTTTGATGGATGTTTCCCTGGCCCATAGTGTTTACCAGGGTAAGTCTGTTGATGGCATAAAAATCACGCAGATGTTGAAGGCTGACCCGCAAACTGCTAGTTTGCCTATTATCCTGGTTACGGCTCATGCGATGGAGGGCGATCGGGAAAATTTCCTCAAACAGAGTGGTGCCGATGCCTATATTTCTAAACCAGTTGTCGATCATCAACTGTTTGTGGATCAAATTAAGGCATTGTTGCCACAATAATACTTTTATGTTCCAGGGGTAGGGCGGGCATTGACCGCCCTGAGTTGTAAAATTCAATGTCTTCCATTTGGAGTGTGAAGGCACTCTGGTGGCTTTTTACCTTTCAGCCTTTGCCCTCTTCTGTTGCCACCAGTTTAGTACATTTGTATTATTTAAGGAATCCTGGTGGGTGGTTTCTTTACTTCGCGTGACTCGCATCCCCCGACAACTCTGGCAAACTGACATGAGGGGCGTGGCATTAATCCCACAAACTGGGATTTAAACGGTTGCGGACGTTGGGTAAGGCACGTCCGGCGATCGCGCTCATGGCATATTTAATGGCGTATTCAAAATATGATGGTTGCATCTTTGCGTGTAATCCTGTAGGGACAAACCGTCCGGTCGAAGGTCGGTTCAGTTTTTTTTATCATAAGTTTTATTTCCTATTTATTAACAGCAATAAAAAATTTGCATCTTGCGATTGATGGCAAATTAAGCGATAAATTTTAAGGTGACAAAGAAATTTTCATAATCGTATTGAAACAAAAAACAATGACTACGACCCTAGAAAAAAACGCTGTTGAAGGGAAAAATTCGATGAAAACTGTTCTGATTGTAGAAGACGATCCGATTAATGTTCGGGTTTTCTCTAAAATCCTGACAAAGCGAGCCGGTTTGCAAGTGAAACATACTGAAAATGTAGAAGAAGTAATCCAAATTGCCCAAGCTAGGGAGGTTGACATTATTTTGATGGATGTTTCCTTAACAAACAGTTTTTACCAGGGTAAATCGGTTGATGGCATAAAAATCACCCAACTATTAAAAGCTAACCCGCAAACTGCCGCTCTACCGATTATTCTGGTGACAGCTAATGCGATGGAAGGCGATCGCGAAAATTTCCTCCAGCAAAGTGGTGCCGACGAATACATTTCTAAACCAGTTGTCGATCATCAACTGTTCGTGGAGCAAATCATGGCGCTGATACCACAAAAGTAGTTTTGATGCTGATAAGGTGGAGCAAGCTTCATGCAGGCGAGTTGCAAAGCTCTTGTTTCAAAACTATTTGTGACGGCTGTGCCCAAACTTCGGCTCGCAGGTCTTGTATTCAGTTAGGTAAAACCTAGTTTAGTACACTTGTATTTTTTCAGAAATAGTAGAGGCAGAAATAGTAGAGGGGGAGCATTTTTGCGGCTGCCCAATCGTGTCTCATGTTAGAGTGCGATCGCGTAACGTCTAGGCTTTCTTCGCTGTTTCCCCTTAATGCCTCAATGATGCGACCTTTATTGGCGCTGCCGCAAGCAGTTAGCGCGAATAATCCTGACTCGCGCCTACGTCTAGGTGCGATGATGCTGAATCAATTAAAGATTTTGACCCAATAAGGAGTCAAACTCCGCTTTTAATGCCTTTAGATCGGCAACTCTTGCGACTAACAAATTCTCTTTGCCAGCATCCTTAAGACGCTTATTCCAATATTGAATATTGTCAGAATTGTTCAGCCAAAAGTCTACCATTGTATGCAGAATCTCTTCTAAATTCCAGCCTCGTTTGGGTGGAACCGCTTCGACGGATTCCAGAAAAGCATCCAGCGTGCATTTAGGACTTCCTAAGTATTCGGCTCTGTTTGGATCTGTTTGAATAATTTCCTGTTGATGGTTAAAGAAATAAAGAATGGGAGATACCCCTAAAATTTCAAAGGTATAGTTCATCGCAGTCTCCTCAAAATTTTCTTTCTTGCTGAATCCTACCAATTGTTAAAGAATAGTATGGTTACATTGCTAACATCTTTGGCATCCGGCTTAAGTAAATTTATACAATGTTTGATAAGCGAGAAATATCCGCCAAAAGAAGTGTGCAGCCTGAACTGAGGAGTATGCCCTTCGGTAAAATTTACATCAGAATGACCGATTCAAAAAACAAGAATGATCTTTTTAACAAATTTTTTTAATTGGATTACAAATTTTAAAGGAGAACTGGCGGCACTCAGTGCCGCCTTTTTATGGGCGATCGCTTCGCTGGTTTACAGCCGCTTGGGACGGCAAATCCCACCCCTAGAACTGAATTTGTTTAAAGGGATAATTGCGATCGCGTTCCTTGTCCTCACCCTACTTTTGCAAGGACAGCTGCTACCTGAAATCAACCCGACTGCACTGACACTATTGCTACTAAGTGGCGTCCTTGGCATTGGATTGGGAGATACGGCTTATTTTGCAGCCATCAACTGCCTGGGTGCAAGGCGTACCTTGATATTAGAAACCCTAGCACCCCCCTTAACAGCCGTGTTAGCGCTAGTCTTTTTACAAGAACAACTGACGGCTGCTGCTTGGTGCGGAATTTTATTAACCATTCTGGGCGTCGTCTGGGTGGTGACGGAACGGGTGCCTAATTCCACCGCTGAAAGCAAGCATCTGACGATGCGGGGAATTAGTTGGGGTTTACTGGCAGCAGTAGCACAGGCAACAGGTGCCGTCCTCTCGCGGACAGCCCTCATCCAATCGAGTATCAGCCCCTTGTGGAGTACCTTGTTGCGCTTGGGGGCGGGGGTACTGGTGCTACTGCTGTGGAAGTTGCTGGGGCGGCGTCAAGCCAATGACTGGCTTAAACCGTTGCAGTCTTGGCGCATTGTGGGAGTCATTGCCATAACCGCTTTTTTCAGCACCTATCTCGGCATCTGGCTGCAACAAATTTCTCTGAAATTCGCCCCCGCAGGAATTGCCCAAACGCTAAGTTCTACTAGCCCGTTGTTTGTGTTACCCCTAGCGATTTGGATGGGCGATGTTGTCAGTTTTCGAGCTATCTTAGGTGTTTTAGTTGCCTTGGGTGGAGTGGCGGTGCTGTTTAGCCTTCGGTAGGGATTTGGTAGGGAAGTGCCTTGAACAGAAAATTGCGATCGCACTATTACACCAGTAGTTTTAGAAAGGGAGATTGCTTAATTAATAAAGTTTGAGGCTATGCTTAACCCCTAAAAACATAGCGCCTACTTCAGAAGTAGGCGCTCTCAGCTGAGGAATCTTTAACCCAGTTCTATCACTTTGTCAGAAGCCACAATAATTGGCGATCGGCAGTCGATAGACTAAATTGTTGTATTTTCCCGATCCATCTGGCGCTCAATCGTTTCGATCGCAGCGTTAAGTCCTGCCAATCTCGCCTCTAGATCGTTTCGCATCCATTTCAGGAACCGAAGTCTGCGTTCCTGATAATCTCTACCGGAAACTGGTTGAGATCCCCAACAGGTACTACCCCAAAACGGAAACATAGCGTTCATCCTTAATGTAAGTCTACTTTCATCTTGACCAAATTTTTTGGCAGTAAGGTGGCTGAGAGTGCAGTGATTACCGTATCTCCAACCAAAAAGAGCGCCCTTGTGATTTGCGATCGCGCTCTCTCCTGAACTTTAATTAAACCGCTGCTTTAGCCGCAAAGCGTCCTGTATTCCGGATAGCATCTAGAAATGCATAGACGGCTGGAGTATGAAGGGCATTTGCGAGAAGCGCTACCCCAATTACTCGCTCTAGAGGTGCTGGCAAGCTGCACACGCGCACCCCAGTGGGAACAGGTTCGGCAGCCAGACGAGGGAGAATTGCTGCCCCTAAACCCTGTTCCACCATGCTGACGATAGTTGAATCTTCTTTGATTTCATAAGCAATGTTGAGCGCGTATTCTGCGATTACCAAGTATTTGCGAATCCACTCATTGCAGGGAATGCCGGAACTAATAATCAAAGGATAAGTGGCTAACTGCTTCCAAGTGACTTTGGCACTACTTAAATTAGTTGTAGGCGGGAGTAGGAGAACGTAATCATCCCGCAAAATTTCCCAAGTTTCAAATTCATTACCAGCGGGTAAGTAGATAAACCCAATATCGGCATAACCGGCTCGCAATGCATCTCCTACACGCGAGTAATCATCACCATCAACGATGCTTACAGTGATATTCGGGAAGCAAGCGCGAAATCGAGCGATCGCTGTCGGGAGTATGTGAGTCGCCACACTCCGAAAACAGGCAACTCGCACGTTTCCACCCTGTAAGCCTTTTTCTAAATTGGCTTCCTTCTCCATTGCTTCCAAAAGCTGTAGCAATTTACGAGCATGAGCCGTAACCCGCTCTCCGACCGGGGTAAGACGCGCTCCATAACGTCCGCGAGCCAGCAAGACGACTCCCAATTCTTCTTCAAAACTTGCGATCGCATGACTGATTGCTGACTGCGATACCTCCAACTGCAAGGCGGCTTCGCTGAAGTTGCCGTAGTCTGCCACTGCGACTAAAGCACGAATCTGGGAAAGCTTCATCCGGCTTTTATTGATTTCATTCATGGCGGTTATGCAAGCGGTGTATGCATTGTCGCAAACGCAGTCAAATCATGTCTTCTTCTATATATGAATTTTATTCATACTACCTATACAAATATTGCTTTGTCTATCAAATAACCAAAAGTTACATTGAATTTGTCAGCGAATTTAGGTTGTGCAATCTAGATTTCTTGGTTGAATTAGTCGAGATTTTACAAGCTCCTCTCTAGTTCCACATCACCCATTCAGGTGATTCTACTGGAGGAAGTAAACTTCTAATCTTCAACTTTACTCTGTAATTAACCTTCATCAGTTGCGGCGGAATCAATATTGATAACTGCTGCAAGCAAATAAGTTTGTCTATCCTACTTTTTTTGCAGCACAATCTGAAATTTATTCTATCTTGAAGCGGGAGAAAATTATTATGGAAACTTCTGAGAATTGTTTTGAAAAAAAAAGGTTAGAAACTATTTACACCCAGAAGGAGCAGAAGCCTGTTCAGGAGACTAAAGTATTTTCTATTCTGAATAGTGTTTGGCAGCGTTTAGTTACATTCTTGACTCAAGAGCCAGAGATAAAAGTTTGGAAGAAGTCCGACCGCTTTGGAAACATCTGGTGGGAAGGCTACGATCCTTTGAGCGGTAGCTCTGCAACTTTTGGTTGTGAAGTTGATATGCTGGAATGGGTTGAAAGAAGGTACTACGGAAACAATAAGTCAATGTTTTAAAGAAAAGCAAAACATTGGAATCCGGGGACTTTTATCTTCTAGCTAGATTTTCTTGGTAAGCGCTTTTAAAGCGAAACAAAAAGAGTATCACACCAGGGAAATCTTCTCGACGTATTGCACAACCCCCAGCATTAGCTGGGGGTTTTTGATGGAAGCGATCGCTCCCTCTCACCCCAACTGAATTTATTTCTGGCGGTTATGAATCGTCTTCAATTCCCATCGTCAAATCGAGAGTTGCACGAGCAACAGCGGCGTGTTCTTCGGCAATATCGGGAGGAGGAGTGGTGATATTTTCGTTTTGACCTTCGACTAGCAACCTTGATTTATCGTCCTCTTCCGGTTTCAGAGTTGAGTTATCTAGATTAGCTTGCTCATTTTGGGGAGTCAGTTTCTCATCTGTCATAAGCGTTCTTTTTGCGAAGTATCTTCGATTTCCTTATCGCTTAACCGCTAAGGTCAATCCATCTGCTATGGGGACGAGACTGATAGAAACTCGTTCGTCGCGGTGCAATTTTTCGTTCAAAGCTCGGATATTCTGGGTACTATTATCCCGATCTTGAGGATCGGCAACTCGTCCACTCCACAAGACATTATCGATGGCAATTAAACCACCGGGACGCACCAGCTGGAGCGATCGCTCATAATACCCGTCATAATTACTCTTATCAGCATCGATGAACGCAAAATCAAACGTTTGTGCCTCCCCCTGTGCCAATAGCCGATCCAGCGTTTCCAGCGCCGGTGCGATTCGCAGATCGATCTTGTCCGCCACCCCAGCTTCTTGCCAATAGCGCCGCGCTACCGAGGTAAACTCTTCACTGACATCGCAAGCAATAATCTTGCCGTCTGGGGGAAGTGCCAAAGCCACGCACAAAGAACTGTAGCCAGTAAATACGCCCACTTCCAAGGTTTTCTTTGCCCCCATTAGCTGAACCAACAGCGCCATAAATTGCCCTTGTTCTGGGGAAATCTGCATCCTGGCGTAGGGATGATTTGCCGTTTCTTCCCGCAGACGGCGAAGAATCTCTGGTTCTCGCAAGGATGAAGAAAGTAGGTAATCGTAAAGCTGGTCATCTAACCCTAGGGCCTTTTTTGACATGATGGATTTAGAACTCGAAGAACGCACACAGCCTATCCTATCGTTCTGGTTGTGATACGTAGGAAATAGAGGAGAAGTTAAACGCCATGCTGCGAATTATTTTGACAGTGATTTTGCTGGGACTGCTGACAGCTTGCGGCATTGGTGTACCCGCACCAGGTGGTCAACTGGTACAGAAAGCGATCGCGCTTCAAGTCAGCCAAACCCAAAAGCAGCTAAGTCAGCAGTTATTCCAGCAACCCTCCAGCTTTGAAATCGCTCAAATACGAGTGACTCATGAAGAACCTTTGTTGATCCAAAAGTTACCCGCCTATCACATCCAAGGCACCTACAACTTTACTCTGCAACGTCCTAACCATCAGGTAACTCAACAACAAAACCACTTTGATATCTACTTGCAACGCCAAATCGAAGGTAAAACTTGGCGTTTAGCCATTCCTCAATCTACTAGCACAAACACTGAACCGACTTGGCGCACTTGGTTGATTCAATAAACTAATTTTTAACCTTCAATATTTAATAAATTTCTGTCTATCCGATCCCATCGTTTTCTGCGATCGCCAAAAAAAGGTATTCTTTCCTTTACGTCTTGACGGTTAAAAAATCTAACTGATGTGAAAGTTGCCAAACTATCACAAACCGCTCTATTACCACAGCTATCCCCAGCCACGATTGAGGCAATTCCTTCAGGCAGAGATGACTGAGATGTATTTCAACTTTATTGGGTTCAGCGTGGGATTAGTCGTTTTAGTGCTGGTCGCTTTTGGTGTAGTGCAAGGCTTAAATGTGCCAGCAGGTAATTTTATCGATTGGGTAATTGGTGCGGCGAGTTTTTGGTGGCTGCTGGTGATTGTGACAGTTCCGTGGAATATCCACTTTGACGCCAAAGAAGTCATCGCAGAAGCAGCACTGTCAACCGAAAAGGGAATTGCGATTGATGAGAAACAAGTTAAGTATGCCAAAGCGATCGCAAATCGGTCATTTTGGGTAGCGATCGCGCTCCATTTTCTCTCTGCTGCCGGTCTTTATACTCTAGCTGTAACAGGCATCAGTGCCGTTGGATACGTCAGTTCCGGTGCCGCTTTACTATTAACGGCTTTGCGTCCCGCCGTGCGAACCTACGAATATTTAGCCGCCCGGTTGTCGATGATTCGCCAAGAATTTCAGTATCCCCGCCAAGATATTTGGGAACTGCGTAGCCGCTTTGATAATTTAGAGTATGCCGTCAGGCAATTAGAAGCGCAAATGAATCCTGAAGATCCATATTCTTTTGTCGCCACTCAACAGCGAGCGGGCGATGAAACTCGCAAAGAATTAGCCCGCGTGAATGCCACAATCGAAGAACTGCGAGCCACAAACCAAGCCGATCACGAGCGCTTATCCAGAGAAGCGAAAAATGCGATCGCTCAACTCAGCGCAGATGGGCAATTTCTCGACCACGTCCGCGAAATTATCCGCTTTTTCAAAACCGCCTAATCAGAAGAGAGGGCTGAGGACTGAGGACTGAGGGCTGAGGGCTAAGGGTGAGGACTGAGAAGGGGGAGAGATTTGAGGGCGAGTAGAAGCACGCGAGATATGAAACAGTAAGAGAGTTGAAGTTAACTTATTGCGCTCAAGGCTAAAGTGTTGAATCTGGAGTTCTGTTGTCTCTCCCTTATACCTTGTTAATACCTGTCCCTTGTTAATACCTCAGCCCTCGGCTCCTCATTCACGCCCCTATCTAGGGGTTTTTTGTGAACTGGAGCCTCTCCCCTCCTCAGCCCTCAGTCCTCTCCTCTCAGTCCTCAGCCCTCTCCCCTCTTCATACTTCAGTCCTCAGTCCTCAGTCCTCTCCCCTACTCAGTCCTTACAAGAATCCCGCTGACTCATACAGCCTTCTGAGAGTTGCCTCAATCTTAGTACCGTACTGCGGATCTGCTGCCCACCGTCCACTCAACTGAGAAATCAGCGGCGCGACGCCCCGCGTCACAAAGCGAAAGCGCGGATCGACCAGTTCCTGCACCAAAGGCTCTAAACTCGCGTAAGCTTTCAAGTGTTGGATATGGGCGCGGACACCAATTCTGGCGCTGGGGAAGGTCGCGCTCTCAGAAGCTCCGCCGATCGATCCCAAAGCGGCAAAATTATTTTGGCTGGGCTTAATGTCACCCCCAAAGCGCAAAAAGCCGGTTTCTACACACATTTGACAGAAAGCAATGTCATAGTTGACACCCTCAATTGTGGCTTCTTCCCGGTAAAGTTTGGGTAAGTCGGGAAACTGGGCAAGGGCGTTCTCGTTATTGGCTTTGAGGAACATAATCATCTGTACCTCAGACGTATTTCCATATCCCATAATCCGATCTAGTTGACCGGGACAGATGGGTAAAATGGAGCGCAAAGACAGGGTGCGGGTGGCGCTATCCCAACCAACCGAGATATTAAAAGGTCGAAGTTCAATGGCTTTAACATAGACGACACCTCGGTAGGACACTCGGCGGACTGAGGTGTTATTTGTCAAGTCAATTGCGAGCCTGTCCACTAGGTCAATAGGGATGTAGGCGTTGCTATTGATGAGAACACCCTTCTCCCCATAGACCTGGTTATTAATGTTGATATTGATGGAAGGATAGGTGGGGGAAGTGCCAGGATCGGGGGTGGGAGTACCGCCTCGGCTCCAAGATGCCAATCCGTCTGCAATTCCTAGCGCGATGTCGCGGCGGCGATTCTGAATTAAGAATCGGTCATCTGGGTTAGTGAGATAGCCAACTTCCATCAGCAGGGAGGGAATAAAAGTGTCGCGGCAGAAGCTCAAACGTCCAACGCCAGTGGCAGTGTCTGGCTTGACTCCCCGGCTGGGCAGTTGGGGAACGCGGCGCAACAGCGCCAAAAGTAGCAGTTCGGCATTCTGCTTGCGTTCCTCGTTGCTGGAAATGTAGAAGACCGTAGCGCCACGAGTCGCCGGGTTAGAATAGGCATCGGCATGGATTTCTAGCGCCACGTCGCCGCTCCGAGAGCGGGCGTTGATCCAGGAAATCGACTGCGTTGAAGTCTGGTCATCTGGGACAGAAAGAACTTCAAAACCCCGCGATCGCAGTTCGGGTACAATCTGGTCGCGCAGCAGAATCATCTCTTGAGCCTCTGTGGTGCCACCTGCTTGCCCTCCTGGCTCTCCAGCACCATGACCGGCTGAAATAAAAATTCGTCCCATCTTGAAAGATTCCCCCAGCGCTAAAAGTAATCTATATTAATCAACCACGATAAGGATTTCCGGGTGCTACGGCTAGTCCAACTTGACGCTTCCTCTTTGAGAACAGCGAATAAATTGTTCCAGACACATATATTAATGGGTACTAAGAAGAAGAAACTGTAAGATTTTCGGTATGGTAGAGCTGGAAATCATCAATTCATCCCTATAGATGAACAAAATCGTTGAAGTCTTACCAGATAAAACGGCGCTGATTGAGCGATCGCTCCAAGTGTGCGTCGAGCAAATTCACCGGGCAATCGAACAGCGATCGCTCTGTACTATCGCCTTGTCCGGTGGTAGCACCCCCAAGCCGCTGTATGAAGCGATCGCGACCCAAAATCTGCCTTGGGATAAAATTCACATATTTTGGGGCGACGAACGCTACGTGCCGCCAGACCATCCCGATAGTAACCAAGGGATGGCGCGGAGTGCATGGCTGGATAAAGTAAATATCCCAGCCGCCAACATCCACCCCATGCCAACCGATGAAGCCGATCCATCTGTTGCAGCGGATAAGCACGAACAACACATCAGGGAGTTTTTTCAAGTTCAACCCGGTGAATTTCCAGCGTTCGATCTCATTTTGTTAGGTATAGGAGACGACGGACACACAGCTTCTCTGTTTCCCCACACAGAAGCATTGAATGTACGCGATCGCCTGATTACCGTCGGCAACAAAGATGGGCAACCCCGGATCACCTTCACGGCACCCCTAATTAACCATGCTCGGTGTGTCATATTTGTGGTTGCCGGTGCGAGTAAACGACCTGCTCTCGCTCAGGTTTTTGCTCCTACCGCTGACGACCAAACCTATCCCAGTCGGTTAATCCAGCCCCAAGGCGAACTTTGGTGGCTTTTTGATGAGGCTGCCGGTCTTGAATTAAGCCGGTCTTGAACTAGCCGGTCTTAAACTAAAAAGTTAAGACGCCTCGCCATTCAGACTATATTTGAATTTCCACCTTCCACTCCCATCTCTAGGAGGGATACAGCCTGCAAGGAGGTTTTATGATTGTCTGCCCGAATTGCAATCACCAAAATCCTGATGGAGCAGCCCAGTGTGAGGCTTGCTACACCCCCTTACCCGCCACCACCGCTTGTCCCAACTGTGGCGCACCCGTCCAAACCGACGCTACCTTCTGCGGTCAGTGTGGTTCTAACCTGCGACCGAGCAGTCCAGGTGAGGTAGGGGCATCGACAGGACTAGACCCGTTCCCCGGCGTACCGGACTTAATGGCACCCGATCCGCTGGTGGCACCCGATCCTTTAGTGGCTAGCCCTCAATCATCAATGCCCAGCTCTAGCCCGGATGTACCCGCTCCGGTGGCACCCGTTCCAGCTACAGTGGTCAGTCAGCCACCCGCACAGGAGCAAGCAAGCGTTACCCCCCTGGCGGCTTCTAGCAGCACTCCACCCGCGTCCGCAGCAACTTCTGGTAGCTCAAAAACGCAGCTACAGCAGCAGAATGCCCGTTTGCTGCACGTCCAAACGGATACGATGATTGAATTGCCAGCACAACTGTCGGTGATTCACATCGGCAAGCCAAACGACCAGATTCCACCTGATATTGATGTTTCAGGATTCCCCAATTCCGAGATTGTTTCTCGGATTCATGCGGATATCCGCGTGGAGGGAGACGCCTTCTACATAGAAGACGTTGGGAGTGCGAATGGCACCTACATTAACCATAACCCCCTGCCTAGCGGCAATCGGCACCGTTTAAGAACCGGCGATCGCATTGGCCTAGGCAAAGGCGACAAGATGACCTTCTTGTTCCAACTCTCTTAATCCCAGAGGCTGTTCGATGCGATCGCAAAGCCTGAAAAGCCTGCTGCATCGCCTCTTGGGGTGAGGGGTCATGGCAATTGCAGACTGTTTTTTTAAGTGATAGGCTTGAGGGAAACAATTCGGCATCGGACTCAGGTTTATGTAAATTCCACAGTTATATAAACCTGTGATGGGAGAAATTGGGAATCCCGGCGAATCAATTCGGGGGATACACCGACTTGACCCCCTCATGATACGATGCCATTGGTAACACCCGTGGGTGCCTTGGAACTAAAAACGCGAAACCCAGGTGGAACGAGGTCAAAAGGGTTTACAATTCCATCTGCCCACGTTCTACCCATTCGCGGTCTGACTCCAGTCATTGGGGGATTCATTTCAATTCATTGAATGGAGGAAGTCACGTCAGTTGACAGTGTTACGAGTCCCAAGCCTAGAGACGGAAATCTTTAGAATATGTAACATCGGTGATTACCCTGACCCTGCTGCATCCTATCCAATCTATACCAGTTCAGAATTGGACTTTTGAACCCGAATCAGTAGTAATTCGGATTGGACGGTCAACCGAGAATGATGTCATTCTTTACAGTGCGGTTGTTTCTCGACACCACGTCGAGATTCGGCGTAGTGCTTCCGATTGGGAAGTTGTTAGTTTAGGTGCCAACGGCACCTATCTCGATGGAAAACGCATCGACCAAGTGCCGGTGGTCAATGGGATGATTATTCGCCTCGCCAGCTCCGGCCCCCAAATTCAAATTCGGATTGGCTCGGCAGAAACTAAGGCAAGGCTAAATACGGTTGCAGGTAAGCAATCGGTCACTCGAAAGTCTGAAGAGAAATCCAGAGATAGAGAGACTTTCATAGATGCCCGTTCGCTTGAACCAGATGAAAAGAATCAACCAAACGTGAAGCTGGTTGCTGCTTTGGAAAATCTTGGTAAATCTAAAAAATTACCCTAGGGTTGCCAAAATTCTGTCCTGGGTCTTTACCATCGCAATTCAAGGGTTGTGTGGAATATATCCGTAGGGGCATGGCAATTAAAAAGCCCCTACTTAATGGGCGCGGTTAAAACGTAGAGCCGCGATATCTTCCACTCAACTTAAGAAACGCTATAAACGGTATTGAGCTAGCAATAAGCGAAAATACCAGTAAAATGCCTATCTCACCACAATGCTATCTCTCAGACAGCAACGGATTGCCGATCTGGAGATAGCATTGATTTTGGCTTGAATTGAAATGGGGGCAGAGGGACTTGAACCCTCACGACCTTTTACGGTCAACGGATTTTCATTCTCTCGCAGCTTTCGCTACTGTCTTTTACGACTTTGAGAATTGGACTCTCCCTTTACCCTCGGCTTGACGTTAGGGTAGCTCCCGTCGAGTCTCTGCACCTTCCAAAGAGTTTTGAAGTTTGGTTTTTGAGTTTTGAGTTTTAAATTCACTCAGTCCTCAATCTTCAAGCACTGACTTTGGCTTGGCTCAGGATTGCCATGTCTGTTGCCAGATTTAGGTTTCCCTGAATTTGAGAGCCGTCACTTGACAGATTTCTCCATCAAGGCTCAGTTTTCTAAGTCCGTAGCGTCTGCCATTCCGCCATGCCCCCCCGATGGGGAGAAGTGTCGTTACGTATCTTCTACAAAACTAACTTCATTGTCTATTGCACCATTAAATGGGGACTTTATGCAACTATTCCTTTAGTAGTCTCACTAATTAAGCGGCTGATTCCAGCAAACGGTAAAATATGGACAGTTCGTCGGGTGTCTAAACGGATAGTTCTCTGTTGGGAGACTTTTTGTGTTGATGTCCGCGCCGGGACGCCGGTACTCGCGCTCGTTCTTCTACCGCCAGAAAAAATTATGATGGTTGCGATATTGTATCTAGTTTTGAGTGGAGCCTACCTGGTAGTGATTCCCTTCGCCCTGTATGCCTACCTGCAACAGCGTTGGTATGTGGCTAGCTCCTTTGAACGGAGTTTCATGTATTTCCTGGTTTTCTTTTTCTTCCCAGGTTTGTTGCTCCTCAGCCCATTTTTGAATTTTCGACCCAAGCGGCGGCAAGTTCAGAGTTAAGGTTTGTCGTTGGGTAAGCGCTAAATGCGACGAATTGACATCATTGGAATTGGCATCGGCGTCTTTGCCGCCGGTGGAATTGTGTATTTGCTGTTGCTGGTGGCTGGGCTAGATAGCCTGGAAGCGGGGATTTGGAGTCAAGTTTTCCTAGTGGGCGGGTTGGTTGGCTGGCTGCTGACCTACCTGTTCCGAGTCGGAACGAAACGGATGACCTATAACCAGCAGCTCAAAGACTATGAAGAAGCCGTTTTACAAAAGCGACTGGAAGAATTGACGCCAGAAGAACTGGCTCAGCTGCAAGCTGAAATCGAACGGGAAAACAAATTAAAAAAATAGCTGATAGCCGTTAGCGGTCAGGTGTGTAGGGGCACGGTAATGCTGTGCCCGTATAAGAGCCTGTAGTTTCTTGTTTGCCCCTGACTGCTGATCCGTGAATTGCTAACGCCCGAAGTGCCACTGACCACTGACCACTGATTTTTGACAAATGACTTCAATTTCCGAGTGCTTTGAGTCTCTCGCGCGTCGCTCTGAATGTGCCTTAATTCCCTTTATCACAGCGGGAGATCCGGATCTGGAGACCACGGCTAAGGCGTTAAAAGTTCTTGATGCCGCCGGTGCTGACATGATTGAACTGGGCGTTCCCTATTCAGATCCGTTGGCAGATGGACCTACGATTCAAGCTGCCGCGACTCGCGCCTTGCAACGGGGAACCCGCTTGGAACAGGTAATAGAGATGGTATCCGGGGTTAGCAAAGAGGTGCGATCGCCTATCGTCCTATTTACCTACTACAACCCGATTCTAAACCGAGGCATTGAACCGTTCTTCAAGCAGATTGCGAATGCTGGGGTGCGGGGATTGGTCGTGCCAGATTTGCCCTTGGAGGAGTCTTCCAATCTGCTGCAAACTGCTGCCAGTATGGGAATTGATGTAGTTTTATTGGTAGCGCCTACCAGTTCCCCAGAGCGAATAGAAGCGATCGCGCGTCAGTCTCAGGGATTCATTTACTTGGTGAGTGTCACTGGCGTAACGGGAATGCGCTCTGGACTGGACTCGCGGGTGCAAGATATCCTCAAGCAGATCCGAAGCGTTACGGATAAGCCCATTGGCATTGGGTTTGGCATCTCCGAGCCAGAACACGCCCGTCAGGTGAAAGACTGGGGGGCAGATGCTGCAATTGTCGGGAGTGCCTTGGTGAAACGTTTGGCAGAAGGAACACCCGAACAGGGACTCGATGCGATCGCTGAGTTTTGCCGGAGTTTGAAAACGGCGATTACAACCTAACCCCGTTTGTAAAGTAGTGAGTTTTAAGTGATGAGTTTTTTAATTCAAAACTCATCACTTAAAATTTTTGTCCGCCCAATTACCGATTAAATAACTAATCGCCACCCCTGATTTTGGCGAGTAACATGGGCGCGATCTCGGTGACGGGCAAAACATACTGTGCTGCACCGAGGGCGATCGCTTCTTTTGGCATTCCAAACACCACACAGCTTTTCTCATCTTGGGCAATGGTAACGCCACCGGCACGAGCGATCGCTTCCATCCCTTCCGCACCGTCTCTACCCATCCCAGTCAACAATATCCCCACCGCTCCTTGACCGTAGAAACTCGCCACCGACTTAAAAGTAACCGTGACAGAAGGGCGATGTCCCCCCACCGGCGGGGCGGCAGAATGGCAAAATCTGCCTTGAGTATCCAATTCTAAATGCAGCCGTTCCGGTGGAAAATAAATCGTTCCCGCTTTTGGTATTTCCCCAGCACGGGCAATTTTGACCGGCAAACGACATTCTAACCCTAACCAATCCACCATTCCCTGCAAAAAACCCTCGCTGATGTGTTGAATACAAATCACTGGGAGAGGGAAATTCGCTGGCAGATGGATAAGAATGTTGTATAGAGCTTGCGGTCCTCCAGTAGACGCACCAATCACCACGATTTTGGATTTTTGATGGGGGATTTTAGCTTGAGAATTTATCGTCGAAAATTTAAAATCTAAAACTGGCTTCTTTCGATACTGGGTAAAGACACTCACGCCCGCGAGGATTTTAATCTTGCCAATTAACTCCTGTTTTACTAACTCATAATCCGATCCCGCACCACCACGAGGCTTGGGAAAAATATCCACTGCCCCCGCCTCTAAAAGCCGGAAAACATTTTGCCTATCCTCTTCCTGTACCGAAGTGCTAATCACCAGAATCGGACGAGGATAAGTTGCCATAACCTCAGAGATAAATTCCAGACCGTCCATCTGTGGCATATGTAGGTCTGTGCAAATCACCTGTGGCGAACAAGACGGAATCAATGCCAATGCTTCCCGACCCGTTTGAGCCATTCCCACCACTTCAATTTCTGGTGAGGATGACAGAATCCGTTTCAGCACTGCCATTGCGATCGCAGAATCGTCTACTAATAAAACTCGAATTGGCATTTTGTTCATTGCTAATTGCTAATTATTCAAAAGCCATTAGCGATTAGCGATTAACTACACAAGTCTTCTTAAGGTTTCTAATAATATTTCTTGGTTAAAAGTGCCTTTGGTAATGTAAGCATTCGCACCAGCTTCTGCACCTCTGCGTTTATCTTCATCTGAAGCCAGAGATGTCACTAGAATGATTGGAATTTCATTATATTCCTTATTCTGGCGAATCTTCGCAGCAAAACCCAGACCGTCCAAATTCGGCATTTGCACGTCGGAAACCACCGCATCAAAAGAACGAGTTTTAAGTTTGTTGAAACCGTCCAATCCGTCCACTGCTGTTACCACTTCATAACCGGCACCCTCCAGAATGCGTTTTTCTTGAGTGCGAATGGCAATGGAATCTTCTGTCAACAAGATTACGGGTTTTCTGGTCTCTTCTGTAATGGGTGCAAACGATTTCACAAGCGGGTTTCGTTTTCGCACAGATTTAATTAAATCTGAAGGATTTAAAATCATGCAAACTTCCCCGGTACCGAGGATAGTTGCGCTAATCACATTGCGAACTCGTTTGAGCAATTTACTTTGAGATTTGAGTACCACATCCTGTTGATCTACCCAGCCATCAACGAATAGTCCCAGTTGATCATCTCCCACTTTCAAAATAATGCAGGGCAGTTGTTCTAAATCGGTAGAAGTCGTTCGTTGTCCGTTGCTACTGGCGACTGGCAATTCCAGCAAATCTGCCAGTCGCGCAACGGAAACCGGGTGTCCATTTACAACAATGGTTTCTCTGCCTTCAATCGTAAAAATTTGATTCTGGGAAATCAACCGCATTGTTTGCACAAACTCCACTGGAAGGGCGTAAGCTTTTCCGCTCACTTCCACAATCAGTACCGGCGCGGTTGCCAGGGTCGTGCCTAAACAGAGCCGAAGCGTGCAGCCTTTTCCAGGTGTTGATTCAACCTCAATGCTGCCTTTGAGACGTTCTACATTGGTGCGAACCACGTCTAACCCTACGCCTCTGCCTGAAACCTCGGTCACAAAAGTCCGCGTTGAGAAACCAGGGGCAAAAATCAACGAGTGAATTTGAGCCGGTGTCATGGCTGCAAGTTCTTCTTCCCGGCAGAGTCCGCGTTTGAGAGCTGTCTGCTTAATCTTTTCGATGTCTAATCCTTGCCCATCATCCTTAATGGCGATCGCAATATTTGTGGCTGTTTGGTAGCTTTTAATCTGAATAGTGGCGGTACGCGGCTTTCCCTGCGCTTCTCGCTCTGCTGGTGTCTCAATGCCATGATCGACGCAGTTGCGAAGGATATGCATCAAGGGATCTTTCATTTCTTCTAAGATGCGCTTGTCCGCTTTGGTTTCGCCGCCTTCAATGACCAGATTGACTTCTTTATTTTGCTGTCTGGCTAAATCCCGTACCATCCGGGGAAATAACTGAAAAATGGTGGATAGGGGCAACAGGCGGAGAGTGCGAATGCCTTCTTCCAAATCACCGGCAATCGTGTCCAGTCGGGCGGTATCTTCATAGATGGCATCTCTTAACTGGTTGATCAGAACTCCCAGGCGCTCATCGAAGTCCTGTAGAGGCTGCCTTCCCCCGTTCATACTGTACCCGTTCATACTGTAGGAGTGTTCCCCCAACGGTGCTGTAGAGATGGGGTCTCTCCGCCCGTTCTGGGGGGAAGCAGTGAAACTTACCGCTTGCCGCTCACCTGTTATCTTTTCTTTGTGTAGGCTCAGGGCTGAAGTTTTCTGCACGCTTAGACGGCTCGACTCCTCCCACAGCGCCACGATTTCCTCAATTTCAGCTAGTCGATGGGCAATGCGGATTTTGGTAACGGTGAGTTCGCCTGCTTGGGTCAGCAATGCATCAAGATTGCGAGTTTCGACGCGAATCGTTTCGATGCGGTAGGGTTCGCCGAGTGCAACGGGGGGGGAGTTTGGGTGTTGAGAGCCGTTGCGCGAAAAATTGGGTGGACTGTCTTTACCGTTGGGAGCATCAGGGGCAGGATTGACACCCACCTCCACTGGCGTAGGGGATGCGGGTGTTTGTAGCAATGTTGTCTGTGATATTTCTATGTTGGCAGGTGTTTCGGGCAGTTCGGAAGTTATATCCGGGGCAAGGGTTTCTTGCTCAATTGCTTCCTCATGTTCTGGCTGAACTGCTTCCTCATGTTCTGGCTGAACGCCTTCTTGGTCTAAATAATTCTGATTATTCTGATTCGCTGGAGTTGTAAATTCAGCTCCCATCATGTGGGCGAGGACGAGAAAGGTGTTGATACCTGTGGGTTCCCCGGTGACGGCTTCGCAGACCAGTTTGCGAATGGCATCTAAGCCTTGATAGAGGCGATCGCATATTGCAGATACCAGTTGTGTCTCGCCACGTTTGACACCTCCCAAAATATGTTCCAGCTGATGGGTGAGAGTTTCCACATCGCGCACGCCCAGCATTCGAGCATCACCTTTGAGACTGTGGGCTTCCCGCAATAATTCTTCTAGTCGAGCTTCGTCGTTGGGGTACTTTTCTAAATGCAGCAACCCATCATCAAGTTTCTGCAAATGTTCTTCGCTGGCAATTTTGAATAAATCTCGGAGTTCGTCGTCTTCTATCATCATGGTTAACTGAGAAGCTTTTAGCTTTTGATTCTTAGTTTTAGAGATAATTAGCCGTAATTTTTTGGGATATTTTTAAGCGAATATAGCAATCCTGGTTGAATAGTGAAATTTTCTTTTGTTAACGAACCGCGTTGGCGGAGCCTGTGCCTTAGCGCTTAGACGCTCTAGCAAAGCAGGGGGAAGCTCAGGACGCCAAGTAAGAGAGAAAAAGTAGCAGATAATTTTACGACTTTTGCACGGATTGCTATAGGATTCGCTACACCACTGACTTGAGGTTCAGAGCCGCTTCATTCAATCTTTGGATGCCGATTTTAGTTTGAGTAATGCCACTGGCATTTTCTTTAGCTGCGACATTGAGGCTGCTCATTGCATCAACGACTTGTTGAATCGCGATCGCTTGTTGTTTGGCAGAAAGCGAAATTTGTTGACTGTTTATGGCGATATTTTCGATGGCGTCAGCTACGCCGGTGAATGCTTGTGCTGTGCCCTGAGCGGTTTTCACCCCAGCTTCCACCGTTTTCGTCCCTTCATCCGTCACCATCACCGTGACATTGATCGCGTTTTGAATATCGCTAACCAGGACGTTAATCTTTCCGGCAGATTTCTTACTTTGTTCTGCCAGTTTGCGAATTTCTGCCGCCACCACCGCAAAGCCTTTGCCGTGTTCGCCAGCTCGAACAGCTTCAACGGCTGCATTCAGTGCCAGCATATTCGTCTGGTTGGCTAAGTCACTCACCAAGCCAGAAATATTGCCGATTTGATTCGTTTGCTCGGATAGACGGAGAATTTGAGAAGCGATCGCTCCCACTCTATCCTTGAGCAGCGCCATTTCCTCCAAAGTTCGCCCGACGGCTTGGCTTCCACCCTCCGTCAGCGAAAGCACCTGCCGCGATCCAGTTGCTGCTGCCTCGGCTTGCTCTGCTGATTGCTGGGATGAAGCACCCAACTCATCCATCGTGATCGTGGTTTGATTCACAGACGCCGCTTGTTGAGCTGCCGTGCGTTCTTGTTGCTCTACTGTGGCAGCAATTTCTGATGAAGAAGTGACAATCGTGTTGACAATGCCAGATATTTTGGCACCCAGCGGCTTAGCAATCGTGATGCTGAAGAAAACACCAAAAATAATCGCAGTCAGGGGGCCAAGAATCATCCCAACAAACACCCAAAAAGAGGTTTGAGCCACATCTGTTTCTGCTGCCTTCTGGGCTGCTTCCCCAAAGTTCTGGTTGTATTCCACAACTGCTAGCACCGATTCTGTGGCTGTGTTAAATGAGTTTAGTTCTTCATTTGCTGCCAGTTCGCTAAGTTCGTCCAGCAGGGCATCCGCCGCTTTTGCCCGTGCAAATTCTGGTGAAGTCTGCCTCTCCTGACTTACAAGCTCAGCCAGCCGATTCGCAGGATCTAAGACGCCCAGTTTGGCAAATTGTTGATAAATGTCCAGGAATCTTTCATGGTCTTGCTGCCACCTTTTCCAGTCCCCAAGAAATTTTTGATAGAGCTTTTTTTCGTCGGCAGTCTGTGAAATTGACTCATATTGTTTAAACCCTTCATCAATCTGCGCTTTAGCATTTTTAATTCTATTCAATTCAAACTGGCGATTTTCGGTTTTCAAAAATGTATTGAGTAGCGCTCGTTCCGATGACTGGATTTGGGTCTGTCCTTCATTGATTTTCCACAATCCAGTTACGCTAGGCAAAGTATTATTCCCCAGTGTATTAATATGGTCGCCCAGCCGAGTAGCTCCGCTCCAACCTACGAGAGCAATCACTAATACAATTAGACCCATTAGTAAAAATGAGCCGATTAATCGAGATTGTAAAGATAAACTTTTAAACATCAGACTTATCCTGCATTATTAAATTCGATGATTGGGTAAAGATTGAAGGCAGATTTGTTCAGATTTTGGCGCTAAGTTTGATTTTGCTCGTACTAGTATTTTTTTGTTTCCTCAGTCAAGCCACCATGACTAGCTGGATAGCGATCGCTTAGGGCGATACAAGGAGTGAGAGAAAGCCAGTAACTCAAAATACTGTAGCTAATTTACCCGTTTTATGACTTTTCGTTTTTAAATTTAATACACCTAGAGGATTAGTATAAATACTGGTGATAAATTCTTCTTAGGGCAGGTTCTCCTAAAAAATTGAATTGCCAAAGAGAGGATTGTTTAGGAAATGTAAAATTTCTTAGTCAAACCTGCCCCTAACATCTCTATAATCCACCAAGAAAATACTCTTTGGAATTTTTTTAAAAATCTATACATACTTAGTCCTGTGTTAGAACGGCTCTTATTATTAATCCCTCTTCCGCTCTAGGAGTGTTAAGAGTTTAAAAAACTTAAAATATAGAAATGATATTTATTCACGCTGCTAACCAGCCGCATACAGATTAACCAAATGACTGCCTTGAATCTCAACGCAGCTTTGTTGAGGTTTTAAGTGCCAATCGGTTGAGTAATGCCGCAAGCGGTGTCTTTGGCTTGCTGATTGAGAGCCTTCAGCGCTCCAACAACCTGTTAGATAGCGGCTTTCGCTCTTCTCAGCATCGCTGCCCCTTCTAATGTTAACGATGCCGCCTGGGTTGCTTTCTCAACCAGCATTAAATAAAGCTTTCTGGGCAATGGAATGTAACAACTAATCACACTTCTTCATCAACCATCAACCCTGCTTGCATCAGGATTTTGGGTAAATCTAAAATAGCTATCATCTTTTCGCCGTAAGCAACCGTTCCTCGGAGGTATTCATCATTAACAGAACGAGCTGCGGCAGGTACTGGCATCATCTCCGACAGGTGCAAATACATCACATCCAATACCTCATCAACTATCAAACCAGCCACCAGCTCGTCGATGCAAGCAACCATCGCCTTCGCTGTATTCTCTAAATTACCCAATGGTAAATTTAATACCCCACGAATATCGATTAATGTCAAAATCTCACCCCGCAAATTCATATTGCCGACAATATAAGCTGGGCAACAAGGAATCGGAGTAACTTTGCGAATATCAGTAAATTCGCGCACGTTCCCCAAATCCACCCCAAAATATTCACCATTTAAATTAATCACTGCCATCGGGCGGCTTCCCGTAAAATCTTGGTTCTCCGCTTGTCGCCTTAAATTTTCTGCCCGTTCCTGGAAAATCGCTATTTCTTCTGAGGTTTTATTGGAGAAAAATAGGCATCTCTCTTTGTGAAAACCAAGGGCAACATCAGCTTTTGTTTCTGAATTTAGCGATGTTTTTCCTGTAATTAATGTTTCAATTTTTTCTGAAAATTGGAGGAGCTTTTCCGGGTTTAGTAACATCACGATATCTGCCTCTAACTTGGCAATCCCCGTAACAAAATGAGGTTGATTCGCGATCTCTCGTTTATAGGAAAAATCTGCCGCGATCGCATTACTGTAAATCTTCTGCACGTCATGAACTTCATTGACAATAATGCCAAATCTAAATCCCTGACACACCAGAACAATTACACTATCCGTAAGGCGATATTCTGGGAATCCGTACCCCAGGCGAAAATGAAGATCCATGACTGGTAAGATTTCACCCCGGAGATTAAGCACTCCTACCATTTCAGGCGGTGCTTCTACGATTGGCGTTAACTCTGGGAGAAAGAAAATCTCTTGTACTGAAAATGCTTCTACTCCATAAAGGGAAGCATTCAAGCTGAAAATAATATATTGTTTATATTCCATAGAGATTATAACTGTGGTTGTAACATTTTTTGGATGTGTACGATCAATTCTCCAACGGTCATTTTTTCTTGGGATTCAACTATCGATTCTTGAGGTAATTTTTTTAAAATTCCTAAAGCAACTGTTCGCATTTTTAAAGCTCTAGAAAGATTTCCTTCTAGTTCGTAAATGCCGCTAATTTCCAGATATGCCAAGATAGAGGAAGGCACTAAGTAAATAATTTTTTTCAATAAACTTTTAGCTTCTTCAACATCCCCTCGTTCTTCCGCAATATGGGCGAGTAGGTATAAAGGTTTTTCAGAAAGAGAATCGATTTTAAGTGCTTGTTGGCAGTAGTGAACTGCCTTGCCATATTCACCTAAGTTGGCATAGATTTGAGCCATCAGATAGTAAGAGTCAAAGTTTTTGGGTGCCAAAGCGATCGCTTGCTCTGTTTTTTGAATTGCTGAGGGATAATACTTCTGTTTAAAAAGGGTTTTAGCTTCACAGATAAGTGTCTGAAAGCTTGAAGTAGTCGCCGGTTTTTCGCTGAATTCAAGATTAGATAAGCGTTCGCATTCATTGACTTCGTTACTATTTTTTTCTCTTACTTGTACCGGAAAATAATTTTTAGGAACTAATTGTGCAAGTTCTATTTTTACCTTATTTGCCGCTGGGGAAGATGGGCAAAGTATTGGTTCTTCAGTGTCAGAATAAACTTTTACTTTCTTCCTTGAAAGCTTCCCTCCAAACGTCTCCTTAGGGCGTTGATAGATTGTTGATTCGGGAAACGACTCCGTGTGAAGTAAGCTGATATCTATCCCCTGAAGTTCAGCATGAGCCGTCAAAAGATATCCTTCTGGTTGTAAAGTATTGTAAAATTTATTGACAACAAGTGAAATAGCAGGTTTATCAAAATAAACAAAGACATTTCGACAAAGAATTAAATCAATATTTTGAACATCTAACAATAAATTAGGAAAGGGCGTTTTAATTAAATTGACAGTTTTGAAATTCACTATGTTTTGAATGTTGTTGTTGATTCTCCATTCCGTCCCATGTGGCTCAAAGTAGCAGCTTTGTAGTTTCTGGTCTAACAATCGAAATGACCAAGAACTATAAACTCCTTGTTTTGCTTTATTGATAGACTCTTGATTGATATCTGTTCCTAAAATATAGAGATTCCAGCTTTCCCAATCTGGAATCAGTTCGGTGAGGAGAATAGCTAGAGAATAAGGTTCTTCGCCAGTTGAGCATCCGGCACTCCAAATCCGCAGAGTTTTTGTTTGCTTCTTAGCGGCTATCAATTGCGGTAAAATTTGATATTTTAATAGAGAAAACTGACCTTTATCTCGAAAGAAGTAACTTTCGCCAATTGTTAACAAATTCGCTAGTTCTTGCCATTCGCCCTGACTTTGATAAGTATCGGTTTCTAATAATTGGTAATAAGCCTCAGGAAGATAGATAGAAATGACGTTCATCCGGAAGCAAATTTTTTCACATAAAGCTTCTCGCTCTTGCGGACGAATCTGTAAGCCTATATGAGTCCCAATGAGTTGTATAAAACGCTGTATGAGAGCTTCATTAAATTGTCTTTGAAATGACACGGAATCTCCTTCTCATTAAACTTCCCTGGTAGGACGAGTAAATAGCTTACTGAATACAAGAGGGCGATCGCTTTAGCGGCAGACGCATTCCTCGGCAAGGGCAACGCTTAGTCGTGTTGAGTGGTTACAGGCAAGGAATCATAGGAATTTCAATCCAAAACTCTGCTCCCTGTCCTGGTTCTGACACGCACTTGAGCATTCCGCCATGTTTCTCCACCACAATTTGGTAGCTAATGGATAGCCCCAAACCAGTTCCCTTGCCGACTGGCTTGGTGGTAAAGAAGGGGTCAAACAGACGCTTGATAACGTTCTCTGGCATTCCTGGGCCATTGTCTCGAATCCGAATCACAACGACTTGGTTCTTGGTCATTGGTAATGGATCTTCGGTGATTGGCGTCAGCGACGTGTTAGGGCTTCCAGTCTCTTCCTCATTACCCGTTAGACGATTACGGATTTCGGTGGCGATAGTAATTTTCCTTGGTTCGGGTTGGCTGTCGAGGGCATCAATCGCATTGCTGAGAATGTTCATGAACACTTGATTGAGCTGACCGGCGTAGCAATCGACTAAGGGAAGATTGCCGTACTCCTTCAAGACTTGAATCCCGCCGTAAGCGCCATTGGGTTTCAGACGGCTATGGAGAATTAGCAAACTATTGTCGATTCCCTCGTGGATATCGACCGGCTTCATTTCAGCTTCATCCAGACGAGAGAAGTTCCGCAATGACAAGACAATCTGACGGATGCGGTCAGCGCCCATTTGCATGGAAGATAGCATTTTGGGCAAGTCATCAATGATGAACTCTAAATCAATCTCTTCCTCCTGCGCTTGAATTGCGGGAACGGGATTGGTGTAGTGCTGTTGATAGAGGTGTACGAGATCGAGTAGGTCTTGAATGTAGTCGCTGGTGTGGCTGAGGTTGCCGGTGATGAAATTGACTGGGTTGTTGATTTCGTGAGCAATTCCAGCGACCATTTGACCCAAGCTGGACATTTTTTCGGTCTGAATCAGCTGAGATTGAGCTTGTTTGAGATTGTGCAATGCTTGCTCTAGTTGTTGCGTCTGGGTTTGCGCGGCACGGGCGGCGGCACGACTTTGGGCGTAGAGTTCTGCTTGGTCAATGGCGATCGCTAGCTGATCCACGACGCCTTGCAGTAGCTCAATTTCGCTGTCAAGCCAGGGACGAGATCCACTGCTATGACTACAGACAATCGCGCCTAAATGACCGGCGTGGGTTTTCAAAGGTAGCAGCAGCACCGAACGAACGCCCAAATTGCTCAGTAGAGGTGCGATTTGCATTTCTCCATCCTCGGCATTTAGGCTGCGATCGCTTGTCAGATCGTCAACCCGCAACGTCTGAAGTTTGCGGATTTTGTCGCTTAGGGGATCGAGTTTTTCTGGGGGACACTCGGAGAGCAAACTCGGTCTACTCGCGTCTGTTGTCGCTTCGTGAGTTACGGTCAGACTCGCCTGATTGGACTGCGCCCAGCACCACAAATACTGACATTGGTCAACTTGCAACAAACCGCGAATCTCATTGACGGCGGTTCCCAGGATGGTATCTAGGTCGAGGGAATCTCGAATCTGGCTTGCTAAGCGAAACAGCAAGGCTTCCCGACGTGCTGAGAGGGCTTCTTTCGCCCAAGACCGATCGATGGCGATCGCGATCGCGTTGACGACCCACCCTAAGACTTGATGAACGGCTTCGGTAAAGCGTTGGCTGCTGCATACAGCCATGACGCCCACCAGTCGCTCTTCGACAATCAGGGGATAGGTTGCTAAATAGCTTTCGGGAATTCGCAAACAGCTTTCAGCAACAAAATCATCGTACAAGCGGGCTTCCAACCCGCCCCCAGACCGATAATTACTATCCTGAGTCAGGTAGGGTTGACGAGTTTGAGCGACGAAGCCGACGAGGGTACCGTCTAGAACCTGGTGACGCTGAGCCAACAAATCTTGCCAATACAATTCGCTGTCTCGATCAACCCTTGTCGTTGCTTGCAATTCCAAGCGATTGAGTTTTTGGTTAAATGTCCAGATACAAGCAAAAGTTGCATCGAGATGCTGCACCATTGCTTCCGTACAGTGATTGAGACTTTCCGATAAAGACCCAGCCGCACCCAAAGCAGTACCGATTTCTGCTTCTAGGGTCGAGAGGCGCGATCGCTCCATCAGTGCTGCTTCTGACTGTTTGCGACCTGTAACATCCCGGAAATAAACCGATAGACCATCTTGATAGGGATAGCCCCGCACTTCAAACCACGACTCCAGCGGCTCGTAGAACACCTCAAAGTGAACCGTTACTTGATTGGCAACTGCCCGCTGGTACTCCTGATAAAAATTAGAAGTGACTGCTTCTGGAAACTCATCCCAAATACACTGATTAATCAACTCATCTTTGCTTCTAAATAAAAGCTGCTCTGCCCGCGAGTTCAAATAGGTGAATCGCCACTCGGTATCTAAAGTAAAGAAAGCATCGGTAATACTTTCCAAAATGCTCCGAGTGCGGTTCTCGCTGTTGACAGCCGCCTCGCGTGCCGCCTGTTCTCTCGCCAAAAGCTGGATGCGCTCCTCCTCTTGCCGCTTGCGCTCGTCGATATCCGTGTTCGTCCCAAACCAACTAACGATCCTGCCTTCGTTATCATGCACGGGTACCGCCCGTCCCAAGTGCCAGCGATAGTTTCCCTCAGCCGCATTCAGCAGGCGAAATTCAACTTCGTAAGGCTCTCCCGTAGAGAGAGAATGACTCCAGCGGGCAATACACCCCGGCACATCCTCCGGATGCAGCACATCTTGCCATCCCCAGCCCACCATTTCCTCAAAGGTGCGTCCGAAATATTCTAGAACGCGCTGGTTCACATAATCGAGTGCGCCATCTGGCTGTGCCGTCCATACCTGTTGCGGAATCACTTCAGCTAAAGCGCGAAAGCGCTGTTCGCTCTGCCGTCGTAATTCTTCTGCCCTTTTGCGCTCAGTGATGTCTTGACGGATTGCTACATATTCAACGGGTTTTCCATCGGAATTTAAGACGGGCACAATGGTGGTATCTACCCAGTAACAAGTTTTGTCTTTGGCTCGATTTCTGATTTCGCCATGCCAGACGCTGCCACTACTGATGGTTGCCCACATCTGCTGAAAAAATTCCTTGGGGTGATAGTCAGAATTGACGATGCGGTGATTTTGTCCGAGCAGTTCCTCTTTGGAGTATTGAGAAATTTCGCAGAATTTATCGTTTACATAGTTAATCTTTCCGGTGGAGTCAGTGACTGCCACGATTGAAGATTGAGCGAGTGCAAACTTGATGTCTGCCACTTCTTTGAGAGATTCAGACAGTGCAAATTCAGCTCGCTGACGCTCTTGTTGTGCATGAGCGTCTTTGATGGTAATCATCAAGTATCCGGCAATATCAGTTAAGGTGGCTAGCTCATGTTCGCTCCATTTGTATGGTTGCGGCGAGTCAAAGCACAGCAAGCCTACTAACTGGTCGGAATACGGAAACGGTACGTCAAGCATAGACTGGGTTTGGACTGCCAGCAGGACATCAGCGAGAGGTGCTAGCCGGAAGTCTTGGGTAACATCGTTACAGATGAATGATTCGCCCATCTGCAAGGCATTGAGATACTCCGGAGCCGCAGTGAGGTCAACCACCGCTCCTGAGAGTTTCGGCATTCCTGGCGGCTCGATGGAGGAAATTACCGTCAAGATACCTTGGTGATTAATCGTTGAGTAAGCTATTCGCAGATAAGGGAAATATTCGCTAATTTGTTTGAGCGTGCGCTCAATTATTTGCTCTATCGACAAACCAGATCGGGTTTTAGTCGAGATGCTGTTAAGCAACTGAAGACGAGTTTTGCTCTTCAGAAGCGCTGTCTCGGCTCGCTTGGAGAGCGTGATGTCTGTCTGAATGCCAACCAAGTAAAGTAAATCGCCATTATCTGAGAACACGGGCGAAATTTTTAATTGGTTCCAGAAAGGTTGACCATCTTTGCGATAGTTTAGCAGCGTGACTTTAACTTCTTTCGCTTGAGCGATCGCATTCCTAATTTTTGCGATCGCTTCTGGATCGGTATCGGCACCTTGCAAAAACCGGCAGTTACGACCAATCGCTTCCTCTGGCTGATACCCAGTAATTCGGGTGAAAGCTGGGTTCGCGTAAACAATCGGGCAATTTGGTTGATGGGGATCGACGATGACAACTCCATCTGAAACTGACTTTACAGCTTGTGCCAGTTTCAGATTTTCTGCGGCGGCTCGACGCAAGGCATCTTCAGTTTGCTGACGTTTGGTAATATCCATAACTGTGCCGATCGTGCGAACCGTTGTTGCCGTTTCGCTGTAAAGAACTTTGCCTTTTCCCGCTAGCCAGCGGATACTGCCATCAGGACAGACAATGCGGAATTCAATCTCGTGGTCTGTTTTACCCTGAATAGAGTCAGCGATCGCCCCGCCGACAAGTTCCCGATCTTCAGGATGAACCCATTTTAGGAAGCATTCCTGAGTTCCGGGCACTGACGGAACTAAACCCAATAGCCCCTCTAAATTATCAGCTCCTGTTGGAGCGATTCCTTCACCTGTCAAAAGATTAAAATCCTCAATGTTAGTGCCAGAAGCTGCTCGCCCCAACTGAAATCGGGTTTCTTTCTCCTGAAGTGCTGCTTCAGTTTGCTGTTGATTGATGATAATTTGTTCGAGGTTTGTTAAGTTTTTTCCCAGTTGTAAGTGAGCGATCGCTTGCCTTCCTAATGTTCCCAGTGCTTGCTGCTGTTCCTTGCTTAAATCTCGCGGCACATCATCGAGGGCAGATAGCACCCCTACCATCACGCCCTCAGACGTGACTAAGGGCACACCCGCATAAAATCGGATTTTTGGATCGAATTTCACCAAGGCATGGCTAGCAAACCGTTTATCAGACAGGGTATCCCGAACGAGCATCAACTCGCATTCGCAGATTTCTGGTTGCAGGATGGCATAAGTGCAGAAAGCAACATAGGCGTCAGTGTCTGGGGTAGAAATGCCCAATTTTGACTGAAGCCAATGTTGTTTGCCATCCATAAAGCTGAGCAAAGCCAGCTTTGTCTGGCAAATATAGGCTGCTAAACGGGTCAGATCGTCGAAAGCAGCTCCAGATATTTGAAGATACGCTAGCTCCGGAGGAGCTGTAACGCTGATGCGATCGGGGATAGAGTTGAGTAGCGGACACCATCCCAGAGCATCGAGCGGGATTGCTCCGTTTCCAGGTATTCTTGCGTTCATGTTAAGCGCCCTTTTCTGCGAATGCTGCACTTTTTAGGAGCTAGCTGTATAAATGTTTACTTTTATTAAAACCGGATGATGAAGGCACTCTTTGAGACTTACTTTCCCTTTGCCTCTATGAGAAGCTTTATTGAAAGTTATATGATGTAGATGTTCCCTTATTTAGTTACTGAACTTAATCTTTGATACTGCATCGCTCAAGTTAGGTTAGTTGATGCCAGCCACAGACTAAAAGAAACAACAGTGTAAAGTTTAGGTAGGCAATACCCTCTTCACCGCAATTGCCAAGCCACCATCCGTCTTTAGGGAAAGCTAGGTTTTTGGCTGCAAGCAGAAATGCGATCGCGCTTCTGCTTGCAGCCTGCTAACGAAGCCTTTCTAGAGCAACTTGGCAGAACCTTCTCTATCTAGGATTCCCGTCGAGGATATATTTCTATCACAGACTGATATTTTTTGATTAACAAACACCCCATCCGCTCTTTTAGTATTTTTATCTTTACAAAACAAATGCAGCTTCAGTTTGTTTTCTTGTTACAATTATTTAACTATATTCCCGTAATTCTTCTATTCACTGAGCAATAATCCTCAAGCTATAGTGCATATAGTAGAATGTTTATTTTAATAAAATTCAATTTTTGTAAAGCATTTTGAGATAGACAAACATTGAACAAACATTTATTAATAAGGAGTCCTAAAAAACTCAACGAAACTAGAAAAGCCTTAAATTAAGAATAGCTGGACAGGATAGATGTATTCTGACAAAGGAAAGCGATGCTCTCTTAGCTACTGGGGCTGACGTTAAAATAATTTGGATTGGGCTTTTTAATCGCCTTTGAACCAAATTCAACGATTGTAGGTTTTTGTATACTAAAAATTGGGTAAAGAAGATGTCTTCAACTTTAAGTGATATACCGACTATCCTAGCAGTGGATGATAGTAGCGTCATGCAGACGCTGATCAAACGTGCCCTAGAAAGAGACTACAGAGTTTTGGTGGCAGATAATGCAGTGGATGCCTTATCGGTGATTTACCACCAGCAGATTTCAATTTTATTACTGGATGTTTCCATGCCAGGGGTAGACGGCTTAGAACTCTGCCGCACAGTCCGGAGTTTACCGCAATTTAGCGAGCTACCCATCATCATGCTGACAGCCCGAGACGGAGTTTTTGATAAAGTACAGGGGCGTCTGGCGGGTGCAACTGAATATTTGACAAAACCCTTTGAGGCTGAGCAACTGCGCCAGATTGTTGGCAGTTTTATTAATTCAAATTGTTCAACTGAAATTTAATTTCCACTCCCTCAAACTAGAAGTGTTAGCGTAGCGAATAATTGTTGGTTAAAATTAGTTACCAACACGATGCCATTGGTTCACATCCCCAACTTCTCTCTCGAAGTCGGGGATCTCGCCTTCAGGAATCATTTAAGACGGAATACAGTTATCCTATTCCTGGGTTATTTTGCTGATAGCTAATCGCAAAAATAAAGGTTTGAGATTAGCCATTAGCCATTCCTACTTTTCCGTCAGCGTGAAAACTCCATCCCAGTTATCAGGAGGCGGTTCTTGGAGAAACAACTGACAGCGTTTTAGGTGCAAAGCAGCCGCTTTGTCGTTTTTGTCAATTTCTTCCAGAATGGTACCAAACTCACCCATTGCGCGAGTAAACTTGCGATTTAGGTAATACTCGCGTCCTTTATGGTAAAGCTCGATCGTCATTTGCTTTTGATCTGAGATTTTCTCTTCCCGCAGTCCCACCAGTTCATAGATATTCACTGGCGTAGTCTTACCTTTGACTCGAATACAATCAAGTTCTCTTGCCCAAATTAGATTCTTGCAAGGCTGATAAGTGCTTTCGCTAATCACAATATCGCAACCATATTGTTTGCTCGCACCTTCTAAGCGAGATCCCAAATTCACTTCGTCACCAATTGCGGTGAACTCCATGCGCTTACTGGAGCCAATATTACCGCTAATTACCGTACCGGAATTAATCCCAATCCCAATCTTAAACGTTGGGAATCCGATGTCTTGGCGACAGGCATTAAATTCTGTCAAACGATGACGCATTTCGACGGCTGTTTGTACCGACATCCAGGCATGATCCGGCAAGGGTAAGGGAGAACCAAAGACTGCCATAATGGCATCGCCAATATATTTATCGAGGGTGCCTTTGTGTGTAAAAACAGCGTCTACCATCGACTCAAAATATTCATTGAGCATCTGCACCACGTCTTCTGCATTCATACTTTCAGTTAAGGTGGTGTAGCTGCGAATATCTGAGAACAAGATGGAAACTTCTTTTTTATCGCCCCCTAGTTTGGCATCACCGCTATTGATTAACTGTTCTGCCAATTCTTGAGTCATATAGCGGTACATCGTACTCTTGAGCCGTTTCTCCTGAGAGATGTCATCCATCACTACCAAGGCACCGTAAACGTTGTTATTGTCGCTGGCATCTGCAATGGAGTTAATTGACAGGTGAACGCTATGTTGTTCTTCTTCTGTAGAGAGCAGAGTTTGATCGGGGTAGTATTGCTGGCGGCTTTTTTCTTCAGCGGCGTCTATCGCAGCTTTAAACCATTTAGAAAAGTCACCTTCTTTGATGCGGATTAGATCGGCAATTTTTCTACCTTCTATATGGTCTTCATTTTTAAATCCTAAGAGTCGCTTGGCGCTTTCATTCGCTGCAATAATCTGACCGGATTTATCAGTAGAGAGAACTCCATTAGAAAGGCTGCGGAGAATATCACGCTGCATTTGTTCTTGCTGTTTGACCGTAGCAAACAATTTGGCATTTTGCAGCGCTACACCGGCTTGAATATTAAATGCTTCCATGAAAGCTTCATCACTTTGATTAAAGCTTGCCTTCCAGCATTCGGGAGGTTCGGGCCAAGTTTCCGGATTATAAGGGGGAAATTCTCCCTGTTTTTTCTTATTTACAAGTTGGGTGACACCAATCAACGCTTTGTCAGCGTTAAAGATTGGCATACATAATAAGCTACAAGTACGATAGCCATTTGCCTGATCGACTTGTTTAGACACTTCAGAATCTGGATCGGCATAGAGGTCAAAGGAGATATTCAGGGGTTTGCCGGATTCAGCAACTTTCCCGACATAACCTTTTCCGACTGGCACTCGCAGTTCTCGCATGGAACCGTCGGAAAGAGGGATTCTTGTCCACAAGTCATGGCGATCGCTATCTAACAGCCACAGGGTGCTACGATCTGCATTCATCAGCTCCTGGGCTTCATGCATCACCCGTTTCAGGGTATCTTCTAAGTCGAGATTGCTTTGGCTTAAGGATCGAGTCGCCTTCATCAAGGCATCAGAAGCCCGCTGTCTCTGCGTTGCCATGTAAAAAGAGCGGGAACTTTCTAGAATCAGGCGAATGGAAGGCGCAAATTCTGCAAAAATTCTTTCATCTTTTGAAGTAAAACCATTAAGATCGATTCTTTCCCCTAACGGCTTTCCTGGCTGATTTGGTAAATTTAATTTATTAATTAATTGAACGACAGCGACTAAATTTCCCTCTTCGTTTACCAGAGGTAAAGTCAACATCGTATAGGTGCGATAGCCATTTTCTTGGTCTTTCTTTTTGGCGAACGCAGAGCGCGGATCTTCGTAAAAATCAAAGGGAATATTAATACTTTTCTTATGGGTTGCCACCTCACCGGCAATGCCTTTATCGGCCGGAATCCGCAACTCTAAAGGTCGCCCCTCTGCGCCTTCAGCAAGAATTGACCAGAGTTGGTTCTTTTCTTCATCCAGTAAATAGATGGTTGTGCGATCTGCGCCGAGTAATTCTCCGGTTTTTAAGGTAATGGCATTCAACATTTCTTGAAGAATGGCATCAAACCCCTGACTATCAGTCAACATCGACAGGGTTTGATTGACTACCTGAAGTTTTTCTTCGACACCTGTGACGACTTCTTTGAAAGTTTCCTTATTCAGTGGGGCAAGAAGTGCCGTAAAACTTCCTTCTTTTGTGGCTAATGCACCACCCGTACCAGTAGGAATATTTGTAGGGGTTTGGGGAATTTGATTTCCTGTTTGATTTTCATCGTGGGGAACAACATCAATCACCCTGTCTGTATCGTTCCAACCATGCATTTTGGTAGATGAAGGTGTCATAGATTTTTTCAGATGCCTGAATTTGAGCGAGGTACGAGGCGGTGGAATTATCCTACAAATTTAACAGCCAAACTTTTTGTGCCTAGTGAGCAAATGCCATACTACTTACTCAACAGTTTACTCTTTGTTTTGGGGTTGGATAGAGGGCAGGTTATTTATTTGTTGTTCTTGGTCTTGCGTCCATTATGTTTGACTGCGGCTTGAGCTAGCAAGGACTCTGCAAAAGCGATCGCATCTTTGGCAGAATGTCCCCCAGCTAGTGTTGCTAATTCTTGGCGGCGCGTCTGGTGATTGTCAAGCACGCTGACTCGGACAACCGTGCGTTCGGAAGCCTGAAGGATGTAAGATGCCGGGTCTTCTTCCCGGAGTCCTTGAATTGCTCTCTCTAAGGGGAGGGTTGGATGAATTGCTTCGGCGTTGGTTGTCGAGACTTCGCTCTTTTTCCCAGCCTTCTTGGAGGGATCTGGCTTCTGGCTTCCTTCAACGACGTGTTTATCGACGCGGAAATGGCGGTCAGCCATTGCGGCGACGAGGGGTTGGTGAGTAACGCAAAGAACTTGGTGTCCCTGAGAAAGTTGGTGGAGTTTCTCTGCGATCGCTTGGGCAACCCGTCCGGACACCCCGACATCGATTTCGTCAAAAATTAGGGTTCCGGCAGCTTCCAGTTGCGAGAAACAAGCTTTCAGCGCCAGCAGGAAGCGGCTCATTTCCCCCCCAGAGGCAGTAGCAGACAGCGGTTGCAGGGGTTCACCTGGGTTGGGACTAAAATAAAAGGCGATCGCGTCGGCACCTGTTGCGGTTGGGGGACAAGGGGTAATTTTGACTTGAAACTGCACCTTTTCCATCGCTAAAGGCTTGAGTTCTGCCACAAGCCTGCTTTCTAGTTCGTTAGCAGCAACGCCGCGCAAAGCGGTCAACTGGTCAGCCGTGGATGTCAAAGTTTCATGACATCGAGAATAGATTTTTTCCAGTTCTTCGAGGGAGTGACCGCTATCGGTGAGGAGAGCGAGTTCAGCTTGAATGCTCTGACTGTAAGCGATCGCTTCCCCTAACGTCGGCCCATACTTGCGGCAAATCTGCTTCAGAGTGCGGATGCGCTCTTCCACTTCCGCCAGTCGCTGAGGATCGGCTTCTAAAGAAGCACCGTAAGCATTAATTTGCTGTCCGGCTTCCACCACTTGCGCCAGAGCCGTACTCACCATATCCAGAACGGGTTGCAGCGTGGCATCATAAGTTACCATATCAATCAGCGTGGCTTCAGCTTGACCTAATAAGTCTGCACCCGCTGACTCCCCCGCATCATTTTGATAAAGAGCTTGATAAACCTGATAACTCAGCTGTTGTAACTCCACCACATGACTTAAGCGCTGGCGTTCTTGTTCGAGCTGTTCTGGCTCATCCGGTTCGCTCAAATTAGCGGCAGTTAATTCTTGGGCTTGATACTGTAGCAAATCGAGCCGTTGCAAGCGTTGCTGCTCGGACTGACGGCGTTTGTCTAGGCGATCTCGTGCTTGTTGGCAGTCGAGATAGGCAGCTTGAACGACTGAGCGTTGCTGTAGCACCGCCTCGCCGCCATAGACATCCAGTAGCTCTCGCTGAAGCGCAGGTGCCACGAGTTGCACGGTTTGACCTTGGGCAGTAATTTCTACTAAGCGATCGCGCAGGCGATCCATTAATTGCCGATTGACCAGAACGCCATTGACGCGAGAGCGGCTGCGGAGGCTTCCTTGCAGACAGGCAATCTCCCGACAACAAACCACGGCTGTATCATCCAGCAGCTCGATCTCTTGTTCGGAGAGCCACTCGGTCACAACTCGGTCAACCTTGAAGGTGGCTTCCACCAAAGCGCGATCGCTACCCGTGCGAATCGACCATTTGCTGACTTTTCCGCCCAAGGCGGCGTCAATCGCATCCAGGATAATCGACTTTCCCGCGCCGGTTTCGCCGGTCAGGACATTCAATCCAGAGCCAAATTCAAGCTCCAGATGGTCAATCAAGGCAAAGTTTTCAATCCGTAGGGACAGGAGCATGGAGCAAAATTCACCTTGAGGGAAGAGGGCAGGCAGTGGCAACCCAATGAACAATGGCAAGTGCGAAGCATTTGATGCTGTGCGAGTTATTTAAAAAAGGTACTGGGCTACCAAACTTAGTTTAGTGTTTAGTTTTAAGTCCCGAAACTTTTTCAGGGTAGCGGGAAATTGACCGAACTGGCATTGTCCCCAGCTAGAGCCGGAATACCTTGTCCTGGCGCTTCCCCTACTTATTGTTACAATACTTAACAGAGTTGCTCTGAGTCGGTTCCCAAGCTTATGAATGTTAAAAGAGTCTCCCCTATGTCACATCGGACAGACGCAAGCGATCGCATTTCTACAACAGGTGTGATGAAACCTGCCCAGACAGCGTCCGCCGCGCCAGGAGAGGCGGTCGTGGTGGAGTATGAGCTGACGCCGACAGCAGAGCAATATCCAGCAGCCGTAGATGCCCAAACCGCCTATATCCAAGCAGAAGAACTGCGCTACGACCCCGTCGCCATTACCGATTACTACCGGAGGCGTCCATTCCAAGTTTGGGGGCGATTGTTCAATATTCTGGTGCCGATACTCCGCTTTGGACTGAGTTTGTGGTGGGACAAGCAAACAGGTAGCGTTCCCAAGAACGAGCGGAAACGGGCAATTCGATTGCGGACAATCATCACGAGACTGGGACCCGCCTATATTAAGGTGGGGCAAGCGCTCTCGACCCGACCAGACTTAGTTCCGACGACGTATTTAGACGAACTAAGTCACCTGCAAGACCAACTCCCACCTTTTCCCAATGAATTAGCTTATCGGTTTATTGAGGAAGAATTAGGCGATCGCCCCGAACAAATTTACGCCGAACTCTCCCCCACCCCGGTAGCCGCTGCCTCCTTGGGACAAGTCTACAAAGGCAAGCTCAAGACTGGCGAAACCGTTGCTGTGAAGGTGCAGCGTCCGGGTTTAAGAGAAAACATTGCCCTAGATATTTACATCCTGCGTACCCTTGCCGGGTGGGCGCAGAGAAATCTCAAACAGGTGCGGAGCGACCTCGTCTCCATCATGGATGAATTTGGCACCCGCATCTATGAAGAGATGGACTATACCCAAGAGGGTCACAACGCCGAGCGCTTTGCCTCTCTATACGGTCACTTACAAGATATTTACATTCCCAAAATTTACTGGGAATACACCCAGCGTCGCGTCCTGACAATGGAGTGGATTAACGGCACCAAATTGACCCAGCCAGAGGCACTCCGCGCTCAGGGAATTGATGCCGTTCATTTAATCGAGGTGGGCGTTCAGTGTTCGTTGCGGCAATTGCTAGAACATGGCTTTTTCCACGCTGACCCCCATCCAGGTAACTTGTTAGCGACGACTGACGGTCAACTTGCTTATCTGGATTTTGGCATGATGAGCGATGTCAAACCTTATCAGCGGTATGGCTTAATTGAAGCCGTGGTTCACATGGTCAACCGGGACTTTGAGGGCTTAGCTCGCGACTACGTGAATCTAGAGTTTTTAACCCCAGACACTGACCTGGCTCCCATCATCCCAGCCCTTTCCAAGGTCTTCAGCAACGCGCTGGGAGCTAGTGTCGCGGAGATGAACTTTAAGAGCATCACCGATGATATGTCGGCGTTGATGTATGAGTATCCCTTCCGCGTTCCAGCCTACTACGCGCTGATTATCCGGTCTCTGGTCACGTTAGAGGGGATTGCGATTAATGTCGATCCCAATTTTAAAGTTCTCAGTAAAGCGTATCCCTACGTTGCCAAGCGCCTCTTGACAGACCCTTCCCCGGAATTGCGGGCATCTCTGCGCGACCTCCTGTTCAAAGACGGCAGTTTCCGCTGGAATCGTCTGGAAAATCTGTTAAAAAATGCCCGTTTCAGTGACGATTATGACCTGACTCAGGTACTGAACCAGACTCTAGATTTTCTGTTCTCAGAGCGGGGTGCATTTATCCGGGAACACCTAACGGATGAAATTGTGAAGGGTATCGATTCGCTGGGACGCCGCACCTTCCAAAATGTCACGTATTCGCTACGCGAACGGGTGGGGATGACGGTGAATGAGGCACCGCCGTCGGCAGAAACGCCCGCCAGTCTGGAGCATATTAAACGGATCTGGGATATTCTCCAGGAAACGAGCGGATTTGACGCGATGCAACTGTTGCCTGTGATTCCCCAATTGCTGATGAAGCCAGAAACTCAGCGCATGGGTCAAAAAATTGCCGGGGGTTTGGTGCAGCGAGTGGCGGCGCGGTTGATTCGGGACGTTTTACTTCAGGATGCGCCCCCAAAAGCCTCCCAGAACGGTCACACGCCACGCACTTATCCCCCGACATCACCACGCTTAGCGTTGCCGCCTGCTGCCGCGAGATAAGGCTGTAGAGACCATAGGGGAAGGCGAAAACTAGCTGGGTTTATTGAAGAGCGATCGCTTTGGTGAGAATAATATCGTTCAATTGAACGCCATCTAAAGTTGGGTGTCGCTGATGCTTCACCCAACTTTTGCTTTATTCGGTTGAATTTCTTGGCTCAACCTCAACTTATCCCGGCAGAGGAACTTGAAGTTTGATTGGGAACATTGCAAGAAAGCTAAGTTTGAGGCGATCGCTTCCCGACTCTTGTTAATCTAAAGCAGCATAGATTGCCAACTGGATTAATCTCTAAGGATTTTGGTCATGAACGCGCAACCACAGATAATTAGACAAAGTGACTTACTCAATCGGCTGGTATTGGATCGCAGTACAGCAGAAGAAGTCGGTCGGGTAGAGCAATTATGGCTAAATACTCAATCTCACCAAGTCGTAGGGTTTAGCTGCAAGTCAGGATTTTTGGGTAGTCTGAAACAGGTGTTTAGGTGGGAGCAAATTACTACGATTGGCACTGATAGTATTATCGTCAACAACACTCCAGAAGTTATTGAACCCGAAACGCCAATTCAAAAAATTTCTTTAATTGGACATGAGGTGTGGACTGATGCTGGCAACAAAGCTGGCAAAATTATCGACTATCTATTCAATCTTAAAACCGGCGCTGTTGTTAATTACTTATTTGTTTCTAGTGGTTGGCGTGGTGTTTTGAATGGTGTTTACTTGCTCCCGGTAGAAGCTATCTCTAGCACGGGTAGTAAACGAGCGCTTGTCGCGGATGCCATTGTCCAAACTCCGCAACAGTACACCCAGGGACTTAATCAAAAAATGAGTCAAGCCGCAGAGTTACTGAGAGAAGACTATAAAAAAACTCAGGATGATTTAGAAGCGCTAAAGCGCAGCGCTCAAAATATTGCTGAGCAAGTCAAAGACACAACTGAAACGGTGACTGGGATTGCTAAAGAAAAGTTTTCTGAGGCGACGCAGCGACAAGACACTTCTCAACCAAATGAGACGATAAAAACAATTGATACGACGGCTCAGTCTTTACCAAACGAGCCTCCAGAGCTACCTGGAAACACTAATTAAGCTAATAGGATAAAAAATCGATGATGAAGCACATCAAATAATCTTTACTTATCGGTTTTGATTCAGGTGATTGAGGGGCAACTTAACAGTAAAAGTCGTGCCGCTGCCAACTTCACTTTCGACAGCGATCGCACCATCGTGTAAATCAACACACTCTTTAACGATTGTCAATCCCAGCCCTGTACCAGAGATTGTGCCGACATTCGTTCCTCGATGGAATCGCTCAAACAAGCGTCGTTGGTCCTCTTTTGGGATTCCTATTCCCTCGTCCTGAATTTGGAAGATTGCCTCACGATCCTGACAGATAAGTTCAAAATGAACTTTGCCACCTCTAGGAGAATATTTAATTGCATTTGAAAGCAAATGGTCAATAATTTGTCGCAGCAGCTTTTTATCCAGGTAGGCGTTAGCACACTGCCCTTGATGAATAAAAGTAATCGCGTGTTGGGAGCCTATGCTAAGTTGCAATTCTTCCACCAACTCGCGGCTAAACTCTACTAAATCTAGCGGTATGGGATTAATCTCTAACTTACCAGCCTCTGTTTTATCCAGAAGGAGGATGTCGTTTAACAACCGAGCCATTTGTTTGCTAGCAGCTCTTATTTTCTGGAAATGCGAGTCTTTTTGTACGTCAGATAATTTGTGTTTGTAGCGTTCCAGTAATTCAGCAGACATAGAGATAATTGTCAGCGGCGTGCGGAATTCATGAGATGCAGCCCTGATGAAGCGAGATTTGAGATTGCTAAGTTCTTTTTCTTGTTCTAGTGCTTTTCGGGTTTGTTCCGCCTGTTTGTGGCGTTCGGTGATGTCACGCACTAGCCAGCGCAAACCGATTAAGTTGCCGGAGCGATCGCGTATCGCAGCCACGTTCAGTGCAGCTGGGAACGACTGACCTTTTGAGGGTTGTACGCGCACTTCCCAGTCGTGCAACTGCGGGAAGTGATTCAATTCGGTCAATATATCCCTAAAGGTTTTGCGATCTTCCTTAGCCACAAAAATCGCCATCGGTTTGCCGATTAGAGAATTTTGGGATCGGTTCAGCAAAGACGCCGCCGTGCGGTTAGCCTCCTGAACGATTCCAGAGGTATTCGTCACGATGTACCCGTCTGGGGCAAACTCAAATAGCTCTTGGTAGCGCTGGCGTTCTGCTTTTACAGTCTCGCAGGCGATCGCCAGTTGTTCGTTGCGTTGCTGCAACTCCTCTGTAGCCACCTGCAACTCTTCCAAAACCGTGGAGAGTTCCTGCAAAGCCTCCATTGTCAGTGTTTCCTGCGGATGCGGAAGGGATGGGGATTCCCTAGTACGCTGCCACAGCTCGTGCAGGCGCTGTTGTGCCGCCTCAATCTGTTGGTTAAAAATTTCCTCTTCCATCACGTACTTGTTCTGTGAGAATTAAGCTTAAGGGTTGATGCGCTTGCAGGAGTTTTCCTAAATTCACGAGCGATCGCTTCCTTCATACTCACAGATTTATGAATTTAGTATAAAAGCAAATCCTCTCACAAAAGATGCAAGCTTAGGAACAGCGCTATTACTTACCACCAGAATAATATTTGTAAATACAGGAAGCGGCAAACTATAAAATTGAATATTACTATCGTAATATCCTGTCATTGCTAAGTCTCTCTACTAATCATAATTGCTTAGTACTTAATTTGAGAATTCTTAAGCATTTTTTTCACAAGAATAAGGCAATGAACTTTTAATTAACAATTTATGCTTACTAATACTCAGAAATTAACTTAACCCTATCTTCGATTATAAGTATTAGAATATGATTCTGTGCAACTATGATTTTAAACTACTCATAACTTTACCGTAATACAATTATCAACTTTTAAATTAATGTTGAGTTTACTTATAAAAATATAGGATTAAAATTAAATTGCAAATTTTATTGGTAGATTAAAATTATTTTTTATCAGTAAAATTAGTTATTTAATATAAAACTTATTTAAAAAGCCACCCAAACTTTCAAGAAATAGTTTTTTCATAAATATAAAAATAAAAAGGCAGTGCTAGCTTTAACTTATTCCAATTCCAATTTCCATCATCTGAGGTTCTACGATAAACTTAACTTCAAGGTTAGTGAGTAAGAGTGCAGTAGCGATCGCGTCTATCCTTACTCTAATTGCAAACTGATACAAAAGCCTAGGAGTGCAGTTAATAAAAGTAACGATGTCATGCGATCGCGCTCATCTCCACCAAAGCAAACGCAAACATCTATACATGAAGGGGAAGCGATCGCACTTTTAATTAAATAATGCAACCGCTCTTCTCCTCAAAAACTACACTCGCAAATAACTACATCCTAAAATTAACTGACAACTATTAGCTCAAACAAATTTCCATTGTTTTATTCACTTAAGTATAACGCTATTGTCATGTACTAATTTGATTTGATAATAGCCATGAAATCCCTTATTTTTTAGGCTATGACTTAGATATTAATACAACCTAATAAAACCAAATTTTCAAATAACTAAACGGCTGGCAAAAAAGTTTCTTTTACACCCAAACTCTAGTATGTATTTAATACAGCATTAACAAAAAAATCTAGGTGACTGGATTAATTTTCTTGTATTTCTAGTTTAGTGTCAATATGGAAGTAAATACTCACAAATTTATATCACTCAATCCTCTAATAAACTTATCCCAAAGTGCTTGCTCACTTTAATACCTAAACAAATAATTAATAAAGAAACTAAAATATTAATTAGAATTTCTCTTGTTGAACCAAAGGGTAAGGATTGTAGATACATAGTACATTTTGATAAGTCATTTCCTACGCATAATGCTAAAGGAAATAAGAGGAATACTCCGTTTACAATTAAGATCCATAAAGATATTTTAAAACTAACTTTTAACCAATATACAGCAACATCCTGTGCAATTTTATTTAAGACTATCACTCGCAAGCGCCTTCCTTTTGCGCTCTTCATGTTTTTTTCATTAAGAAGGTTCCATGTCCGTACACAAAAAGTAATTAGGCGTGGAATTATTAGAATAGCTAATATTATTAATCCTGCTCTACTTGTAGCAAAACCTTGCAATACTTCCCAATAACTAGAATAACATCTTCTGCTAGGCAACAAATAGGTGGGAAATGTTGACCCATTTCTACAAGAAATTACTTCAAAAGTGACCAGGCATAAAACTATTATTGTTACCGTACCAGAAACTATTCCTGTGACAGCAACAGACAAAGAATAAGAAATTCTGGTAAGTATCTTAAAAAAATTCATTGCTTCCAGAATACTTTTCAGTAAAGGGGCGATCGCTCTCAAAATCCAAAACGTTTATGCTTGATGCTGTGCTAGGCAAGTCGCTAGCTCGATTTCATCCGAAAAGTCTAATAAAGTTTCGCTTAATTCATCGAGAGCAGTTGCGGATAAGCTGTTGATTATTGATTGTAAATTGGGGGCGATCGCTCCTGATTTTTGAGACTAGCAGCCAGCTTTTAGGGCTGGCTGCTAACTGGTTAATGACTAACTGCTGAATTACGCACCGACTGCTTCTTTAGCTGCATACATCACTTCTAAAGTGATGACGTTGAAACCGCGATCGCGTGCAAATTTCTCGGTGTTGCGCTTCACTTTGCCGCGCACAAAACCGGGAACTTTGTTGAGTTCTGCTTGCGCTTCCTTGTTCCAACCGAGGTCAGAATCAGCCGAAATCCCCTTGGTAATCACTTCCTTGGTGTCGTGTCCGCCGAAAATTTCTAAGAGGTGATCTTCCATTCCCAAAGTGAAGGAATTGTAGATCAAATCTGTGATTTGATTCGTGCCTTCGTAGCCGCAGAATGGCTTGTAACCAATGGGGAAATTCTGAACGTGAATCGGTGCTGCAATGACGCCGCAGGGAATATTTAGACGCTTACCGACGTGACGTTCCATTTGGGTACCGAAGATGGCAGAGGGTTCCACACGAGCGATCGCATCCCCAATTTGACCGTGGTCTTCGGTGACGATCACTTCATCGCAGTATTCGCCTACCTGCTCTTTGAACCACTCAGCGTCGTACTTGCAGTATGTTCCCGCCCAAACAACGTGAATCCCCATTTCTCTTGACAGAATTTTTGTGATGGCGGCGGCGTGAGTGCTGTCGCCAAACACCACAGCTTTCTTCCCTGTCAAGTTTTGGCAGTCAATAGAACGGGAGAACCAAGCGGCTTGAGAAACGTGCAAAGTTTGCTCGTTGATGTAGTCTTCGTAGTTAACATCTGCGCCTTGAGCGTTAATGATTTCCTGAATTTTGCGGATGCAACGCGCAGTTTCCACCACACCCATCGGCGTAATGTCTACAAAAGGCATCCCAAATTCTTTCTCCAGATACTGAGCTGCCATTGGCCCGATTTCGCGGTAAGGAACCAGGTTAAACCAAGCCTTTGGCAAATTCTTGAGGTTGTGAACTGATGCACCTTCGGGAATTACTTCGTTGACTTGAATCCCCAAGTCAGCCATCAACCGCTTCAACTCGGTGCAGTCGTGGTGATTGTGAAATCCGAGGCTGGAAATTCCGAGAATGTTAACCGAAGGCTTTTCGGTTTTGCCTTCGGGTAAATCGCCTTTTTTCCGGGCTTTCTCGATGTAAAGCTGGACAATTTGCCGCAGGGTAATGTCGGCTGCTTGCAGTTCATTGACGCGGTAGTGGTTCACGTCCGCCAGCATTACGTCTGACTTGGTTTCTATGGAAGCTCGTTCTACGAAGTTTTCCAGGTCTTCTTGGAGAATGCTGCTGGTACAGGTAGGAGTTAAAACAATTAGGTCTGGATGTTCCTCAACGTCTTTGCGGGTGATATTGTCCACCACCTTTTCTTGGGAACCACGCGCCAAAACGTTCCGGTCAACGGAACTGATGGTAACTGGGGTGAAGTTGCGATCGCGCTCTAGCATCGAGCGCATGACGTTGAAGTAGTCATCGCCAATTGGCGCGTGCATAATGGCGTGGACGTTCTTAAAGGAACTGGAGACCCGCAGAGTACCAATGTGCGCGGGACCTGCATACATCCAGTAAGCCAATTTCATAGAGTTCTCCCTTCGTGCTGATGACTATCTATCTATCTGGAATGAGCTGAAACAGTTGATTTCAAAGGCTAATTGTCTCAGATTGCCTCAAACATCCACCAACCCCGATCTCATGAGCGGTTAGGGTTCTGGTGAACTGGCAAAAGTGCCTGGAATGCCCTTCATCTATATAATCCAGGCTGGTATAAGAGCGATCGCACTCTCGTCGATCTGAAACGATTCTTAATTTTTAGGGATATTCCTTTATTTAATGGGTCGAGGAACTCAATGCTTTGCGCTGTGCATCTAGCAGTTCTTGAATCCCTTTTTCGGCTAAATCTAAGATTTGATTGAGCTGAGTCCGGTTAAAGGTGCCTTCCTCAGCCGTTCCTTGAACTTCAATGATGTTCAATTGGTCATCCATCACTACGTTGAAATCCACCTCAGCCGCGACATCCTCAACGTAATTCAAATCTAAAACTGGCTCTCCCTGCAACAGTCCTACCGAAACTGCGGCAATTTGATGGCGAATTGGCGATCGCTCTAACTCTCCCTGCTGTATCAGCTTTTCTATCGCATCTGCAAGTGCCACAAACCCGCCGAAAATCGAGGTTGTGCGGGTTCCCGCATCCGCTTGTAAAACATCGGCATCTATCGTTATCGTGCGTTCTCCGAGTACCTCTAAATCTAGCGACGCCCGCAAGCTGCGCCCAATCAATCGCTGAATCTCTTGAGTGCGTCCAGACAGCTTCATAAATTCCCGTGCTTGGCGTTGGGGTGTCGCACCCGGTAGCATCCGATATTCAGCCGTTAGCCACCCTTTGCCGGTGCCTTCTAAAAACTTGGGGACACCTTTTTGAATCGTCGCACTACACAGAACATGAGTGTCGCCGCAGCTCGTTAAAACCGAACCCGCTGCAAATCGGGTGAACATTCGTTCAAACCGAACCGGACGCAGTTGGTAAAATTGCCGACCATCAGGACGCAACCAAGACATCGCACTTGCCTCAAAATTCTTGATTAGGATACAGCAGTTACCAGTCAATTTAAGTTAATTAATCTGTTGAACTTTAACAATCTACGATGATTTATTTAGGAACGACTCACTGCTATAGCTTTCGGCTAAGGCGGCGAGTCGTTTGCTATCATTTTCGTTCTGCGATTCGCAGTTTAGCGGAGCGAGAGCGAGGATTATTTTCCAGTTCATCGTCTTGCGGTGTAATCGGTTTTTTGGTTAACACCTGCAATATCGGCGATTCTCTGAAACCATGCTTTACCAAGCGATCTTCTAAACTGTGAAAACTGATGATGCCAATCCTACCGCCTGGTTTAAGCCAGTTGGGTGCTTGATTCAGGAAGGTTTCTAGAGACTTTAACTCATCGTTGACGACAATTCGGAGCGCTTGAAATACTCGTGTGGCAGGGTGAATTCTGCCGTAGCGGTACTGACGGGGAACGCTATAGGCGATCGCCTCTGCTAACTCGGTTGTTGTCTGAAACGGACGCTTTTCCACAATCGCTCTAGCAATTCGCCGCGACAGCCGCTCTTCCCCGTATTTAAAGAAAATATCCGCCAGTTCCGCTTCTTTCCAGTGATTAATGACTTCTGCGGCAGTCAGCGATTCCTGCTGATTCATTCGCATATCTAAGTCAGCTTGGTGGCGAAAACTAAAGCCTCGCTCTGGAACATCGAACTGAGCAGAACTCACGCCTAAATCCGCAATAATTCCGTCAAATATTAGACCATTCGGTTGATATTTGGTGAAATTGCCATGCCAAAATTGGATGCGTTCCCTAAAATTGTGCAATTGGGTTTTAGCCGCAGCGATCGCTTGTTCATCCTGGTCAATCGCCGTCACCCTCACATCCAGTGCCGCTTCCAGAATTAACTGACTGTGTCCGCCACCCCCCACCGTCGCATCCAGGTAGTGTCCCCCCGGACGGATTTCCAACCCGGCAATTAACTCCCGACTCAGCACTGACAGATGAAAAAATGCCGGTGCTTCCGTCTGATTCGTCAAACTCTTGTCAATTTCATCCATCAAAAAAACTTAGCGACGATAAATAGGCGCACCCTCTATTTTGCCTATAATTTTTCCGATTTTCTGGTTGTACCCATGCTTATCGTTACAGGAGCAGGACATAAGCTTGAGCTGGAAGCTGGATTTCCAAGACCAGTTTATTCAGAGTGGAAATTTATCGCCGTTGCTAATTGTCGAGCGCTCTTGCCTTGCTCTCAATAGTAGCTGGTAGTGATTTTGGGCACGCTTTTGGTAAACGTTTGCCGCCTGGATTTGTCCTTGTTTGAGAAAAGCGCCAATTAACTCGCCCCCTGAAATAAGGTGGTCTGGATTGATAGCGATCGCCTTCTCAATTGAATACCTGAGTAATCAAGCTCTTTTTGAAGACGATCGAAGTCGCAGAAAAACCAAGCTGTACCGCCGTCAATTTCCGAATTGGCTAGTCATGTCAAGCTGCCTATTCTACTTGTAAACCCAATGTCCCCATCGCGTATGACGTCGCCTTGTTCACTAAATCAGGTCCCGCTTTTTCGGGTGAACCAGCATCGAAGGGTGGGGCTGGATTGTACTCCATCAAGAGTTGAGCGATCTTGGCGGCTTCCTCACCACAAAGCGCTTTAGCAACCACGAGACCAAAATCAATGCCTGCTGTCACCCCTCCCCCCGTCATGCGATTGCGGTCAATGACGACTCGCTCTGTCCCGACTTCAACGCCCAACCCGGTTAGGTGTTCCCGCATCATCCAGTGAGTCGCCGCTCGATAGCCTTGCAGCAGTCCTGCCTTCGCCAAAAACATAGACCCGCCGCACACAGAGGTAATAAACTTTGCAGTGCTTCCTTCCCGACGCAGAAATCCAAGGATCTCTGGATCGTCTATGAGTGCCATCTGTTTTAAGCCGCCGCCCACACAGAGCACATCCAAGGGCGGGCAACGGTCAAAGGTGGTATCTGGCAAAATCATCATGCCGTCATCGGTTTCGATCGGGTCTAGCGTTTTCCAGATTCGATGAATCTGGACATTGGGAAGCGCACTAAAAACTTGCTGGGGTCCCACAATATCAAGTGCGGTCATGCCGGGATAAATAACCAAACCAATAATGTGCTTTTGCGAGTCAGTCATACATCAATCCTACTAATAGGGCTTGCAATGAAATCTATCCTTATACTAAGAATGGCAAACCACCGCGCCTAGTCCTCGATTGAGTACTCTTTAAGGCACAACACCCAATCCAAGATGATTTCCTTGCAGCTTTTATTTGAAGCCATCAGTCAGGTAAAAGATGAACAAGACCTGCGATCGCAACTTGTGCCAAAAATTGGTGAGTACTTTGCTGCTAAGCGTTCGGGAATTTTTTTCTTCGACCAGCTTTTAGGCGTTGGCACAGCCTCTCCTTTGGAGAATCGCAAGTTTCAAAAAGTGTTGAATGTTGTCTTATCCATTGAACATAATCCTGTGGCGCGTTACATAGCAGAGCGCCATACGCCTGTCCATGAAGGATTAGTGACATCCCCAAAAGCCTGGGCAATCATTTGTCCTCGTCCCGATCATTGGCACGTGATGGCAGGACCCATTATCGATCGGGGTCAATTAATCGGCTCAGTGGGTTGCACCCGTGAAAAATCCATGCCTGCTTTTGATGCCCAAGATATCGCTGATTTGAGTGCCATTTGTTTACACCTATCGGTTTGGATCGCCAGCGTGCGATTCGCGCCAAGCACAGTTAAAGACCCGATTTTGGAACCTCAGCACCAACCGTTGAACACCCATCGCTTAACGTCTCGTGAGTTGGAAATTGCCAACTTGGTGGCGCTGGGTCGAACCAACACAGAAATCGGAACTGAACTCTGGATTACCGAGAATTCTGTCAAGCAGGCTTTGAAGCGAATGTTCCGTAAGCTTGAGGTTTCGTCTCGTACAGAAATGGTTGCACAGCTTTTTGCGACACAACACCATTTTCCGAGTGCAAAGCCATCTCCATCCAACTTGGCGCTGAACGCTCACCAATAACCTTTGGCGGCGTTGCCTAAATGATTACGATTTCAGCAACGCCGGATTCTCTACGTTGTGCCAAAATTCCCCTTGGTTAAATGCAGCTCGAATTCCGACGTATCCTGCGGACAAAGCTCCATATAATTAAGGAAGCGAAACAAAAATCAACACTCAGTAGTAAACAGACAGTGCCAGTCGGAGTGATTTTGGCGTGTTTACGAAATTTCAGGTGCGGCTGCCCAAATCGGCTTCAAGGAGAGATGGCTGAACTATGGCAAAGATAGAAACTAGAACAGAACCGATGGTGCTGAACATGGGTCCGCACCATCCCTCCATGCACGGAGTGCTGCGACTCATCGTTACCCTGGATGGGGAAGATGTCGTGGATTGCGAGCCGGTTATCGGCTACCTGCATCGCGGCATGGAAAAAATTGCCGAAAACCGCACCAACATCATGTACGTCCCCTACGTCAGCCGGTGGGACTATGCAGCGGGAATGTTTAACGAGGCTGTCACCGTTAATGCGCCGGAAAAACTAGCCGGTATCTCAGTTCCCAAACGCGCCAGCTACATCCGCGTCATCATGCTGGAATTGAACCGTATCGCCAATCACCTGCTGTGGTTGGGACCATTTTTGGCTGATACGGGCGCTCAGACTCCCTTCTTTTATATCTTCCGCGAACGGGAGATGATTTATGACCTGTGGGAAGCCGCCACTGGTTATCGGATGGTGAATAACAACTACTTCCGCATTGGGGGAGTTGCCGTTGATTTGCCCTACGGGTGGGTTGATAAGTGCTTAGACTTTTGCGACTATTTCCTGCCAAAAGTTGACGAATACGAGCGCTTGATTACAGACAACCCCATCTTCCGCCGTCGCGTGGAAGGCGTGGGCACCATCAGCCGCGAAGAAGCGATCAACTGGGGACTTTCTGGCCCGATGCTGCGGGGTTCTGGTGTCAAGTGGGACTTGCGGAAAGTTGACCACTACGAATGTTACGACGACTTCGACTGGCAAGTGCATACGGAAACTGGCGGTGATTGTTTTGCCCGCTACTTGGTGCGGATTCGGGAGATGCGCGAATCTGTCAAGATTATTTACCAAGCTATCAAAGCACTTCCCGGTGGTCCCTACGAGAACTTGGAAGCCAAGCGTATGGCAGAAGGGCCAAAATCCGAATGGAATGGCTTCGACTACCAGTACATTGGTAAGAAAATCGCTCCCACTTTTAAAATTCCTAAGGGCGAACATTACGTCCGTGTCGAGAGTGGGAAAGGTGAGCTAGGAATCTATATTATTGGCGATGATAATGTCTTCCCTTGGCGTTGGAAGATTCGTGCAGCCGATTTCAACAACCTGCAAATCCTCCCTAGTCTTCTCAAGGGTGTAAAACTCGCTGATATTGTGGTGATTTTGGGTAGCATCGATATCATCATGGGTTCTGTAGACCGCTAAAAAAGCAAAAGGCAAAAGGCAAAATTAGGGTAGGAAATCCCTGCCTAAAACGTCTGAAACTTAAAAAGTAGCAGCGGATAGGTAGCGAATGTAACTGAATCGATTGTCGGTTAAAGGAGATAGTTTAACTGTTTCTCAAACTGAGCAAATATTCATTACAGTTGTTACATTTCGTTGCTACTTTTTTGTTGAGGTTTGTTAATGACTATTCCTGAAATTACTCAAATACTTTTGGCTGCTAAAAAAGAAAAAGGGCTAAGTTTTGCTGATTTAGAAAAGGTTGTTGGACGCGACGAAGTCTGGATTGCAGCAGTAATTTATCGTCAAGCAAGTGCTTCTGAAGACGAGGCAAGTAAGCTAGTCTTTGCCTTAGGAGTTGACCCGATATATGCTAAAGAACTAACAGAATGCCCGTTAAAAGGATTGGGACCAGTTGTTCCTACTGACCCTCTGATTTATCGCTTTTATGAAATCATGCAAGTGTATGGAATGCCGCTAAAAAGCGTCATTCACGATAAGTTTGGGGACGGGATTATGAGCGCGATTGACTTTACTCTGGATGTGGAAAAAGAAGAAGATCCCAAAGGCGATCGCGTAAAAATTATTATGTCGGGTAAGTTCCTCTCCTATAAAAAGTGGTAGCTCGTTGGTAGGGTTGGGAAAGGCGATCGCTCTCAGGATGAGATCGCCTTCTTGATGAGACGCTGGAAAGCGCGATCGCTTCCCTGTTAAACTCCTGTTTTAAGGATTTTTTGGAGAAAACTGTGGCGAACCAACCCAATGCCGTAGAGTGGACACCCGAAGCTGAAGCCAAGTTGAAAGAAATTCCCTTTTTTGTCCGTCCTGCCGCTCGGAAAAAAATCGAAAAATTTGCACAAGAAGCAGGGCAAAAAATAATAACGGTGGAAGTTTATCAGCAAGCTAAACAACAGTTTGGGCAGTAGCAGAATTCGCCCGGAAGTTTAAGGGCGATCGTATTTTCGGTTGAGAGCGCGATCGCGTTTTGTCTCAGTTTTGCCTCAAGTATCGCAGTCGTAAATGATTCGTGAAGGCGAGATCCCCGACTTCGAGAGAGAAGTCGGGGATCTGAAGAGCCGAAACGCAACTCAAATAGGATTGCTATATCAGACGACACACACCCAGTTGAACGTTTAAAACCCGCTATAGTTGATCGTTGGATTGGGTGTAGTTGAAAATCCTGTGTTCGGCAAGCTGGTGGTGCCAGGAGTCGCGATTAACCCGCCAGAATTGCTTGTACTGGGAGTGATGGGATAGCTACTCGGCAAGCTGGTGGTGCCGGGAGTCGTGATTAACCCGCCAGAATTGCTTGTACTGGGAGTGATGGGATAGCTACTCGGCAAGCTGGTGGTGCCGGGAGTCGTGATTAACCCGCCAGAATTGCTTGTACTGGGAGTGGTGGGATAGCTACTCGGCAAGCTGGTGGTGCCGGGAGCCGTTATCGTCCCATCTGGCAAGGTTGTATTACCCAAGGGGGCGGGAGACTGATTTGGTTGGGTTGTAGCATCCGGCTGGGTTGTATAGACTCCGAACATGGTTGTCGGATCGGCGGTCGTTGTAGACTGTTTTGCCTTGGTCTTTTTGGGTGAAGAACGCCTAGTCGTGCCAGTCTCCTCAGAAGCAGTTTCCTTGAGAGTAGAGTTTTGATTGAGTTGGGACATGACTGGAATACTGACCAAATAACAGATTCCAAGAAATCCAGCGATGCCAACAAAACCTTTGACTAAATTTTGCCCCGCCGATGACTTTTCTGATTTTGATCTTGTTCGTGGATTCATGGGTGCTTCCTAAATTGAGTAGAGTACCCGCATGGTGAACAAACCTCTCACAACCCCGTAAATATACTTATAGGCTCCCCCTACACTTTAAGGAGTCTCCAAGGAGAAGTGCTATAAAATCAGAGCTATCTTTATCAATCCTTTAAATAAATCGGTTATTCTCGCCCGATCGTAAAGCTTCTGTGAAGTGCCTGTGAAGCGATCGCAGCACGTAAAAAGCCGGGAAATTTATTTCCGGCTTAAAGCTAAAGTAAGCTAAAGCTTACTGGTCAGCCGTTGGTTGACTGACAAAATTCAAGAAGCAAAACTTGCAAGACTCTCCAAAACTCTCGAAACCCAATCTACACGGAAAGATTTGTCAATCAGATAGCGATCGCCTCCTCAGCGCGATCGGTTTACTCGCAACTTTTACTCCAATTCTTTAGTTTCTCTGTTGCGAACTCGCGCACCTTCTGGTCTGGGTCATTAAGAGAGCGATCGCGCAACAGCGGTAGAATCTGGGGATGGTCAGGATATTGCTCAATGATTCCCTCAACTGCTGTTTGCCGAGGGTTGTCTTGGTAGTCATTCTCGCGTTCAAAGGGGTCATTGATAGCGCGATCGGACAAAAATTCAAAGACACCAGGCTCATCTTTCCAACCCTTGGCTAACTCTTGCACTGCTATTCGTCGAACACTCCAACTGTTAGCCGCTTGAGCGCAAGTTTTGAGAATAGGTAAGGTGTCAGGGTCGTTTCTCCAACCTCTGGCTAACTCTCGCACTGCTCCAAACTGTACACCCCAATCGTCAGCCGCTTGAGCGTAGGTTTTGAGAAGAGATAAGGTGTTGGGATCGTTTTTCCAACCTTTAGCTATTTCCTCCAATGCTGCCTGCCCCTCATACCCAGTTTTATCCGATTGGATACAAGTTTTGAGCCACGATAAGGTATCAGGGTCATCTGTCCAAACTGTTGCAATCTTTGCAACAGCCTGAGTGCGAATTCTATGGATTAGTTTGTATTCTTCTTCATTCAACTTGTAATCTTCTTCACTTGACGCTCGCTCTTTATCTCCGTATTTTGTTAATCCTTTTAAGTAATTGAGTAACTTAGTAACAGTTACGGCAATCGTAGAGCGATTTCTCACGTCTGAGAGGCACTTCGCCGCCAGAAATAGATTGATAAACTTTTGGGCTTCACCATCTTGAGCCATCAGATAATCAATAATTTCACCAGCAAAGCTCGTATCAATCATTCCCGCAATCAGCCGCAGCACTTCATGCCAAGACTCATCCTCCCAGTGCTTAGCAAAAACCTCCGTTTTGAGTTCTTCAATCGTCAAACCCCCTTCAAGTCCCCGTTTCCCAAACCGCTCAACAAACTCACTGGCACAGAAGTATTCTAAAAATGTCCGATGCACAAAGGCATAGGAATCGGCACCCAGGTAACACAAAATAAAGTTGCGACTCCGCAATTGTTCAATCAGCGATCTGGCAACAGTTCTCGGCTGATTGACTTCTGTGCTTTTCAAAAAGCTAGTTAGAATCCTTTCTAAATCATCCCCGCTAATTAGATTACCAGCTAAACCTTTATCAGATGCTTGCATAAAGTAGGCAACCTGACGCAGTATCGCCTGCTTATCTTTATAGTCAATCGTTACCGAATCGATCCTCGGATTCTCTAGCAATTTCTGCTCTACATCCCATTGATGCAGCAGTAATCGCGAGGCTTGGTTGTAGAGTTCTGGTCTATCTCTGGGCAATTCTTGATTGCGGTTCAAAATTGCCATCATTGTCAGCAGGAGAGGATTTCCCGCCAGTTCTCCAATCGCTGAAGAAGTCTCGATTGCCCTTTGCAGTCGCTCCCGCTTTCTAACTTTATCTGCCTCATCCGTAAACGTTAACTCATGCCATCGGTCGATAAAATCCTTAATTTGATCTGACTCTAAATCTTGCAGCATGAAGTGACGAAACTGGGCATTTCGCAGCCGTTGCGGTTTGTAGCCAATAATACGAGAAGTGACAATTACCCGCACATTGGGATATTCATTCGTGAAACGATGGATATCAGTAATCACTTCCTCCCGTTTCAGCGGATCGAACACCTCATCCAACCCATCAAACATCACCAAAACCTTGCCAGCTTTCAGGCGTTCGTGGAGTTCGTGCTGATTGAGGCGACAGATAATGCTGCCTTTGTGGAAGAATTCCAGAAAATCTTTGCATTGTCCAGAGTCGCGATTGCGAATGTAAGTCCGCAATTCAATCAGCAACGGAATCGACTCTTCAATAACATTATTCAGGGGCGTTCTTGCCCAATTCAAAGCGATGTATTGCAACAATGTGGACTTTCCCGAACCCGGATCGCCCAAAATTACAACATAAGGATAGGTTTGATAATCATTAACAATATCCAAAACTGAGCGAATTGGCTGTTGATAATAAACTTCTTTGTATCGTTCCCTCTCCTCCGGGTTGACGTCTGCTTCAAGTTGGTTACTCTCTCTCAGTCGTTTTTGATGCTCTTTAGGAATCTCGTAAACTTGGGGTAAATATTCCTGGCATTCTCGCATATCCTGTGCTATGAAAACTTGCCATACCTTGAGTTTTTCTCGATAGTCGTAAACACTCGTATCTACACTATCTAAATTAAGACTGCTGTATTGCTCTTGCAGTCCTTCCTGATATCGCCTCAAGTCAAATTTAGTAGGAATTCCAGCTAGTTCTTTAGTATTTTTTTGAATAGCTTCTAAATTTTGAGAGTCAAGTATAGCGCGTAATTCAGGCAATTCTCGGATAATCGCTTTAACTTTTTTCCGGTACAGCTTGCCTACCAAATCCCAATCAAATTCTTCAGGTGGCAAAGGTAATAAATTAAGCTGATTCCAAGTTTGAGCTAAGGTTTTTGTATCTAAAGCCTGACAGTCATCTTTAAAAGCACTTCCCAGAATCTCTTTAACCGATTTGTCTTTAATAAATTCCTTTAACGGTTTGGTATATTGCTGCAATTGCTCATCAGTAACGCCTGTATCTTTTAATTCATCCTGTACCAGTTGCAGAAATTCTTTGATAGCCTTACCAGCCGCAACCTGACGAGGGTCTTTTTCCCGTAGCAAAACGTGTTTCAGCGAATCTTTGAAGAAATCTTTAGCAAAGTCTTTTGCTCCCTCCTTTGCCAAATCTTGCACAATGGGGTACACCAGACCCCCAACAGCTTGAGAAACTCCCCAGACCAATAACCAATCCACCATAATACTCGCATCTGCTGAATTCCGTAGACTACGAGTATAGCGAGTGCTTTGGGGCGATCGCCTTCTGTGTACAATCGAAAGCGCGATCGCGACAACCAATTAGTATGGAGTTGATATCAGATAATTTTGATGCCCAGAGGTTTTTTATGAAAGAAAGCACCATCAACAAGCAAGCGAATATCTCTGCTGAGTCCCCGTTATGGGAAGAACTTGCCGATGAAGCCGCCGCTACCTGCGTCGGGGGAACTACGCTGACGGATCTTTTCGGCGAATTGGATAATGCGATCGCATCATCGCCTTTTTCAGAAGAAGGTAGCCAGTTTGTTGAGGAAAATAGCGGGACTATTCAAGACATCTTTCAAGGTTGGATCAATTATATTGACCTGATTAACAGCCTGGGTTAAAGTCTCTAGCAATTCTCTATGGGATGCCGTAAATAACCCCACTCCCGCCACTCCCCGCAAAGGTCGAGCCATTCAATACTGCCCCTCTCCGTTCACGGAGAGGGGTTGGGGGTGAGGTTCCGAATTCCCCTCTACTACTGCTTTACATAAAATCGCGGGGGTCAGTCACATATCCAGTCAACGCCGAAGCCGCAGCCGTATAAGGCGAAGCTAAATAAATCCCCGCCTCTTTATTGCCCATCCGACCGGGGAAATTGCGGTTAGTCGTAGAAACGCAAATTTCCGGCTCATTCACACGACCGAAAGTATCCTTGGGACCACCCAAACAAGCCGCGCAGGAAGGTGCCGCAGGCTCAATGCAACCAGCCGCCAAGAAAATCTCAGACAGAGTTTGCCCTTCGTATTTCTGGGTGAACAAGTCTTCGTAGACTTTCTGCGTTGCCGGTACTAAATAAGTAGGAACCTTCACCTGCTGTCCCTTAAGAATGCGGGCAGCGTACATAAAATCTGAGGTTTTGCCGCCAGTGCAGGAACCGATATAAACTCGGTCAATCTTGACATCCCGGCATTCCCGCGCCAAGGCACGATTATCTGGAGAATGGGGCTTAGCGACAACTGGCTCTAATTTGGAAACATCATAATGCCGATCCGAGTAGAAACGAGCATCAACATCCGTATAAACTGGCTCGAAAGGCTTATCCGTCCGGGCGCGCACGTACTCAAACGTCGTCTCATCCGGGGCGACAGTGCCATTTTTGCCACCCGCCTCAATCGCCATATTACACAGCGTCATCCGGTCTTCCATCGACAGACCGTTAATGGTAGTACCGGCAAATTCCAGCGCCCGATACGTGGCTCCAGCAACACCAATATCTCCAATGATTTGCAAGATCAGGTCTTTTGCCAACAGGTAATTCGGCATCTCGCGCTCAAAGACAAAGCGCATCGTCGCCGGGACTTTGATTAGCAGCTTGCCGGTTCCCATAATGAAGCCAGCGTCTGTGTTGCCGATGCCGGTGGCGAACTGACCAAAAGCGCCCGCGTTGCAGGTGTGGGAATCGGTACCAAACAGCACTTCCCCCGGACGGGTGTGACCTTCTTGTGCCAGGGCAATGTGACAAACACCTTTGTAATCGGGATTGGCTTTAAAGTCGGCTCGGTCGGTGATGTCGTAGAAATATTTAATGTCTTGCTCTTTGGCAAAGTCGCGCAGAATATCAACGTTGCGGTTAGCGCGTTCGTCGGCAGTAAAAATGTAATGGTCTGGAATCAAAACAATCTTTTCTTTGTCCCAGACTTTGGCATCTGCGCCAAATTCGCGCTTGAATACCCCGATTGTACCGGGGCCACAAACGTCATGGGTCATTAACAAATCAACGTTAACCCAAATATTCTCCGCCGGTTCGACAATAGCCCGACCGGAGGCACGAGCCAAGATTTTTTCGGTGAGAGTCATCCCCATAGCTATTTTCCTCTTCCTTGCAAAGACGCGATCGCTTTTATTTGATAATGCTTATTTTCTCTAGCCCTCTGTCATTCTATAACAATGTATTTCAGACAACTAATACTAAGGATAGATGTGGGCTGGATACCTGAAATGTTTGACTCTCAACCTTGTCCACGATTTAACTACTCAAATTTATCAGGCAAAACTAAAAATAAGGGTTCAACGTTACTAGAGATAAATCTGAAGATAAATATAAATATCAAAAACGCTTGTAGATTCATCAATCTACATTTATATCCTTAAATATTAATCAATGATTTTTCTGACGTTGCGAGTAAGGAATAATGGGTAATTGGTATAGGTAAAAACTTTTCAGTTTTAGAGACGCCATTACCGCGTCTAAATTTTGAATTCAAGAGCTTTCTTCAACTCAAAATACTCATTACCTATTACCCATTAACCATTACCACTTCAACAGATTAAACTGCTCCATGTCTACCGTCTCGCGGTTGCGATAGATTGACAGCACAATCGCCAAACCCACAGCGGCTTCAGCAGCTGCAACAGTAATCACAAAGACGGAAAAAACCTGACCTTTAATTTCTTGAGGATCGAGAAAATTAGAAAAGGCCATTAAATTCAGGTTGACAGAATTCAGCAGCAATTCAATCGACATCAGCACGCGAACAGCATTACGGCTGGTAATCAAGCCATAGATACCGATGCAGAAGAGGGCAGCGGCTAGCAGTAGAAAATACTGAAGTTCTAGGTGCATGAGTTTTCTTGGTTTCTAGGTGTTGGTATCTGCGGGGAGTTTACCGCTTTCGGAGCCGACCGTCAAAAGTTCGCGAGGACGTTCCGGCAACGTTAACGAGGTTGGTTGAGTTAGCTGAGGTGAAATTTCTTCTGGAATATACTCACGACGTGCCAGAACAATTGCGCCCACCATTGCCATCAACAACAACACAGATGCCAACTCAAAGGGTAGCAAAAAGTCACTGAAGAAATGCAGACCAATCTGCACAATGCTACTTTCAATGGGAGTGGTCAAGACCGCTAAAGTCCAGGGAGTTCTGATCACCATCGTACCCAGAAGCCCAAACAAGCCGATACAGACCAAAGCCGTTGATGCTTGGCGAATCCAGCGATTGCGAATGGGTGCAAAATCTTCCCGCTTGTTTACCAGCATGATGGCAAACAAAATCAGGACGTTAATCGCTCCAACATAAATGAGAACCTGCGCCGCCGCTACAAAGTCTGCATTGAGAAGAAGATACAGCCCAGCGATGCTGACAAAAACTCCACCCAGTAAGAAGGCTGAGTAGACAATATTAGTAAACAGCACCACTCCTAAAGCTGAGCCAATCATCATCAGCGACAGCAGGCCAAACGAAACAATCTGAACGCCTTCAGCTAGATTCATTTTTGTCCTTTGTCAGTAGTCAATCGTTTATTTGTCATTCGTCATTCATCATTAGTTTTTTACAAGTGACTAATGACGAATGACAAATCACTTTTATTTTTCCGTTTGTTCCAGAATTTCCGCTGGAAGCTGACCGGGGCGACGGGAACCTTCTGGCAGGTCGTGCGGGTCCATGACGCCCTTGGGTAGGTAGACAAGTTCGCGCAGCGGCGTCACCATTGGGTCTTGCGTGACTTTGTACGGTAAACGACCCAGTGCCACGTTGTCAAAATTCAATTCGTGACGGTCGTAGGTGCTAAGCTCGTACTCTTCGGTCATTGACAGGCAATTGGTCGGGCAGTATTCCACGCAGTTGCCGCAAAAGATACAAACTCCGAAGTCGATGCTGTAGTGCTTGAGGAGTTTCTTTTTGCTTGCTTTGTCAAACTCCCAATCTACTACTGGCAGGTTGATGGGACAAACCCGCACGCAGACTTCGCAGGAAATGCACTTATCAAATTCAAAGTGAATTCGACCCCGGAAACGCTCGGAAGGAATGAGTTTTTCGTAGGGGTACTGCACGGTAATCGGACGCCGCCGCATATGGTCGAAGGTTACAGACAACCCTTGACCAATATATCGAGCCGCTTGGACGGTTTCTTTGGCGTAATCGCCAACTTGTTTGAGGAACTTAAGCATTGTTCTGTGTCTCTCTCTGATTAGAGAATCGGTTATTGGTGATTGTAGAAAAAGGTAATTTTTCCCACGACTTATTACCGATTACCGATTACCAATTACCCGCCAAAAGCAACGGGAAATGCTAATTTTAGGGCTGCGGTCAGTAGCAGGTTGACTAAAGACACTGGGAGCAGAAACTTCCACCCTAGATCGAGCAGTTGGTCAATGCGAACCCGTGGTACAGTCCAGCGCAGCAGAATCGCTATGAAAACGAGGAAGTAGGCTTTTAGGAGGGTCATGGTGATCCCCAGTGATGCATCAATCACCTGCAACCAGGGACTGGTTTCATTAACTCCTAGCCAGCCGCCTAACATTGAGAGGGGAATCGGAAATTCCCATCCGCCTAGATACAAGATTGCAACTAGCAGGGCAGAGAGGACGAGGTTGACGTAAGAGCCGATATAAAATAGACCGAATTTCATCCCGGCGTATTCGGTCTGATAACCGGCAACCAGTTCTTCTTCTGCTTCTGGCAGGTCAAAAGGGAGTCTTTCGCACTCTGCCAAAGCGGCAATCCAAAAGATGAGGAAACCTACGGGTTGCCGCCAGACGTTCCAGCTGAGGACGCCGTAGCCAGATTGCTGTTCTACGATGTCGATGGTGCTAAGACTGTTGGACATCATCGCGATCGCAAGTACGGAAAGCGCTAGGGGAATTTCGTAACTAATCGACTGCGCTGCCGCCCTTAAACCCCCTAGTAGGGAATACTTGTTGTTTGAAGAATAGCCGGACATCAGCAAGCCAATCGGCTGAATGCTGGAGAGGGCAATCCACAAAAAGACGCCCATTCCGACGTTAGAGATTACCAGGTTTTGCCCAAACGGCACAATCAGGAAGGACAAAAACACTGGGATGACAACGATGATTGGGCCTAGCGTGAATAGCAAGCGGTCGGTCTTGGCTGGGACAATATCTTCTTTGAAAACCAGCTTTAGACCATCGGCGACCGGCTGCAAAACACCCAGTGGTCCGGCGAATTCTGGTCCAATTCGCTGCTGAGCCGCAGCAGAAATCTTCCGCTCCAGCCAGACGACCACTAGCACCCCTACGGTAGCACCAATAATCATCAGAAACATCGGCAGCGGCATCCAAATGGCTTTGGCGGCACCTGCTGGGATGCCCAGATCCCTGAGGGATTGGATAAAAGTTCCTTGTAGGTCAATACCTGGGTTCATGTTTCCCGAACGAAGTAATTACTAGGACAATTCGAGACAAGATGTATCGAATCAATCTATCTGTTCTTTTGTGAAGATTTTTTTCAGCTACACAGCCTAGTATATCGTTGGAGCGCATCCAGCCCAGCGCAGCAAATAAGAAATTCTACTTATCCTTAAGTTAAAGTTTTCTGTGGTCAGGAAGAAGGGAGGCGCGATCGCTTGTTGTGGCGGGTGAAAGTGCGATCGCCTGTGTAATTATCACTGATACTGCTCGAACCAGACGGCTAAATCCGTCGGTGCCGTAAAATCCAACAGCGCCTCACCCAACTCCTCTAATTGAGCGATGGGTATCTGTTGAATCCGGCTCTTGCATCTGTTGGTCAACTGAGGCAACTAATCCCTACGAAGGTCAACCAATTAACAGTAAGCTTCCCCATCTACCCCGATTTTCGGAACCAGCGATCGCTCCTCCCATCTCTGCCACAAAAAAAGCGCGATCGCTTCTCTATACAATTTTTGTCGGAAGCGATCGCGTTTTTTCGGGTTCTAGATGACTATCGTTGTTCTATAGAAATGTAGCCAGCTTCGCGAGAACCTTTATAAATTTGAGTCGGACGATAGATGCGGTTTTCTCCTAACTGTTCCTTCCAGTGAGCCAACCAACCAGCAACACGAGCGATCGCAAACACGGGTGTAAACAAATCTGTAGGAATGCCCATCTTTCGGTAAACCAGACCCGAATAGAAATCCACGTTTGGATAAATTCCTTTTTCGCCTAATTTTTCCTCAAGTACCCTTTCCAACTCCACAGCAATGTCGTAATACTTATCGTGACCAAATTTCTCAAACAGTTGTTCTGCCAAGTTTTGGAGAATTGTCGCTCGCGGGTCTTTCACTTTGTAGACGCGATGACCGAAGCCCATAATTTTCGCTTTGCGCTGTAAGGCATCCTCTAGCCACGCACCAACATTTTCCACTGAGCCAATTTCTTCTAACATGGTGATGACTTCTTCATTCGCCCCTCCATGCAATGGCCCTGCCAAAGTTCCCACCGCTGAGGCAACGACTGCGTAGGGGTCGGTCAGGGTTGAAGCCGTCACCCGTGCCGAGAAGGTAGAAGCGTTCATCGTATGTTCTGCATGAAGCGTCAAGCAGACATCGAAAATCCGCGCCGCGAGGGGGTCGGGTTCCCGCTCGTTCAGCATATACAAGAAGTTGGCAGAATAGTCCAAGTCATCGCGAGGGCGCACGGGGTCGTTGCCTTTCCGCATCAGTTGGAACGCTGCCACCATTGTGGGAATTTTTGCTAGGAGGCGCACCACCGCTTCCCGAATGTAAGCAGGGTTATCTAAAGCGCGACGGGAGTAAAACAAACCCAAAGCAGCGGCAGAAGCTTGCAGCGCATCCATTGGATGCCCGGTTTCCGGAAAACACTTCATCATGTCCCGGATGCGATATTTGATCCGCCGATGATAGCGAATTTCACTTTCAAAGGCTTCAAGTTCTTCCTTCGTGGGGAGCGTACCCCAAATTAATAAATACGACGTTTCTAGGAAGGTACTCTTTTCTGCGAGGTCTTCGATGCGAATGCCGCGATATTCTAGTATTCCCTGTTTTCCATCGACATAGCTGATACTGGATTGGGCAGCGGGAATGCCTTCTAAACCTGGTTTATACTCGCAGACAGTCATGTTGCTACGGATTGGGTGAGGGGAACATACTCAAGTTACCTTACCAGAAACCGTTTTTGTAGTCGCTAGTTTTACCAGAATTTCTAAACGGGGATTACAACAGCCACTTGGGTGAGGAAAGCAAAAACATCTGGCTATGACCCACGGCAGGCTGGGTTTCTGGAAGGCTTAATCCAATCATGCCTGCTTTTTTCAAAATTAGCGCTTCTTGGGTATCGCCCCACACCAAAATTTCTGCCCAATTTCCCAAGTTAGGTTGATGACCTACTAGGGCTAATTGAGATCCACCCGCTCGCCGCCATTCCTCTAACCATCTCAGCCAAGCTTGGATGCCACCCCCAGGAGCTAGGTCGATTGATTCTTCTAGATGGGGACACAAACCGGCGGCGACGAGAATTTTGGCGGTTTGGCGTGCCCTCACCAAGGGACTGGTGAGGATCAGGTCGAAGCGCACACCGATTTCATCCAGTCGTTTTGCTACTTTAGCGGTTTTCTTGCGTCCCTCATGGGTCAGCGATCGCGCTTCATCTTTGACGTCCTCAGATGGCTCGGCGGCGATTCCGTGGCGGATCAAATAAAGTTTCATAGGTTAATTGCTGATGGAAGAATGGAAGAGTCGCAATTTCCATTCTTCCACTCGCTTTTACTCCCCATGAAGCAGATGGTCTTTTGGGTTGACCAACCGAAGCAGCTTTTGCTTGATTTGGGTGTCAAAAACTTCCCATTTCATCTTGGCGTACTCAGAATTTTCATTGAAGCCGCCCAAGAACCCCATCGGAATTTCAAAGCCACCCGCGGAAAGTCGTCCGCCGCCAAAAAAGCGTCCTTGATTGTCTTGCCCAAAGGCTTCTTTGATAAACTCGTCAGGGTCGAGAGTCAGCTTGCTGGTTCTCAGGGAGCCAATTACGACTTCCAATTCTTCGTCTTCGTCGTGGACGATTCCGTAGACGACAGCCGTGTGGACGTTTTCTTCTGTCACGAGAAAGTCTGCCGCTTGGGGGATGGCATCCCGGTCTTCATAGCGAAGATAACCAACACCAGCGATAGAGAAGTTATTTTGGACAGTGCGGTTGGTTAGCGATCGCTCGATTACATCCATCACCCGTTTTGAGCGATACGCCTGCAAGACTGCATTCAGCAGCTGGGCGTCATAAAAACGGCTGAGATACCCCGCAGCTAGAAAATCCTCTTCCTGAGCTTGCATCAGCCGGTTCGTGTCTGACCTCAGACCATGCATCAGTGCTGTCGCACATTTTACGTGTTCGCCAATACCGCTATCCAGCTTGAGCAACCCTCCTTGGAGGTACTGGGTTAAAATCGTCGCCGTTGCTCGTGTAGAAGGGCGAATATCCGTAAATTCAGCATGAAGTTCCGTCTGTATACTGTGATGGTCAATCACCACCGTAATCGGGATTCCTGCCTTTTGTACCCAAGGCAGCAATTGACAGGTAGTGCCCTGGTTATCAATCAGAACACAGCCCTGATACACCGACAAGTCCTTCTCCTTTTCCTTCAGGCACTGGACGCCCAAGCGTTTTGCGGGTAAGCCTGTAAGTTTAACCAGAGCAATATTTTCTTGGTGGCTGAGAGTGCCAGCGTACACAATTTCGCATTGGATGTTGTACTGCTTGGCAATCAGTTGATACGCCCAAGCGCCCGAAAGGGCATCCGGGTCGGGAAAATCTTGCAAAATTACCAGATGGCGATCGCCCCGGTGACGCTCTAAAGTCTGTCGTAGCGATTCCACGATTCTTTCCAGTGGGGGTTCGCTAGACCCTCTAGCTGAATAATTACCAGATCCATTCACTGTCTGTGTGGGAGCCGCCTCTGTTAGTTGAATTTCAACCACAGATTCCGAATCTGGCTTGGTGTCTATAGGCTTTGACTCGGCGGCGATTGGAGAACCATTGAGAGGCTTGAGCAAATTAGATCGCATATTATGGATAATGCAGGTGTGCAAAGCTATAAAATTAGTATTCCAGTTGCTGCAACAGTCTCTCTCCTCACGCTTCCTGCCAAGTATTTGACAGATTCAGTCAATCGCCCAAAGGGCAAAAAAAGCGCAGTACAGAAACCCTTGTAAATGCCGCGAAAGCTCGCCTCTTTACTGCGAAAACAGGTTTCCAGAGACGCCGTGATTACGCTTGTCTTGATATAGAGCTACCTATTCATAGATCTTGACAAAAAAACTGGTAAACGACACTCCCCCTGCGGTCGCGTTTTCCGGTCTTGACCTTTTACAGTGGCGCTCTTGCTCTTTCATGGCTACCGATTGGCAATGAGGGGTTAAGGAAGAGTGCAATGTTCCTCAGCCCCCAGTCCTAGGGGCACCACCCGTACTTGCCAGTCTCTTGACTAGCCAAATTTTAAAACCCCCCGCAGTTGATTTAAATGCAGGGGGCTAAAGGCCGATCACATATTTTTTCCACTCCTGATGCGTACCACTTTTGAGGTGTTTCGCAACTTCAAAGTGCAGACTACTGTAAGGCTTGCGAGGCGGCTGCCGCAAAATCATGTTGGCTTCCTTGGGGGTGCGGCTGCCTTTATTAACATTGCAGCGCACGCAGGCGGTGACAATGTTTTCCCAGGTATCGCCGCCGCCACGAGAGCGGGGAATTACATGATCGAGCGTTAAATCGTCCCCGGTATAACCGCAATATTGACAAGAATGACTATCGCGGTGGAGGATATTTCGACGAGTCAGGGGAATTTCCTTATAAGGAACCCGGACATAGTAGCGCAGCCGAATAACCGTTGGGAGTGGAAACTCTGAGTAGACGTATTTGCCGTTGTGTTCAACCCGCTCTGCTTTCCCTTTGATCAACAAGACAGCAGCCCGCCGCCAGCTGGTGATGTTGAGCGGTTCATAAGAGGCGTTTAACACCAGAACCTTGCCCATAGGGTGATTGAGATATTGAGAAGATTTTTCCAGATGGTAACACAGTTAACCCAAACGCTGTCAGGGTCAAGAGATAGAGAGGGAGTAGGAGAGCATTCCTGTTTTCATTCAAACCTCAGACCTCACTCCTCAGCCTGCCGATTTCAGACCTCAACACTGCTATACGACAGCTTCTAACAGTTCTCTTAAGAGAAAACTATAGTTGAATAACACTTAAATTTTGTCTTTGAGTCCCGAAAATGCTTCTTCAACATTCCGTCTTTACATTAACTTTTTCTAATCGTTGCTATAAACGTGACTTATCCTTTAAATTAATTTTTTTTAAAGATAAAAAATCAATTTAAAAATATAAAAACTAATAACTGTATCAATAGATTTTTCAAGCGTTCTCTTATCGCAATCCTAATTTCAGTTGGAAGATGCCAGCCTTTCAGAACTCCGGCTGCTATAGGAAGTCGGGATTTTTTTTGCTTTGACGTTGCATGAAATTAGGCGAGCAATGCCTACCTGCCATACTTTTCGGGCACCCTGTTAAGATAGTACGGTTTCTAGGGGTAAAGAGATTGGTAGTTCTATGGTCATTGCCTTTGACATACTTTGACATAGATGATACCCCGCGCCTTAATCAGATGAAAGAGCATACTACTCAGCATTCACCCGCTTCTTGATGTAGGCTGAGAAGTCCTGTACGGGCGGCAATCATGCTAAAAAGCGCGCTGTGTACAAACTTGCTACCCGCATGAATGTGACGTCTGCGTGACAGGCGTCACATTCATGCGGTATCCAGCCTCACTAAGTCATGAGGCGACTATCATACGCTATCAAGGTTTTCAATCACCAAATCCTCTAAAGAAAAAGTTTACATTTAGAATAAAGAATTCTCGATAGCGCAATGCAAGTTCAAGCAACCAGTAAGCACTCAAGAGTTCTTAAGACATCCACACTTAAGGATGTCTTATTAGATACTCATCAGACTGAACCACTCATTAATTCAAACAAGCTGGTGCCGAAGATTCCAGATCCTCAGGAAATAATTTGTCAGTTTTTTTTGGACATTGTTAAACAATGGGCACCAGATTTAGTTCTGTATGAGTTTAAAACTTTATTTATTAATCCAGTCAAGGCGATTGGTTCAGCACATCTGCAAGCACTTAAAACAATTGTTGATTCTAAAAGTGAAGAAGAATTTAAAAATACATTAAAGCGTTCTTGTTATATTCTTCTCAATAACTGGATATTGGCTCGCCACTACCAAGCCTTAAAAGATTTAATTCAATTAATTTCTAATTCTGCTAACTGCGATAGCATCTCATCTCCAAGTGTAAAATGTCTAAAAGCTTGGCTTGCAGATTTCGTGAATAGCCAAGATTACGAGGAACTTAAGCTATTTGTTTCTAGATATGAAAATCGAGAGCAAGACCATTGGAAGAGCCGTTATACATCTTATTTGTTAGCGCCTCAGTATGTTAATAAGAAAAATTCTGAAGAACAGCGCCAAGCTGCTAAAGGCTTATCAAAGCAGTTGAAAGACCAGTTTAAGTTTGATCTGGCAATGTACACAGCTCATTCTGAGTCTAGGGGATTTAACAATAAGAAAAACCAAAATCCTACGGCTTTGGGCGATCAAGCACTCCGTTTAGTTAAAAAAGTTATCGCTAGACGCGGAATGTTTAGCTATGAAAACATTGCAAATATTTTTTTAAAACAAACCAAAGAATTGAAATACAAGCATTTTAAACAAGGCTTGCTAAAATATTTATTTTATTCGACTGAAAGTCAAGGTCAGGTAGAGACTTTAAAAACTAATTTGTGGAAAATATTAGAATTTATCTATAAAGAGGCTGATGAAGAAGAGATCAATAGCCTTCTGCTGATTAAAACCTGTAAACGGGTAATTGAATGTTTAACGATCAAGAATAATGGAGAACCTTCTTCTCTGTTCGTTTCATTAGCTTCTGAAGGAAAATCGGTTACTCTAGCAATCCTACTGCTGAAAATTATTCTAATTTGTCCTCCCACTCGGACTCATTTAGAAGTTTGTTTGGCTAAATTGATTCAATACTATGAAGAATATTCGCAAGAAGAATGTTCTTGGGTAATTAACTTTTTAGAAGTAATCAGAATTACTTTAACAATTTATACAGAAAATGTTCAATTCGATTTAGTCAATATGGAGGAAGATAGTCTCTCTCCGTCGGATAGTATGGATGGGAAGGGTTATCGAGTTTTTTCTCGGAAGTATCGGAAATAAACGGAAACTTGGTAGTGCCTCTAGAGGGCTACCTGTTTAAAGCGGGATGGTGGAACTTACTTCAATACTAATTTTTCCTTGTGATGCTAGCCATCAGAAATCCCAACCTTCTTCACAAGGGAGCAAAAAGAAAATCGTAAGTGTAGCGCCAGTAGAATGAATGGGTATAAGTTGGTAAACCTTTAGAGCTAGAGTTAGTAGACCTGTAAAGCGATCGCATCTACGTAGCGAGTCTCAAAAAATTACTCCACTAGCCTACAAAAAAGGGGCGATTGATGAATCACCCCTACCTGTGTGTTGATTTATACCATTTTGTTGTAGATCTGCCGCTTGTGCCAATTTTGAAGTTATGTTGCGGCGCTTGTTTGGTCGTCCAAACCCCCAAATCTAAAATCCAAACGAGGATCAATGGCTTGACGAAGCGACTGGTTCCCCACCCGGCGTGCGTAACTCTTCCACCATTTCCTGTATTTCCAGCGGCGGTGGCGGAGTTAGACGCGAAACAACCCAGGTGACAACAAAGTTGATCGCCATGCCCAAGGTGCCAATTCCCTCAGCAGAAACGCCGAAAAACCAGGGTGACATTCCATAAAATTTGACACCCGCAATGTATGAGATGGTAAAGATAAGACCAGCTAACATCCCGGCGATCGCGCCTTCCCGATTTGTCCGTTTGTCGAAGATACCTAAAATGATGACTGGGAAAAAGCTGGCTGCTGCCAAACCAAAGGCAAAAGCCACCACCTGCGCCACAAAACCGGGGGGATTGATGCCGAAGTATCCGGCAATTGCGATCGCAAACCCGACCATAATTCGACCCACCATCACTCGCAGCGATTCTGACGCACCTGGATTAATGATGCGGTAGTAGATATCGTGAGCAACTGCACTAGAGATTACCAAAAGCAAGCCGGATGCGGTAGACAGCGCCGCCGCTAATCCTCCCGTCGCCACCAAGCCGATCACCCAAGGAGCGAGTTTTGCCACTTCTGGCGTCGAGAGAACGATAATATCCGGATCGATGCCGATCTCGCTAGTAGCTTTATCGGGCGTTAGCTGAATCCGCCCATCCCCGTTCTTATCTTCAAAGGTAAGCAGCTTGGTGTTTTCCCACTTGTTCACCCAGTCGAGTTGATGAATTTCCTGAATCGTCTGGTTGTGCAAACTGTCGATCAGGTTATAACGGGCAAACGTTGCGAGCGCGGGGGCGCTAGTGTAGAGTATCGCGATAAATAGCAGCGCCCAACCCGCTGAGTAACGCGCCGCACGAACATCAGGAACTGTGTAAAAGCGCACGATGACATGGGGAAGTCCCGCCGTTCCCACCATCAAAGCAATGGTAGTAAACAAAACATCCAGCATCGACTTGTTGACAAACGGTTTGGTGTATTCCTGAAAACCGAGGTCAACCTGGATTTGGTTTAATTTAGGGACAATATCGCTAAAAGGGAACGCCAGTTGGGGGATCGGGTTGCCGGTAAGCAGCATGGCGATCGCGATCGCGGGAATCAAGTAGGCAATAATCAACACGCCGTACTGTGCCACCTGAGTCCAGGTAATCCCCTTCATTCCCCCTAAAACGGAGAAAAAGCCGACAATCACCATCCCAATGATCACGCCAGTGCTTACATCCACTTGCAAGAAGCGGCTGAACACAATTCCCACACCCCGCATCTGTCCCGCGACGTAGGTCATGGAAACAAAAACTGCCGCCACAACTGCCACTAAACGGGCGACATTGGAGTAATAGCGATCGCCCACAAAGTCCGGCACCGTATATTTACCGAACTTCCGCAAATAGGGAGCCAGCAACAACGCTAGCAGAACATAGCCACCCGTCCAACCCATCAGATAGATCGAGCCGTCGTAACCCAAGAAGGAAATCAACCCTGCCATTGAGATAAACGACGCCGCCGACATCCAATCTGCTGCTGTTGCTGCACCGTTGGCGATGGGTGGAACTCCACGTCCCGCCACGAAAAAGCCTGCACTTTCTTTAACGCGCGACTGCCAACCGATGTAGAGGTACCCAATGAAAGAAAGACTAACCAATAAAATAGTCCAGATTTCAACTGACATTCTTTCTCTCACTCATCGATATCGTATTTGCGATCGAGCTTGTCCATCTGCACGGCGTAGATGAAAATCAGCCCTACAAAGACAAAAATAGAACCCTGCTGTGCCATCCAAAAGCCGAGGGGAACGTTACCAAAACGCACCGCATTCAATGGCTCAACTAACAGAATGCTAAAAACGAGGGATACTAGCGCCCAAACGCTCAAAAGATTCCGAATTAAAGCAGTATTGGCTCGCCAGTAAGCCTGACGTTTATCTTGATGCATAGATTTTTGCGGTTGCCAGAACCTCAAAAGAGAATAACTTGATTAGATTATCAGGAGTGGACGCGATCGCGCTCTTTTGATGCAGCCACCTAGCAGCGAAACATCTCGTAAAACTAAACGTAAAATCCCGGAGGGAGATAACTTCAGTTCCTACAAAATCCGGGTTTTTGAAGATTTACACTTACCTGCTCAGCGTATACCGCAATACTCCAGCTTCTTAAACTTAGGAAGTGGCAGAAAATCTGCGATCGCTTCCGAGTAAATACATAAATTGGGATTCTAAAAACAAAATGCAAAATTTTGTAAGAATTGGGATGAATACTCTGCATTATTTGTCGGAAGCGATGGGAATACTAATAAAAGATAACGGGGAGTAAACATCCAAGAGGGCTACTGTGAACAATCCCAAGCATCCAAGCGAACCGACTGAGCCGCTGGCGAAAGCAGAGTCCGAACTCAATGCATTTTTTAACCTGTCCCTCGATCTCTTAGGCATTTGCGGGCAAGATAGGTACTTCCAGAAACTCAACCCCGCCTGGGAGAGCGTTTTGGGCTGGACGCTGGAAGAATTGATGTCGCGCCCTTGGATTGAATTTGTCCATCCAGATGATGTTAATGCAACGCTAACCGCATCCGGAGAATCTGCTGACAATGCGATCGCTCATTTTGAAAATCGCTATCTCTGCCAGGATGGCAGCTATCGATGGCTGTCTTGGAGAACGTTACCGCATCAAAATGGATGCTTCTATGCAGTTGCCAAAGATATCACCGAGCATAAAGCCGTTGAGTTAGAACTACAACAACTCACCGCCCAAGTTAAGCAACAATCCACAAACCTCGACCAAATTCTCTCAGCTTCTCCAGATCGGATTTATCTGATCGATAGAGCGGGAAAATATGCCGATACTAGCGTTGCAGGTGCCAAGGCACTGGGGTTCCAGCGTAGTGACATAGTGGGGAAGACATGGCAAGAACTCGGCTTGCAACCGGAAAATATGGGGTCAATTGAAGCGCACCATCAGACAGTATTTTCTACCGGGCAACCGATGACTGGCGAAGCTTACCTTCCCGCCATCGAGGGTTTCAGGCACTACGAGTACAATATCACCCCCATCCATAATCCAGATGCCAGTGTGGATGCAATCCTCAGCACTGTCAGAGATATTACCAGTCAAAAGTGGGCAGCCGCCGCCCTAAAAGAAGCCAACGAAGAACTAGAAAAGAGAGTAGATGAGCGTACAGCAGAATTACAACAGGTCAACGAGCAACTCCGGGACGAAATTAGCCAAAGCCTGCGACACGCTGCGCTAAGCCAGCGTGCAGAAGCAGCACGGCGCGAGAGCGAAGAAAGATTTCGTCGAGTTTTTGATGATGCTCCTATCGGTATCACCTTAGTCAGAAAACCTGACTATCGGTTTTTCATGGTAAATCGAGCCTTTTGTGAAATTTTGGGTTACACGGATTCAGAACTGACAACCCTTGACCTTTTTGATATTAACCATCCTGAAGATTTGGAAACAGAAACACCTTATCTCAAGCAAATCATTCAGGGAGACATAGACAGCTATCAGCTTGAGAAACGTTATATCAAGAAAAACCAAGAAATTTGCTGGGTGAAGTTAACGGTAACGGTAATCCGAAATGAAATTGGAGAAATCCTCTATGAATTAGGCATGGTTGAAGACATCACCGAGCGGAAACGAGCCGATGCTGAAATTCGGAATGCGATGGAAAAAGAACGGGAACTCTGCGAACTGCGTTCTCGCTTTGTTACCACCGTATCCCACGAATTTCGCACCCCGTTGAGCATCATCATTCTATCTGCCAGATTACTAGAACGTTTCCCACATCAAGCAAGTGAAGAAAAAAAACGCGAGTATTTTGCTCGTATTCAAGCAGCTGCCAAAAATATGACTCATCTATTAGATGATGTGTTGTTTATTGGGAAAGCCGAAGCCAAGAAGCTTGCCTTTAATCCAGCACCTTTAGATTTAGAAAAATTCTGCCGCGCCCTGGTGGAAGATATCCAAGTGACAATTAGCAAGCAACACGCGATCGCTTTCGCTTGTCAAGGTCAAAGTACGCATTTTTGTATGGATGAAAAGTTGCTTCGGCAAATTTTTACGAATTTGCTTTCAAATGCCATCAAGTATTCCCCGAAAGGCGGCAATATTCAGTTCGACTTAGTTTGCGAACAAGGAACAGCACTTTTTTTCATCCGAGATAAAGGAATCGGCATTCCTCCCGAAGCCAGAACGCGGTTATTTGAATCTTTTCATCGAGCTGATAATGTGGGGACGATTCCGGGTACTGGATTAGGACTTTCTATCGTAAAAAATTGTGTAGATTTACACGGTGGAAAAATTGCAGTAAACAGTGAAATTGGAGTGGGAACGACCTTTGCTGTTACCCTTTATTCAAGTAATTGTGGGTCTAAAGTAGAGGCAATTAATCCTCTGGTTCGAGCTTCATAAATTCTAGGAATTATTTTTATCAAAATAATTCCTAAAATCAAGGCATTCATTTAAATTTGAGCTTAGATATTCCCTCCCTTTTTCAGGAACTGCTTCAAGATTTCGCTGGGTTTGCGATCCCATGTATCGATGTGATTGTAAATTAACCCATCTTTATTGAGTTTATAAGTAGAGTAGCCATTAAAAAATAGGCGAGGTTTCCAGGGAAGGCGCAAAACACCGCGTACAGTCCAATTCGCCCTAATGGTGTCTTCATCTGTCTGCTCCACATCATGAAGATCGAAAAATATTTCTGTAAAAAATAGCTGCGCGTGAAATCGCAGCGTCCAAAAGATAATCCGATAGTTGAATTTCCATTTAAATTTATTCACTGGATCTTCAAAATAGATATCCTGTGTATAAATGTCGTAGGAAATATCTCTTTCAAAAAGCATGGGTAGATCATTTTTAAGCGTTTCCACCACTTGTTCTACTTGTAATTGATATTCCACCCGCATTCTCTCCTCAACCAGCGGCACAGTGATGATTTTAGCGGCTTTTTAACTTCTTTTTTTGCAGAAAACCGGATTCTAGACCATCTGCGATTTTACATCGATTTTCATCGATTGCTTCTTGTCTATGGATGCGATCGCTTACAAAGTAATAAAAGATCCGAAATTCTACAGTAGACGGTATCTCCAGCTAATGCTGTGTCAGGGCGTTAGCGACAAAGATTTCTAGTCAAAAGTCTTCTGCCTAAAAATAAACTGATAGTTGCTGTCTAGATGACCTGCTAGCTATCCGTAATTTCTCTGAAATCTGTCGATTAACACATAAATAGTCAAAGTCGATTGTTTGCACAAATTGTAAGCAAATTGTTACCTTATTCATGAAAATCAACAAATATATGAAATATTCCAAGATAAGATACAAATTGAATATTAAATGTAAAAACTATTACAGCCATAAATCTTGATGCTAAAATTTGTGCAAAATTTTTTGTCAAAAGATTTTATTCCCCACGGGCATTGTTACCTGTGGAAGCCTGGATTAGTGTGGCTGCACATTACATCTGATATTTTGATCGCAGTCGCTTATTATTCGATTCCAATCATGCTGGTATATTTTGTCTCCAAAAGGCGAGATATGCCCTTTTATGGGATATTCCTGTTGTTTGGAACATTCATTGTTGCGTGCGGTACGACGCATCTAGCAGAGGTGGCGACGCTGTGGCATCCGTATTATTGGTTATCAGGATTCTTGAAAGCCTTTACGGCTGGGGTTTCTGTGTATACGGCGTTGATGCTAATGCCCTTAATTCCTCAAGCACTTGCATTTCCTAGTCCAGCGCTATTGGAAACTGCCAACAACACACTAGAAAAGGAAATTGCCGAGCGCCAAGCCACTGAAGAAGAACTACGAAAACTCACATTAGAGTTAGAAAGACGAGTTGAAGAAAGGACTGCGGCGCTACAATCTGCCAACATCTTGTTACAACAGGAAATTGTCGAACGCCAGCAGACAGAAGCGGCGTTACGGGAAAGCGAAGCGCAATATCGTCGCATTGTCGAAACCACGACTGAGGGAATCTGGGTTCTCGACACCGCAGGCAATACATCTTTTGCGAACAATCAGATGGCCCAAATGCTAGGCTATACCATCCCTGAGATGCTAGGTCAGACTTTATTTGCATTCATGGATGAAGAAGGTCAGGCGATCGCGATCGCTCAGATGGAACGTCGCCGCCAAGGAATTAAAGAACAACATGACTTTAAATTCACCCGTAAAGATGGCTGTAACTTGTGGGCGATTGTTGCTACAAATCCCATCTTCGATCAAACAGGGCAATACATCGGTGTCTTAGGAATGATTACCGACATTACCGAACGTAAAGCCGCCGAGGAAGCCTTACGGCAATCGGAAGCGCAATTGAGACAACAAACAAACCAGCTAGAACAAGCTTTTCGAGAACTTCAACAAACCCAAGCGAAGCTCGTTCAGAGCGAAAAAATGTCCAGTTTGGGGCAGTTAGTCGCCGGAGTTGCTCACGAAATTAATAACCCAGTCAACTTCATCTACGGCAATATCACCCACATCAGCGACTATACTCAGGAACTGCTCAACCTGCTGTCCCTCTACGAGAAACACTATCCTCATCCGGTTCCTGAAATTCAAGCCTATGTAGAGATGAGCGACTTCCAATTTATGAAGAACGATCTCCCAAAGCTGCTGGCGTCGATCAAGGTGGGGGCAGAACGCATCCGCCAAATTGTCTTGTCGCTGCGTAACTTCTCCCGACTGGATGAAGCGGAAATGAAAGTCGTTGATATTCATGAGGGAATTGAAAACACTTTGCTGATTTTGCAGCATCGCTTGAAACAAGTCGGAGGCACTTTAGGCATTCAACTGGTCAAAGAGTATGGCAAGTTGCCGCTAGTCGAGTGCTACCCAGGTCAGCTCAACCAAGTGTTTATGAATATTCTCAGCAATGCAATTGATGCCCTCGAAGAGGCAATCGGGAATGGGTCACGGGTTGTGAATCATGGGGAAGAAAGTACCCCGGGTTGTGAATCATGGGGAAGAAAGTACCCATGAACAATTACCTACGATTCGGATTCATACTCAAATGCTAAACACCAATCAGGTAGCAATCTACATCGCTGATAACGGCCCTGGTATGAGTCAAGAGGTGCAGCAACGAGTGTTCGATCCGTTCTTTACCACAAAAAGCATCGGCAAAGGCACGGGGTTGGGGTTATCCATTAGTTATCAGATTGTGGAAAAACACGGTGGTCAATTAAAATGTATTTCCGCAGCGGGACAAGGGGTAGAATTTACCATCGAAATTCCAATTCACCAGACCAGTCGGCAGCCTGCTTTTGTGAAGCCATCTGCCCTGTGTTTAGATCCGTAGAAATCCTGAAGAAATAGGAAACTCTCTGCTGGAAACAAGAGAACACCCGTATTTTCCCGGTTCCCAAATTTTGTAATTGCTCCAGATGTAATGAAAAAACTTAAATGATGGGCATTTTTTATATCGATAAAATTGTAAATAAATTAATTTCATCCAGAATCTCTGTAATCTCATATACAGACTAACTTTCTACGTCTAAAAATTAATAAGATTAAAAACTTCTTAAGGTAATTTGTGACAGACAAACGAATTGTTTGTGACTTAGATCCCTAAAGAACCTATGTAAATTAAGGTAAAAGTAAAAGTTACGAATATAAATATAACTAACCTAGCTGAGGAAAAACAGAATATGGTAAATCTGAGCCGGATAGGTATATTTGAAGCTATATCCCAAAAAATAACCAAAGCTAGTGCCAGCAAAAATGTCGCAAGCATCGAATCTGGAGAAATATCCTGCGTGAAAGCGCCTATGCCTAGCCATGAAGCAGGAAGGCTGAAAGCCCTCCAGCAGTATGAGATTCTTGATACGTCTCCCGAACAGGCTTTCGACGATCTAGCTCGTGTGGCTGCACATATTTGCGGAACACCGATTGCGCTAATCAGCCTCGTCGATGCGAATCGGCAGTGGTTCAAGTCAAAAGTCGGTGTGGAAGTATCAGAAACACCGCGAGATATCGCCTTTTGCTCCCATGCTATTCTGCAATCCGATTTGTTTATCGTCTCAGATGCATTAGCCGACCAACGGTTTGCCACGAACCCTTTGGTAACGACTGACCCCAATATCCGCTTTTATGCAGGTGCGCCTTTAATCACACCCGCCGGTTATGCGCTGGGAACGCTGTGCGCGATCGACTTTGTGCCGCGTCAACTCAAGCCTGAGCAGCAAGAAGCCCTCTTATCACTGAGTCGTCAGGTCGTAGCGCAACTAGAACTAAGACGTAATTTAGTAAATATGCGACAAGCGATCGCTGAGCGCTTGCAAGCAGAAAGTCTCTTAGCTAGTCAGAAGCGTGTACTGGAAATGATTGCTAGAGGAGACTCTCTCAATAGCGTCCTGAACGTCTTATGCCGCAATATTGAGAAACATTCCAGTAAAATGCGATGTTCCGTTCTACTTCTGGATGAAAATGGGCGCAATCTCCGCCATGCCGCAGCACCTAGTCTTCCAGAAAGCTATAATCGTGCCCTTGACGGAATCGCCATTGGGTCGCGTGTTGTTTCTTGCGGGACAGCTGCCTATTGGAAGGAGCCTGTAATTGTCTCAGATATTGCCATCGATCCGTTGTGGCAAGATTACCGCGAGTTAGCGTTGAGCAACGAACTGCGAGCTTGTTGGTCTACACCAATTCTTAATTCGGATGGCAAGGTGTTGGGTACTTTTGCCATGTACGACTCCCAGCCTTGCACCCCTAATTCTTATGATTTACAACTGATTGAAATAGCGACAAACTTAGCAGGAATTGCCATTGAGCGCCAGCGGACAGAAACCGCACTCCAGAAAGCGCACGAAAAGCTAGAAAATCGGGTTTGGGAACGAACCCAAGAGCTAGAAAAAGCGAATCAGACATTACAAGCCGAAATGGAAGAGCGCCAGCGAGCAGAAGCGGCGCGGCGGGCATCAGAAGAGAGATTCTTTAAAGCCTTCCGTTCCACTCCTGACGCAATCACTATCAGTACGGTGGCAGAGGGACGCCTTGTTGAAGTCAACGATAGCTTGCTAAACATTACTGGTTATACCCGCGAAGAAATCATCGGTCGCACCACAGTTGAGCTGAAGATTTGGGCAAATCAGGAGCAGCGCGATCGCATGAAGCAGATATTGCTAGAGGAAGGGTCTGTTCGCAACATAGAATTTACCTTCCTTACAAAATCAGGTGAGGCGCGTGTGGCATTACTATCAGCAGAGATTATTGACTTTGACAATCAGCAATGTCTCCTCGCTGTGAGCCGAGATATTACCAGCCGCAAGCAAGCAGAAGAAGCACTTAGAGTACAACAAGAGTTTCTTCGCAATGTGATTGACTCCACCCCAAATTTAATTTTTGTCAAAGACTGGGACGGAAAATTTACTCTGGTTAACAAAGCATTAGCAAGTATTTATGGAACAACCGTTGAAAATTTGCTTGGCAAAACCGATGCAGATTTCAATCCGAATTTTGAGGAAGTAGAACGGTTTCTCTCTGATGACAGAGAAGTGATAATAGGAGAAACGGAAAAAATCATTTCTGAGGAGACCCTCACCGACTCTACAGGCAACGTGCGTTGGTTTCAAACCACTAAGAAATCTCTAGTCTCACCAGATGGAAAAGCCCGACAAGTGCTGGGTGTTGCTACAGATATTAGCGATCGCAAACTGGTAGAGGATCTATTAATCCACGATGCCTTTCACGATAAGCTGACAGGTTTAGCCAACCGCGCTCTATTCATGGAGCGGCTCGGACATTTGGTTGAGCTGACAAAACGGCGTCAAGATTACTTGTTTGCTGTACTGTTTCTGGATCTCGATCGCTTTAAGGTGATTAATGACAGCCTTGGACATACAATCGGCGATCAACTACTTGTCGAAATCGCTTACAGGCTCCAGAGGTGTCTGCGTCCTGGAGATATGGTTGCCCGTCTTGGGGGAGATGAGTTCACGATTCTTCTAGAAGATATTCAAGATGTGAGTGACGCCACCCGCATTGCGAACCAAATTCAAAATGAACTCGCTTTACCTTTTAACCTAAACGGGCAGGAAGTCTTTACCAGTGCCAGTATTGGCATTGCCTTTAACACTACAGATTCTCACCAGCCGCAAGACCTCCTACGCGATGCCGACATTGCCATGTATCGTGCTAAGGCATTGGGTAGAGCGCGTCATGAGGTCTTCGACATGACGATGCACACTCGCGCTGTGGAACTTTTGCAGTTAGTAACTGACTTGAGGCAGGCTGTTAATCGCCAAGAGTTTCTACTTCACTACCAGCCCATTGTTTCGCTCTCCACAGGTCAAATTACTGGATTTGAAGCTCTAGTGCGCTGGCAGCATCCAGAACGCGGTTTGATTTCTCCAGCTGAGTTTATTCCAGTAGCAGAAGAAACTGGACTAATCGTTCCTATCGGTTGGTGGGTATTACAGGAAGCGTGCCGTCAGATGTATGTATGGCAAAAACAACTTGTTAATGATTCATCATCCGGCGTTCCTGGCAACAAACCATTAACCATCAACCATCAACCATTAACTATTAGCGTAAATCTATCGAGCAAACAGTTTACGCAACCTCATCTCGCTCAAGCAATCCATCAAATTTTAGAAGAAACAGGTTTAGATGCTGGCTGTTTGCGGTTAGAAATCACTGAAAGCGCGGTGATGGAAAATGCTGAATCTGCGATCGCTACCCTCTTACAATTGAAAAAACTAGGCGTCCAGATATATATTGATGACTTCGGCACGGGTTATTCATCTTTAAGTTATCTGCACCGATTTCCGATTGATACGTTGAAAATTGACCGCTCTTTCGTCGGGAGAATGAGCAGTGATAGCGAGAATTGGGAGATTGTCCGTACCATTATCACACTGGCTCACAACTTGGGTTTGGATGTGGTGGCAGAAGGAGTAGAAACAGCAGAGCAACTTGCCCAACTCAGAACCCTGCAATGCGAGTATGGACAAGGTTACTTTTTCTCTCGACCTCTGGATGTTGCATCTGTCGAGACATTCATGGCGGCAGAGCATCAGTGGTGAGGAAAATCGGCTGTTTTGTTCTGAGAATGTGGATTTTCCTAACACCCTATAGAGACAGTAACGAGAGCATCCCCTGAATTGCGTTCCGGGTCTTGGCGTATGCGTTCTCTTTGCTGCTCGTTTTCCTCACAAATTTAATAATTTCTTGGGTTCAAATCAGAAAAAATAAATACAATAAGTATAAATACATATTCAACCGCAAAAGGTTGGAGTTAGCCATGAACAATGTGCAGTACGCTTTTGTACTTCGACGACTGGCTACTATTTTGGCTGTAGCAATTTTGTCTTTGAGCCTGACAGCAGCCGTCACCGGAATTCTTCTATCTTTCTATTACGAACCGACCGCAGGTGGAGCCTATAATTCCTTGAGGGAAATCAAATCAGAGATTCCCAACGGTTGGCTAATTCAGCGTCTCCATGAGATTGCTGGAAATGGATTGATCGGGGCTTCTCTGATAGCGATTGTTGTGATGTTTCTCGGTGAAAAATTTCGCCGAAGCTGGCTGACCGCTTGGATTAGCGGAATTTTATTAACTTTGGTAGCGATCGCGCTTGGTTGGACTGCCATGCTTCTCGATTGGACACAGTTAGGGTACTGGCGTTTCACCATCGAATTAGGCACAGTAGAAGCCGTCCCTGGAATTGGTTCCCTACTCCGAGAAATCCTCACGGGGGGTGGAGCCATCAATACGGTAACAGTTGCCCATTTGTACACGTTGCATAGTTACATTCTTTCAATTGGGGCGCTGATTCTGGCAGTGATTCATCTCGGAGGACTATTGCTACAAGAAAAAGAAGAGAAGCAGACGCTGATAGAATCAGAAGCAAAATTCAGCTGACATACATCTAAATCACCCAAAAAAACTCAAACGTCTATGTCCGTCCCTCACCAACTGGCGGTTGGCAGCAATAGACAAGCCATTGTCATCGGTGGCAGTATGGCTGGGCTACTGGCAGCGCGAGTGCTTGCCGAACGCTTTGATCAAGTGACGATTATTGAACGCGATCGCATCGCAGACAAACCGGAGACGCGCCGAGGCGTACTCCAAGCCCACCAAGCTCACGTTCTGCTGTTGCGGGGGCAGCAGATTTTAGAGCAACTGTTTCCTGGGTTAGGTACTGAATTAGCGGCTGCTGGCGCTACTGCTTTGGACTGGACGTTAGACTGTCCCATGCTAGATTTTGGCGGCTGGGCACCCCGCTTTCCCTCCGGTCTGGTGACTCGTGCCTGTAGTCGGAACCTGCTGGAGTGGATGATTCGCCGCCGACTGGCTGCTTACAGCAATGTACGCATTCTGGAAGAAAGCCAAGCAACCGAGTTGTTGTCCGACACCAGCAAAACTAAGGTAACGGGCGTACAGGTGCAATTTCACAACCACGGGCAAAACACTAGCGCCGCAGATGTAGAGACGCAAAATTCCGCGTCTCTACCAGCCGATCTGGTCGTGGATGCAACTGGACGGAATTCCAAAACCCCTGAGTGGATAAAGGCATTAGGTTACACACCGCCTCAAGAAACAGTCATTAACTCCTTTTTAGGCTACGCCAGCCGTTGGTATCAACGTCCAGCGGATTTCCAAAGCGATTGGAAATCCATCGTGGTGTGGTCTAAACCAGGGGAAAACTCTCGCGGTGGGCTGCTTTATCCCTGTGAGGGTGACGCTTTTGTGATCACCCTGGCTGGTTTGGGTCGAGACTATCCACCCAGCGATGAAGCTGGCTATTTGGAATTTGCCCGCAGCTTGCGATCGCCCATTCTCTACGAAGTGGTCAAACAAGCCCAACCGATTTCACCCATCTACTGTCATCGCGGCACAGAAAACCGCCTGCGTCACTACGAACAATCCAGATTGCCAGAAAACTTTGTCGTCTTAGGTGATGCCGTCTGTTCCTTCAATCCTATCTACGGTCAAGGTATGACCGCGGCGGCGATGGCTGCGTTAACGCTGGAGGAGTGCTTGAAAGAGCAATTTCAGCGTCACTCTCAAGACGATTTAACGGGTTTAACGCGGCGCTTTCAAAAGCAACTGGCAAAAGTGAATCATATCCCTTGGCTGATGGCGACAGGCGAGGATTTCCGCTGGCCTACGACCGAGGGCGGTCAACCCGATCTGAAGACCCGATTGATGCAACGGTATCTGGATCGTGTGAGGTTAATCACGATTGAGAGTCCCGTAGCGTTCCAAGTTTTCATAGAAGTTTTGCACCTGCTGAAACCACCCACGGCGTTGTTTCAGCCTCGTATCTTAGTGCAAGTGCTAAAGCAGTTCATCAATCGGCGTCAGCAAGATCAACCGAATGCTGATGAACTATCTCTTCCGAAGCTGCCGTCTTCTGCTGTTGATTCGTTAATCTGAATAGTGTCCGCATCGGCGATGAATTGCCGCCATGACTACAACAGCAAAGGAGGTATCTATGTCTGTGCTAGAGGGTTCTTGGAAGCACGAATATATCACCAGCAACGGAATTAAGCTGCACTACGTCACCCAGGGAGAAGGCCCTTTGATGCTGATGCTGCATGGGTTCCCGGAATTTTGGTACTCCTGGCGGCATCTAATCCCCGAATTTGCCAAAGATTATAAAGTCGTCGCCCTTGACTTGCGCGGCTATAACGACAGCGATAAGCCAGCAGCTCAATCGGCTTATGTGATGGATGAATTTATTAAAGATGTTGAAGGGGTAATTCAGGGACTCGGATACTCTAGCTGCGTGCTGGTGGGTCATGACTGGGGGGGCGCGATCGCTTGGAATTTTGCCTACGCATACCCCACGATGGTGGACACGTTGATTGTGCTAAATCTGCCTCACCCTGCCAAATTTGCCGAAAATATGCGTAATCCCCAACAACTGTTACGCAGTTCCTATATCTTCTTTTTTCAGCTACCGTGGCTACCAGAATTTCTCTTACAATCCTTCGATTACCAATCGATTGAAACGGCTATCGCGGGTATGGCTGTTGATAAGAATGCTTTCACTAAAGCCGATCTGGATGCCTACAAACAAGCTGCTGCAAAACCCGGTGCCCTGACAGCCAGCCTGAACTATTATCGCAATCTTTTTCAGCAGAGAATGCTCAGTCAAGATTGGAGTATTCTCCAGGTTCCTACCCTAATGATTTGGGGAGAGCAAGATACTGCACTTGGTAAAGAACTGACTTACGGAACTGAAGCGTATGTCAAAGACTTGACGATTAAATACATTCCCGACTCTAGCCATTGGGTACAGCAAGAGAAACCGCAACTGGTCACTCAATATATGCGAGAGTTCCTTGCCGCTACCAACAGCTGATCGATAGTTGATTCTGTAACTTTTTCAATTAGCTCACTTTGCTGCTGAGATTAACACTTTTGAGCCAATTAGAGATTGGGAAAAGTCTAACCATCTTGCTATTAGCTTTCAAAGTGTCAATCAAGAGGCTGAAGCTGCTTTTTCAATTTTAGACAGCTCCAGCCTCAAACCGACAGATTGCCAATCTATTAAAATCTTACCAAGCATCTGTCTGAATGCAACTCAGACAGCGAATCTACTTGCTTCCACATCTACAACAAATAGCGATGCTGTTGGCGCAGCCGCAACGATTAACTCACAATTTTTGTGATGTGGGGAAAATGCGATCGCTCTCTTTTTTATCCAGTCACCTCACTCCATGTACCCAAGCCTACACAAAGCAGAGTCTAACATAGCATTGCCTATAAACAAGCGCGATCGCAGTGGCAACGGCTATTCTAGGTTTTAAGATACAGCCGCTCAACGCCGCCGAGAACCTACTGATCGCTAACCAGTGAAGAATCGCCCATGTCGAACAAGATCGTGAAAGAAACAATCCCAGTTGGATTCACACTTCGATATCCGATCGAAAAACAAACCGGCTTGATAACTGATATGGCGTGGTCGCCAGACGGTCAGATGATCGCCATAGTTTCCAGTAACGATACTATCGACATCTGTGACACACAGAGAGGAAAAAGAATCTGGAAGCTAGAAGGACGACATTCCGGTAATATCAACTCCATAGCTTGGTCACCCGATGGCATGATGCTGGCGTCAGGTTCTAGTGATACAACTGTTGGAATCTGGAACATCAAGACTGGTAAATTTTATCGGAGACTAAAAGGACATTCTAACTGGGTTTGGGAGTTGAAATGGTCGCCGGATGGACAACTCCTTGCTTCAAGATCCAATGACTCAACAATTAGACTCTGGAACACAAAAACTGGGAAACTTAAACATACGCTTTCAGCGCTTAGCTTGAGCATAGTATGGTCTCCAGATGGGCAGATACTTGCCTCAGCTCACGGCGATACACTCTTATTCTGGGATTCAAAAACTGGAGAAGCTATCCACAGGCTTGAAGGAGAGTTTGGTTTAGTGTCTAGCATGGCATTATCTTCAGACAAGCGAAATCTTGCTTTAGTATCTGATACCACCGTGTTGCTATGGGACTTCACTACTGGGCAACCAACAGCTAAGCTTGAAAGTCATAGTAACAAAGTTACCTGCATTTCTTTCTCTTGTGATGGTCGTCTCTTAGCATCTAAGTCAACGGATGGGACTGTTAGACTGTGGCGTTGTGACACATGGGAACAAGTCGCAGTTTTCCATGAGCGGACTAATCACGTCGGTGATAGTGATATAGCCTTCCATCCGACAGCACCAATTTTTGCCACACTCAGTGAGTCACAAAAGATAATTAATGTCTGGAATCTAGACATTAACATCCTGTTTAACGCCGCTCTGGGGTTTGAATCAGTTCGTTATCGCAATGCCAAAGTTGTTTTGGTTGGAGACACCGGAGTAGGGAAATCTGGACTAGGCACAGTCTTAGCAGGGGAGGAATTCAAACCCACAGCATCGACTCACGGACGCCATGTGTGGAGCTTGGGAGACACGCCTCACAAGTTAAAAAACTGTCTTGAAGAGACTCGTGAAATTCTACTTTGGGACTTAGCGGGACAGGTGGAATTCCGGCTTATTCATCAGTTATCTCTCGATCAAACCAGCGTAGCACTTGTTCTTTTCGATGGTTCTAGTCCTACTGATCCCTTCAAAGGTGTTGCTTTTTGGAATAAAGCACTGCGACAAGCTAAGGGCAGCGAACATCTAGTGAAATACCTCGTAGCAGCAAGAACGGATGTTAGTACGCTAACTGTAACTGACGAAAGGATGAATACCTTTGCTTTGGAGTTGGGCTTTCAAGGAGCCTTCCGGACATCAGCTTTCACTGGCGAGGGTGTTAAGGAGTTACTGCAACAAATTGAAAATGCAATTGATTGGGAAAAACTCCCGTTAACTGTTTCTGAGCGTCTTTTCAAGCAGATGAAGGACTTTATTTTTAATCAGAAACAGAATGGTCATGTCTTGAAAACAGCTACAGATATTATGCGACAGTTTCGGATAATGTATCCCGAAGCAAGCTTTAATGACGATGATTTTCGCGCTGCAATTGAAGGTGTAGAATCGCACGATCTTGTGAAGACTCTATCATTCGGTGACTATGTTTTATTTCAATCAGAACTGCTAGACAATTACGCCTCGGCAATGGCACGTGCTGCACGCGAACAACCTGACGGTCTCGGATGTTTAGAGGAACAGGCAGCACGCGAAGGAAAATTCAATTTTGGCTCACTAGAACGGATAACTGAGAATGAAGAGCGTATCATCCTTCAATCGGTTGTTGAACTTTTTATCACAAAAGAACTTGCCATTCTTGATGAAAGAAAGCTAGTACTTCCGTCTCAGTTCAACCGAGAGCTACCTGAATATCCCGATGTGGAAGGTTCAACCGTTACTTACCAATTCGAGGGCGCACTATTAAATGTATATGCAACACTAGTTGTGCGTCTGTACTACAGTGAAGCATTCAAAAAGGAATCCCTATGGAAGAATGCAGCAATATTTCTGCCTTACGGTTTAGAAGGCGATGTGAATAGGTGTGGTTTTATCTTAAAGGAACTTGCTGAAGGAACTGGACAGCTCACAGCCTTTTTCGGAATAGATGTGCCTGATGCTACAAAAATTTTGTTTCTTAAGTACCTTCACGAACATCTACGCCGCAGAGCGCTTAACGGCAGTATTAAGAGAGAACGGATATATTGCTGCCCAAATCCAAAATGTCAGGAAGAATTTGTAGATAGAAAAGCAGTTAAGGTTCGTCTTGAGAGGGGACTTCTCACGATTGGTTGTAACTACTGCGATACAGTGATTGCTCTATCTGATTTAATCGAAGAAACCTTTGGCAAGGATGATAAATTTCTCACTGACGTTCGTCAAATGGATAAGCAGATTGATGCTAATCTCGACAACGCTAGCAAGAGAATTATCCTAGAAGGTGAATTTATGGCTCTTGTTGGTAAAGCTGGGCAGATTCCGCGTCTCATACCAAACGACGATAACGGCATTGATGGAGAAATAGAATTTAGAAACCACAAAGGTGAGGCTTCCGGCGAAAAAATTTATGTACAGCTAAAATCCGGCAATTCTTACTTGAAAAAACGCAAAAAAGATGGAGCATATACTTTTCAAATTGAAAAGGAACGACATATAGAGTATTGGCAGTCACATCGATATGACGTATACCTTATAGTTCGCGATAGTGACGAAAAGCTTTATTGGATGAACGTTACACAATATCTCAAAAAAATGGAAGATAAAAAAACACGCACTATCGTCTTCAATCGAGAGGAACTAACCGTGAACGCGCTCAGAGACCTCAGAGGAGCTAAACTCGCTCAAGCTCCCAAGGCATTGAAACCAGCTACTATGAGACAGGAAGAGACGGCAGGAAACTCAGCGGAAAGCACTAACAAAGTAGACAAGTAGCCAATTCACCATGAGCTTTTCTAAGTGCTATCCTCCTCAAGCGCCCCCTCTTCCCCCTGCCATCCCGCAAAACAAGACACAATAGTTAACAGACTCGCCCAGAGCATCCTAAAATCAAAGACTGCCCCTAAAAGTTCCTTACCATGTCCTCAGATGATATCCGCGCCACGCGGTTAGAGAAAGTCGAACAGCTCAAGCAGATGGGAATGAATCCCTATGCTTACCAGTGGGAATCCAGCCACCATGCGGCGCAATTGCAGGAAAAATACGCAGATTTGCCAAGTGGTGAAGAAGTAGAAGTAGAAGTCACCATTGCTGGACGCATTATGGCGCGTCGCGTCTTCGGCAAACTCGCCTTCTTTACCTTGCAAGACGAAACTGGCTCGATTCAGCTGTATCTGGAGAAGAAAAGAATCGATGAAGGGATGGCGGATGTCCCGGATGCCTTTAAACACCTAAAGGATCTAACAGATGCCGGGGATATTCTGGGAGCCAAGGGGACAGTTAAACGCACGGAAAAGGGTGAGCTATCGGTTTACGTCAAGCAGTACGCGATTCTCACCAAGTCGCTGCTGCCTTTACCGGATAAGTGGCATGGATTGACGGATGTAGCTAAGCGCTACCGTCAGCGTTATGTGGATTTGATTGTCAATCCGGAAGTGCGAGAAACTTTCCGACGCCGCGCTCTCATTACCGCCGGAATTCGCCGCTATTTGGATAAACTCGGCTTTATTGAAATTGAAACGCCAGTGTTACAAGGAGAAGCTGGCGGTGCGGATGCGCGTCCCTTCATCACCTATCACAACACGCTGGATATGGAGTTGTATCTGCGGATTGCCACAGAACTCCATCTAAAGCGGCTAATTGTAGGTGGATTTGAGAAGGTGTTTGAATTGGGGCGGATTTTCCGGAATGAGGGGATTTCCACTCGCCACAATCCCGAATTCACCACGATTGAGGTTTATCAAGCCTACGCCGACTATCAGGACATGATGGCGCTGACGGAGGGAATTATTACCACTGTGGCGCAAGAGGTGCTGGGGACGTTGGAAATTACTTATCAAGGCGAGCCGATTAATTTAACACCGCCTTGGCGTCGCGTTACCATGCACGACTTAGTGAAGGAGCAAACTGGCTTAGATTTTACTGCTTTCCCTACGCTGGAAGCCGCGAAAGCAGCAGCAAGTCAGGCAGGTATCGGAGGCGCACAAGAATGCGAATCGATTGGGAAAATTCTTAACGAAGCCTTTGAGCAAAAATGCGAACCGAATCTGATTCAGCCGACGTTTGTGCTGGATTATCCGGTGGAAATTTCTCCCCTGGCTAAGCCGCACCGCTCGAAACCAGGATTGGTAGAGCGATTTGAGCTATTTATCGTCGGACGGGAGACGGCAAATAGTTTCTCAGAATTAACCGATCCTATCGATCAGCGGCAACGACTGGAAGCGCAAGCGGCGCGAAAGGCGGCGGGAGATTTGGAAGCGCAAGGCGTGGATGAAGATTTCCTGACAGCGCTGGAGTATGGAATGCCGCCGACAGGTGGTTTAGGGATTGGAATTGACCGCTTAGTGATGCTGCTAACCGATTGTGCCAGCATTCGGGATGCGATCGCTTTCCCTCTCCTCAAACCCGAAAAATCCGACGCTACCCCAGAATCAACCTAACCCCTGCCCCTTCCCTAGTAGGGAAGGGGAGAATTAAAAAGAACCCAACAACCCAAAAATTTCTTCCTTTTCCCTCCCATTAACAAACATTTCTCCCTAAACCTCCCCTTGTAGAGTAGGGTTAGGGAGAAATAGGGAGGGGTTAAGGAAAGGTGAATATCGCTAATTCGACACTTCTGCCATTTCAATCACGCGACCGTCCAAATCTTTTACCAAAAAATTCAATGGTTTGTCGCGGCGAATTTTGTGCTTGACGCCCCGCATTTGCACCCGCATCAGCACCATCTCTAGGCAATCGTGGTCAAAACAAACGTGGCGCTGCTGGTTTTTCTTCCCCAAACTGGCTCCAGAAATTACGTGCAGTTGGGTGTTCTTCTTGAGTTGATACCATAAACCTTCCGTACCATTCAGCTTTTGGGTAGCAGTGCTTCCTCCCAACGTGGGTGAGAGATAAAGCGGATCGATGGCAGTAGCTCCCAATGTTTGCTCATAGTTGTAGTAGTAGTGTAGCGGCACTTCTGCGACTGGCAAATCTAGCAAGCCTTCATAGAACTGTCGCGCTGTGTCTAAATCGGACACCATGACGGTATGGACTTTTGGGGCGCTGGTGAGAAACATCCACATAGCACCAGCGTAGGCTGCCAAGAGCATCACCATGATGCCTTGAGTAGACAAGAGACCATCTAGAGGTAATTCAGGGAAAAAAGCACCTAAATGAACGAGCTGAGGCAGAAGAGAAATCGTATCAATTGCTGCTAGAACCATGAACCTACAAGGCTTGAAGAACTCTATTGAAAACTAAACTTACGGTTGCACATAACACTTTGACTGTAAAGCAGTCAAGAGCGCTATTTAATTCTATCAAGCTTAAACGAGTCTCTAAAATACTCTGTAAGTCTGCCGAAGTTAATAAAACTGACGCTGCAAGTCATCCAGCTCGATACTGAGACAAGGCGATCGCTACGATTTCAGATACCCCACTTCTTTAAGAAGTGGGGTATCTTGCCTTCACAAAATGAGAAAGATAATCAGAAGGATGCGAGTTTGTTGAGCGCGATCGCTACTCCATTCATCGCACTGAAGCGATCGCAGCAGCTAAAAAAATAAAGGGCGATTGGCACTCTTCCCACCGACTAAAAATACAAGTATCATTTCCATTCCTGAAAACACTAGATATATTAGGGATCGTTCCTGGATAGAATGACTCCAGTAAGTGATTCAAAATCGTGCAAATTCCTCATTTCCCTGAAAGCAATCATCCGATTGTCAAATCGCTGTTTCATTACAGCGATCAGGAATTACTGACTTTGTTTCAGCGCCATCCGGAGCAGGGGCGCTTCTTCGTAGCGCTTTTCAGTCGCTATAGTCCGATTGTTTATACCCTGATTCAGCATTTGGCGCGATCGCCTGTACAAGCAGACTACCTCTTCGCCCTCACCTGGCGGCACATCTACTTTGAGCTAGGCGGACTGGATTTGCGCGATGTTAGCGGGACTGGGATGCTAACGTTCCAGAACTGGCTGATCAACATTACTGCTGTATGTATCAACCAGGCAGAATTGCCACCCGTGGAGTCAATTCATTACAACCTACAAGCGGCTTCCCCGCCCCTGTGGTGTTATGTCGAACAAGCGTTGGAGCGATTCCCGCCGATGCTGCGATTGATGGTGCTGATGGCGCAGACCTTTAACTGGAGTCATACGCGGATTGCCGCTTATCTCCAGGCAGAGGGAGAAACAATTTCTCCCACACAGGTTCAAGTCAAGCTCCAAGAAGGGTATCAACTGTTAGAAGCTTCTTTACCAGAGGATATTCGCACAATTTATCTGGTAGGAGCAGCTAAGCAACAAAAAGGTGAGAAGCAAGAGGCAAGTGGAGCGATTAGCTATGAGTTATGAGGAGCGAGGGTGGTTGTTTGCAGCATTCGCCAAACTAGGCAAAAATAGGGCACAAAAAATAAAAGAGAACAATGCTAATAAATTGAGATTCTTTTCTGTTTCTTTTATCTTTTTACTGTTTACTTTTTACTTGCCGAGCAGTGCCAAAGCCGTTAGTATTGACCAACAACTCAGTATCCCCTTGAACAATGGCACCCAAGGATATGCGAGGGAAGATGCTGACCGACTGCTGCGATTGGGCGCACAGGAGGAGCAGAGAGGGAACCTGGCAAAAGCAATTCCCTACTGGATACAAGCACTGGATATTTACCAACAAATAGGCGATCGGCGGGCAATCGGTCAGACATACGATTATTTAGGCCTTACTTACGCCCGCTTGGGACGCTACTTTGAGGCGGAAGATGCCTTGCGACGCCGGTTGGCGGTTGCCCGCGACGAACCAGACTTCCAGGGGCAGATTTATGGCTTAAATAACGTCGGCACCGTTTTGCTGCAACGAGGTGCCGTGCAGGCGGCTTCAGCAAGCTTTTCTGAAGCACTGGCAATTGCCCAAAGCATCAACAGCCAAGCCGGGGAAGGACTGTCGCTAAGTAATCTAGGATTGGCGGCGGCAAATAGCGGCGATTATTTGCAAGCGATTAAACGTTACGAAGAAGCCTTGATTTTTCGGCGTCGGGGGAAAGACCCGCTGGGCGAGGCGAATACAGTGAATAATTTGGGAGATGCTTATCTGGCACTCAATCAATATCGGGATGCTCAGATTTCATACCGTGGGGCGCTGAGATTGGGTCGGCAAATACGCGATCGCTCAACTCAATATCGAGCGATTGATGGTTTGCTGGTCGTCTACAGCAAGCTTAGGCAGTATCAGGAGGGTTTTGAACTGCTCGATCGCCGCTTAACCTTGGCTCAGGAATCGCAAAACTTGCGGCAAGAACTAGAATCGCTCAGGTTATTTGCCCAACTTTATCAGGTCAGCGGCAACCCAGTAACGGCGCGGACCTTCTACCAACGAGCGATCGTTTTGGCGCGTACCCTTGGGGATGAGCAGGAAGAAGCACTTTTGCTCAACAATTTGGCTCAAATTCGGATTAGATAAAGCGTTTGAATCAAAAGAGAAATGTAGGGATGCAAAGCTTTGCATCCCTACATTTCTAATTATGGAAATATTAAAACGGTTAGTTCAGCAAGACATTCCCGTTTTCCTGGATAGTCATGGCATTTTTGTCAACACTGAGATCCGTTGTTTCCTCTAAAACCACCTCTAACATTCCCTGTTCGCCTGATGTTTGCGGAACGACTCTCAACAGTGCGCCATTCGGACGTTGGAAAGTCAGATTTACAGGGGTTTTTAAGCCTTGGAGCGTAATATTAACGTGAGTTCGGGTTAAGCAGGCAAGGCAGCATCGTTGATCAGGGAGGGCTTCTTGGGCTGGTGGCAGTAGGCAATTAAGCCGGCTATCAAATTGACGGCAAAGTTGACAGGA